>NZ_JANIET010000001.1:2751895-3103790 GCF_024506435.1 Pantoea trifolii | reverse complement strand
ATCAATGCGGTACACCAGCTGCTGCGACACCGAATAGTAGCTCGGGCCACTTTGGTAGTGTGCGAGGCGCTCGCTGTTGTAGATCAAGCCGGCAGCCAGCAAATCCGCTTTTCCGTCATCGAGGTCGTCAAACAGATCGCCGAGGTTAGGACGCACCTCAACTTCCAGTTTCACGCCCAGGTAATCGGCGAAGCGCTTCGCCAGCTCGTAATCCATACCGGCTGGTGCATTGTTAATGGTGTAGTAAGTCAGCGGAGAGTTAACGGTACTGATGCGCAGCACTCCGCGTGATTTGATCTGTGATAGCGCGTCTGTTCCGCCCCCGTACCACGGGATGGAAGGCCACAATGCTAGCGCAAGCAGCACGGTGATCAGACCGATAAACAGATAGTTTATTTTTAGGCGTTTCAAATAGTTGTCTCGTAATGGCTCACAGGCCTCTGTCTTTTAAAGGCAGTATTTATGTTGTTTTAACTCCCAGAGCGAGGGGCATTTTGCGCAACAAAAAGGGGCAGGGCAACTTTTATAGCAAGAATTGTGCAAAATTCAGCCAAACGCCAGGTGCCAGAATTTATGCGCAAACGGTTTCGTAACCCGTGCTGTTTCTCTATAATACCGCCCGTTTTCCCCTGTTGCGCCCAATGAAGCGTCGCCCGGCACTTCAAAGACGAGAGATCTTTAATGATGGAAATTCTGCGTGGTTCGCCCGCTCTGTCGGCATTTCGTGTAAACAAACTGCTGACCCGCTTTCAGGACGCTCACCTTCCGGTGAGTGATATTTACGCCGAGTACGTCCATTTTGCCGATGTTAGTGCACCGCTCAGCGCGGATGAGCAAGCCCGCCTGCAACGCCTGCTGAAATACGGTCCTTCTCTCGCCGAACACGCGCCACAAGGGCGTCTGTTGCTGGTAACGCCGCGTCCCGGCACCATCTCACCGTGGTCATCGAAAGCCACCGACATCGCCCATAACTGCGATCTGCCACAGGTCTTGCGTCTTGAACGCGGTATGGCCTTCTATGTGCAGGCACCTGAGCTGACGGAAGCACAGTGGCAGCAGCTGGCGAGCCTGCTGCATGACCGCATGATGGAAACGGTGTTCGCTGACCTCAATGATGCGCAGCAGCTGTTTGCTCACCATCAGCCGCAGCCGCTGAAGAGCGTTGACGTGCTGGGCGCCGGTCGCAGCGCGCTGGAGCAGGCCAACACCACGCTGGGCCTGGCGCTGGCCGATGATGAGATCGATTACCTGCTTGATGCCTTTACTAAGCTGGGCCGCAATCCGAACGACATCGAGCTCTACATGTTTGCGCAGGCAAACTCCGAGCACTGTCGTCACAAGATCTTCAACGCCGACTGGATTATCGACGGCGAAAAGCAGCCGAAGTCGCTGTTTAGAATGATCAAAAACACCTTTGAACATAATCCTGAGCACGTGCTGTCTGCTTATAAAGACAACGCTGCAGTAATGGAAGGTTCTGAAGTTGGCCGCTTCTACGCCGATGCGCAGAAGGGCGAATACGAATTCCATCAGGAAGACGCGCATATCCTGATGAAGGTTGAAACCCATAACCACCCAACCGCCATTTCACCGTGGCCGGGTGCCGCGACCGGTTCTGGTGGCGAAATCCGTGACGAAGGTGCAACCGGACGTGGTGCGAAGCCAAAAGCCGGTCTGGTCGGTTTCTCGGTATCGAACCTGCGTATTCCAGGCTTTGAACAGCCGTGGGAAGAGGATTTCGGTAAGCCGGATCGCATTGTCACCGCGCTGGATATCATGACCGAAGGCCCATTGGGCGGCGCGGCGTTCAACAACGAATTTGGTCGTCCTGCCCTGAACGGCTACTTCCGTACCTATGAAGAGCGCGTCAACAGCCACAATGGCGTGGAGCTGCGCGGCTACCACAAGCCAATCATGCTGGCGGGCGGCATCGGTAACATCCGTGCCGATCACGTGCAGAAAGGCGAAATCGTGGTGGGCGCCAAACTGATCGTGCTGGGTGGACCGGCGATGAACATCGGTTTGGGCGGCGGCGCGGCATCTTCGATGGCATCTGGCCAATCGGATGCCGATCTCGACTTTGCGTCAGTACAGCGCGACAACCCAGAAATGGAACGTCGTTGCCAGGAAGTGATCGACCGCTGCTGGCAGCTGGGCGAAGCCAACCCGATTCTGTTTATCCATGACGTCGGCGCGGGCGGACTTTCGAACGCGATGCCTGAACTGGTGAGCGACGGTAATCGTGGCGGTAACTTCAACCTGCGCGACATCCTCAGCGATGAGGCAGGCATGAGCCCGCTGGAAGTGTGGTGTAACGAGTCGCAGGAACGTTATGTACTGGCGGTTGCCCCTGCACAACTGGCGCTGTTTGACGAGCTGTGTAAGCGTGAACGCGCACCTTATGCCGTTATCGGTGAAGCCACCGAAGAGCTGCATCTGAACCTCGCCGACAGCCATTTCGACAACAAGCCAATCGACATGCCGCTTGACGTGCTGCTGGGCAAAACGCCGAAGATGACGCGTGATGTTGCCAGCCAGCAGGCTAAAGGTGATGCGCTGCAGCGTGACGGCATTAGCGTGGCGGATGCGGTAAATCGCGTGCTGCACTTGCCGACCGTGGCAGAAAAAACCTTCCTGATCACCATTGGTGACCGCAGCGTAACCGGCATGGTCGCGCGCGATCAGATGGTAGGTCCGTGGCAGATTCCGGTTGCGAACTGCGCCGTCACCACCGCCAGCCTCGATAGCTATCACGGTGAAGCCTTCTCCCTCGGCGAGCGCGCGCCAGTGGCGTTGCTCGACTTCGCCGCTTCAGGTCGTCTGGCCGTCGGTGAAGCGCTAACCAACATCGCTGCAACCTCAATTGGTTCGCTGCAACGCGTTAAGCTGTCCGCAAACTGGATGGCCGCTGCTGGTCACCCGGGCGAAGACGCCGGCTTGTACGCTGCGGTGAAAGCGGTCGGCGAAGAGCTGTGTCCGGCGCTGGGTATCACCATTCCGGTAGGCAAAGACTCGATGTCGATGAAAACCCGCTGGCAGAATGGCAACGAACAGCGCGAAATGACCTCGCCGCTGTCGCTGGTGATCACCGCCTTTGCGCGCGTTGAAGATGTGCGTCTCACCGTGACGCCACAGCTGCAAGCGGATCAAGACAACCTGCTGTTGCTGGTGGATCTCGGCAACGGCGCGAACACGCTTGGCGCGACCGCGCTGTCGCAGGTTTATCGTCAGCTGGGCGACAAGCCTGCCGACGTGCGTGACGCCACGCAGCTGGCGGGCTTCTTCAACGCCATTCAGGCGCTGGTGGCTGAGCAGAAACTGCTGGCTTACCACGACCGTTCTGACGGCGGCCTGTTGGTCACGCTGGCGGAGATGGCCTTCACCGGTCACTGCGGTATCGAAGCCGATATCGCCGCGCTGGGCAGCGATGCGTTAGCCGCCTTGTTCACCGAAGAGCTCGGCGCAGTGTTGCAGATCAATGCAGCGGATCGTGCAGCAGTCGAGAAGGTGTTTGCTGACCACGGCCTGAGCGCTAACCTGCATGTGATTGGTAAAGCGTTGCCGGGCGATCGCTTCGTGATCCGTTCTGGCGACAGCGCGGTGTACAGCGAAAGCCGTACCACGTTGCGTACCTGGTGGGCAGAAACCACCTGGCAGATGCAGCGTCTGCGTGATAACCCAGCCTGTGCCGATCAGGAGCATGCAGCGAAAAAAGACGATAACGACCCAGGTCTGAACGTTCATCTGACCTTCAAGCCAGAAGAAGATGTTGCGGCACCGATGATTGCGACGGGCGCACGTCCGCGTGTGGCAGTGCTGCGTGAGCAGGGCGTTAACTCACACGTGGAAATGGCTGCCGCCTTCCATCGTGCAGGCTTTACTGCGGTTGATGTGCACATGAGCGATCTGCTGGCTGGTCGTCGCGGTCTGGAAGAGTTCCAGGCGCTGGTCGCCTGCGGCGGCTTCTCGTACGGTGATGTGCTGGGCGCGGGCGAAGGCTGGGCGAAATCCATTCTGTTCAATGGCCGCGTGCGTGATGAGTTCGAGAACTTCTTCCATCGCCCACAAACGCTGGCACTTGGCGTGTGTAACGGTTGCCAGATGATGTCGAACCTGCGTGAACTGATTCCAGGCAGCGAGCTGTGGCCACGCTTTGTGCGCAACCAGTCCGAGCGTTTTGAAGCGCGTTTCAGCCTGGTTGAAGTGGCGGCGAGTCCATCGCTGCTGCTGGATGGCATGGTCGGATCGCATATGCCAATCGCGGTATCGCACGGTGAAGGTTTTGTCGAAGTGCGTGACGGCGCGCATCTGGCACAGCTGGAGAGCAAAGGTTTAGTGGCGCTGCGCTTCGTCGATAACTTCGGCAAAGTGACAGAAAGCTATCCGGCCAACCCGAATGGTTCGCCTAACGGCATCACTGCGGTAACCAACGAAAGCGGTCGCGTCACCATTATGATGCCACACCCAGAGCGTGTGTTCCGTACCGTGAGCAACTCCTGGTATCCGGCAGAGTGGGGCGAGGACAGCCCGTGGATGCGTATCTTCCGCAACGCGCGTAAGCAGTTGGGATAAGCAAAACAAAGGCCGCTAAACAGCGGCCTTTTTTATTGAACTGCGCGTTTTGTAGGGTCGCCATTCATGGCGACCTTGCTGAAATCCGCATGATTCTGAGACTGTCGGAAAACAACGACAATCCCGCCTTTATGTTGTCGCCAAAAGGTGACACTTAAATTATTGATTTATATAGCGAGTAAATTAGCGTACTAAACTCGTTGCTAATCAGCGACACTTTTCACTGACCGTCCGGTCCGCTTTTCTCCCGGATCCCGCTTCCTGTCTGGCATTCCTCTGATAATAAACGCTATTTATTTATTGGCACGATACTTGCTATACTCCTTACGTGGCTCATTCACCAGTTTATGATTGCCCCGCTTTAGCGGCTGAGCTCATAAAAACCGAATGACGCACCAAACGGAGCCTGTCGTCCACCTCACCGATAATCGTTTGCTCTGCAACGTTATCAAACATCGGACGCAACGTTGAGTTAGGCTCCACCTAATTTGCAAGCGATGCTGCGGCGTCGCTCCCACGGCAGGCCAAAAGGCCTGCCGTTTTCATATCTGGCCTTTCTTCCCTTTTGATACTTCGCTAGCATGCCTGCAGCTCACATTTAAGGAAGCGCGGTTGTGATGAAATGGCGTCTGTTTCCCCGATCTCTGCGGCAGTTAGTGTTAATGGCTTTCCTGCTGGTTCTGCTGCCGTTACTAGTTCTGGCGTGGCAAGCGTGGGAAAGTCTTTCGGCATTAAGCAACCAGGCGGCGGATACCAACCGCAACACCTTTACCGATGTGCGTCGCAGTGAAGCGATGGCGCGAACCGCGCTGGAGCTGGAGCGCAGCTATCGTCAATATTGCGTGCTCGGCGATGTGTCGCTGGCGAAGCTGTATCAAACGCAATGGACGCGCTACGGCCAAATGCTCAGCAGCCACGCCGCCAGTTTGCCCGATCTGCCTTCCTTTAAAGTGCTGCAAACCACCTTGCCGCAGCTGCAGCAGTTGCAGTGCGACAACGGCAATCCTGAGGCACAAGCCGCCAGCGCGCTGGAGCGCTTTTCAGATAACAATACGCAAATGGTGCAGGCAACGCGCGAAGTGGTGTTTTCGCGCGGTTTACAGCTGCAGCGTGAAATCGCCGATCGCGGTCAGTTTTTTGGCTGGCAGGCGCTGATTCTGTTCCTGATTAGCCTGGTGCTGGTTTTGCTGTTCACGGGGATGATCATCGGTCCGGTGAAGCGGGTTGAACGCATGATCAATCGATTGGGCGAAGGTAAGGCGCTGGGCGATAGCGGCAGTTTCCGTGGTCCGCGTGAGATCCGTTCGTTGGGGCAGCGCATCGTCTGGCTGAGTGAGCGGCTAAGCTGGCTGGAAGAGCAGCGCCACGAATTTTTGCGCCACCTGTCGCATGAGCTGAAAACGCCGCTTGCCAGTCTGCGTGAAGGCACAGAACTGCTGGCCGATCAGGTCGCAGGTCCCCTGAATGCCGAGCAGCAGGAAGTGGTGGCAATCCTCGATACCAGCAGCCGCCATTTACAGCGGCTAATCGAGCAGCTGCTCGATTACAACCGCAAACTGGCCGATGGCCCAATGGCGCTGAAGCCCGTGGCGCTAAATGAAATCATTGATTCGGTGGTAAAAGTGCACTCGTTGCCCGCCAATGCGCGTGAAATGACCACCCATGTTGATCTGCAAGTGCATCATTGTCTGGCGGAAGCGACGCTGCTGCAGCGAGTGATTGATAACCTCTATTCGAACGCCGTGAACTACGGCAGCGAATCCGGTAACATCTGGCTGCAGAGCCAGCAGAAGGGCAACCAGGTGTGGATTGAGGTAGCAAACACCGGCACACCGATTCCGGCTGAAGAGCAGGCGATGATTTTTGAGCCCTTTTATCAGGGCAGCCAACAGCGCAAAGGGCCGGTTAAAGGCAGCGGGCTGGGTTTGAGCATCGCCAAAGATTGTCTGCGCAGGATGCACGGCGATCTGCAGTTGGTAACACGCAAGGATGCGGATGTCTGTTTTCGTATCATTCTGACGACCAGCGCCGGGAATGCCTGATTAATGAAATTAACCCTATTCAAACTTGTGGCCAGTGCCGTGCTGGTTTTGGGCCTCAGCGCCTGCCAGGCACCGTCACAAGATCGTACGCAGCATAATGGCGTCAGCGTGCCAGAACCGGACGTGCGCTTGCCGGATTATCTGGCGACCGATTGCCAAAACGTCTGGCAAATCGAAACGCCAACCGCTTCAGGCAATCCGCTTTATTGGCAGCGCGCCATGGATTGCGCCGAGCGCTTATCGCCGGCCGAAGCGCGGGCTGAAGCACGTCGTTGGCCGGTGCAAGGCTGGGCGCGCGCCTTCAAGCAGGGCATCTTGCTCGCTAACGGTAACGTCACGCCGGTTGAGCGCCGTGATTTTGTCACCACCTTAGACGGTTACAGCGCGGCGTATCCGGCGGCGGTGCGTCCGTTGTTGCAGCTGTGGCGCAGCAATCAGGCGGCTCAACTGGAGCTGAGTGAAGCGCGTGGACGCTACGCCGCTTTGCAGCAGAGTAATGATGCGGAGATGGATAACCTGCGCCAGCAGCAAACCAAAATGCGTCAGTCGCTGGCCGATACCCAACGCAAGTTAGAGCGTTTAACCGATATTGAACGCCAGCTATCGTCGCGCAAAGCGCCCGACAGCAGCGACACATCGCACGGCGGCAGCGATGTGCAAAGTGAGGATCAGTAACCATGAAACAAGCCGCACGTTTATTGCTGGTGGATGACGATCCGGGCTTATTGAAACTGCTTGGCATGCGCCTAAGCAGTGAAGGCTATCAGGTCGCGACGGCCGCCAGCGGGCCAGAAGCCCTGCGCCATCTGCAAAAAGAGAAGGTCGATCTGGTGATCAGCGACCTGCGCATGGACGAAATGGATGGTCTGGCGCTGTTCGGCGAAGTGCAGAAACGTCATGCGGGCTTGCCGGTGATCATTCTCACCGCGCACGGATCGATCCCGGAAGCGGTATCCGCCACGCAACAAGGCGTGTTCAGTTTTCTGACCAAACCGGTTGATCGTGACGCCTTGTACAAAGCGATAGATGAAGCGCTGGCCCAGCGCGCGCCGATCAGCGATGACTGCTGGCGTGAAGCGATTGTGACGCGCAATCCGCAGATGCTGCGTTTGCTGGACCAGTCGCACATGGTGGCGCAATCTGACGTCAGCGTGTTGATCAATGGGCAAAGTGGCACCGGTAAAGAGGTACTGGCGCAGGCAATTCATGCCGCCAGCCCGCGCGCCACTAAGCCGTTCATCGCCATCAACTGCGGTGCGCTGCCGGAACAGCTTTTAGAGTCCGAGCTGTTTGGCCACGCTAAAGGCGCCTTTACCGGCGCGGTTAGCGCACGTGAAGGTCTGTTCCAGGCGGCCGAGGGCGGCACGCTGTTTCTCGATGAGATTGGCGACATGCCGCAGGCGCTGCAGGTGAAACTGCTGCGTGTGCTGCAGGAGCGCAAAGTGCGGCCGTTAGGCAGCAACCGCGATTTGGATATCAACGTGCGGATTATTTCCGCGACGCACCGCGACTTGCCCAAAGCGATGGAGAAGAAGAGTTTCCGCGAAGATCTCTACTATCGCCTAAACGTGGTGAACCTGAAGATTCCCGCGCTGCACGAGCGCGCTGAAGATATTCCGCTGCTGGCAAATCATCTGCTGCGCCAGTCGGCCGATCGCCATAAACCTTTTGTGCGTAGCTTCTCGGTGGATGCAATGAAGCGGTTGGTCAGCGCGGCATGGCCGGGCAATGTGCGCCAACTGGTCAACGTGATTGAGCAGTGCGTCGCCTTGAGTACCGCGCCGGTGATCGGTGATGCTTTGGTTGAACAGGCGCTGGCGGGCGAAAATACCGCGTTGCCCACTTTCGTCGAAGCGCGTAATCAGTTTGAGCTCAACTATTTGCGTAAATTGCTACAGATGACCAAAGGAAATGTCACCAACGCTGCGCGTCTGGCTGGACGTAACCGCACTGAATTCTATAAGCTGCTGTCGCGCCATGAATTGGACGCCAGCGAATTTAAAGAGTAGCTTGCTGCGGCGGCGGCAGGAACACGTATACTATATTTATCCGTCCATCATGGAGGGAGTTAAAAAGGATCTGTCATGAAAAAGATCGATGCAATTATCAAACCATTCAAACTCGATGATGTACGTGAAGCGTTAGCTGAAGTGGGCATCACCGGGATGACGGTCAGTGAAGTGAAAGGCTTTGGTCGTCAGAAAGGTCACACTGAGCTGTATCGCGGCGCTGAGTACATGGTTGATTTTCTGCCAAAAGTGAAAATCGAAATGGTGGTGGGTGACGATATCGTCGATACCTGCGTAGAAACCATTATGAAAACCGCGCAGACCGGCAAAATCGGTGACGGCAAAATCTTTGTCTTTGACGTGGCGCGCGTGGTGCGTATCCGTACCGGTGAAGAGGACGAAGAGGCGATCTAAGCCCCTTCGCGCATTGCCTGAAAAACCTGCCTTGTGCAGGTTTTTGTTTTACAGCACCTTGTGCGGGCCGAACACTTCGTAGTGGATGCGATCGGCATTGATGCCGGCGTCAACCAGCTGACGCGCGACAAACTGCATAAACGGCAGTGGACCACAGATCCAGAACTGACGATCGGCCTGGTTGAGCGCGGCGGATACGCTTGCTAAATCCACCAAGCCTTGCGCGTCGTAACGTCCGGCGTCTGCACCTTCCGGCTGACGATACCAAACGTGGCTGGTGAAGTTTGGCAGGCGTGCGCCAAGGGATTTCACCTCTTCGGCAAATGCATGCTGCGAACCGGCTTCTGCGGCGTGCAGCCAGTTAACCGCCGCCGGATGTTGCTGCTGCGCCAGGTTAGCCAGCATCGCCAGCATGGGGGTTTGACCGACGCCAGCCGAGATCAGCGTAATCGGCGTAGCGGCTTCAGCCTGCAGGAAGAAATCACCGGCTGGCGCAGCGCACTGCACGATATCGCCCACCTGCGCGTTATCGTGCAGCCAGCCCGACACGCTGCCCAGCGCTTCGCGTTTAACCGCGATGCGATAAAACTGCCCATTGGGCTGGTGCGTCAGCGAATACTGGCGATGCTGGATATTTTCAAAACCTGCCGGTTGTAAGCTGATCGCCAGATATTGACCGGGCAGGAAGGTTGCTACTGGCTGACCGTCGTTTGGCACCAGTTCAAAACTCTTGATCACCGCACTTTCCTGATTGATGGCGCGAATACGGAAATCACGCGCACCGCGCCAGCCGCCGGTTTTCTCTTCGGAGGCCGAATAGATGGCTTCTTCACGCTGTATAAACACATCGGCCAGCACACCATACGCTTTGCCCCACGCGGTCAACACCTCTTCACCCGGATGCAGCAGCTCATCAATCGTCGCCAGCAGATTTTCACCGACAATCGCGTACTGCTCAGGCTGAATGTTCAGGCTGGCATGCTTCTGCGCAATTTTCTCCACTGCCGGCAACAGCACGGCCAAATTTTCCAGATTGCTGCCATACGCCACAATGGCGTTGAACAATGCTTCCCGCTGATTGCCGCTGCGCTGATTGTTCATGTTGAACACGTTTTTCAGTTCAGGATGTTGCGTCAGTAAACGCTGGTAGAAATGGCCGGTAAGTTGCGGACCGATCTGGGCAATGGCGGGCAAGGTCGATTTGATGGTGGCGATGGTTTGCGCGTCGAGCATGGTGAAATCCTCAAGGTGAACTTAAACATGTATTTTAAATGCATCTTATGGGTAATCGCAGCGCCTGTAAATCCCCTGTTGTGATTAAGGATTAAGCAAAAGAGGTGCGAGCTGGCCCGCAAAGCTGAAATTCTTTCGCGATGAAAGTGAGCAAATTTCGTGATTTTCCGGTTTGCAAAAAAGCGTAAAAAACCCGTTCCAGCGCCATGCCAATCGTTTGCGCAAAAAGAGGGGATTGACGCTACCGTCACCTGTCAAAACCGTTTACACTGTTCGCCTTCGCCCCCTAGCCGGGGCCTAAACTGCCGTTAAAAAGTTAGCTGAGTCAGGAGAGTCCGGATGTTAAAGCGTGATATGAACATTGCCGATTATGATGCCGCGTTGTGGCAGGCTATGGAGCAAGAGAAAGTGCGTCAGGAAGAGCACATTGAACTGATTGCTTCTGAAAACTACACCAGCCCACGCGTAATGCAGGCCCAAGGTTCACAGCTCACCAACAAATATGCCGAAGGCTATCCGGGCAAACGTTATTACGGCGGATGTGAATACGTCGATATCGTTGAGCAGCTGGCGATCGATCGCGCTAAAGAGCTGTTCGGCGCAGATTTCGCTAACGTGCAGCCGCACTCGGGTTCTCAGGCCAACTTCGCGGTATATACTGCGCTGCTGCAGCCGGGCGACACCATTCTGGGTATGAACCTGGCGCACGGTGGTCACCTGACGCACGGTTCTCCGGTGAATCTGTCTGGTAAGCTGTACAACGTTATCCCTTACGGCATCGATGAAACCGGCAAAATCAACTACGAAGAGCTGGCTGAACTGGCGCAAACCCACAAGCCAAAAATGATCGTCGGCGGCTTCTCTGCTTATTCTGGCGTGTGCGACTGGGCCAAAATGCGTGAAATCGCAGACAGCGTCGGCGCGTACCTGTTCGTTGATATGGCACACGTTGCGGGCCTGATCGCCGCAGACGTTTACCCGAACCCGGTTCCTCATGCACATATCGTGACCTCTACCACCCATAAAACCCTGGCGGGTCCGCGTGGCGGCCTGATCCTGGCGAAAAACGGTGACGAAGATCTGTATAAAAAACTGAACTCCGCAGTGTTCCCGGGCGGTCAGGGCGGTCCTCTGATGCACGTGATCGCTGGTAAAGCAGTGGCGTTCAAAGAAGCGATGGAGCCAGAGTTCAAGACTTACCAGCAGCAGGTGGCTAAGAATGCGAAAGCGATGGTGGAAGTTCTGCTGGAGCGCGGTTACAACATCGTTTCCGGTGGCACACACAACCACCTGTTCCTGATCGATCTGGTCAGCAAAAACCTGACCGGTAAAGAAGCCGATGCCGCTCTGGGCCGCGCCAACATTACCGTGAACAAAAACAGCGTACCTAACGATCCGAAAAGCCCGTTTGTGACCTCTGGCGTGCGTATCGGTACCCCAGCGGTGACGCGTCGTGGCTTCAAAGAAGCTGACGTTCGCGAGCTGGCTGGCTGGATCGCTGACGTGCTGGACAACATCAACGACGAAGCGACCATCGAACGTACCAAACAGAAAGTGCTGGAAATCTGCAGCCGTCTGCCGGTGTACGCGTAAGTTTTACGCTTCTCTATGCAGTTCCAAAAAGGATGGCGCAAGCCATCCTTTTTTTATTGCCGTGGCGGCAGCGCTCTGACAAAGTAGCGGCCACTCGTGCTGCTCAGCAGTATTTTTGCTGGAGGGAATATGGCAATCGGCTCCGCCAAATGGCTCGGTTTGGGCTACTTCACTTACTTCTTCTGTTACGGCATTTACCTACCTTTCTGGAGCGTCTGGCTAAAAGGCACCGGACTCGATGCGGAAAAAATCGGCCTGCTGCTGGGTTGTGGCATGGTGGCGCGTTTTGTCGGCAGTTTGCTGATTGCCTCGCAGGTAAAAAATCCCTCACAGCTGATCACCGCGCTGCGCCTGCTGTCGCTAATGACCTGCCTGTTCGCCATCGGTTATTGGCTGGGGCAACAGTGGATGTGGCTGCTGTTCGTGATGATCGGCTTTAATCTGTTTTTCTCACCACTGGTGCCGTTAAGTGATGCGCTGGCCGCCACCTGGACGCAGCAAATCGGTCTGACTTATGGTCCGGTTCGTTTGTGGGGGTCGCTGGCGTTTGTCATCAGTTCTGCCTTAACCGGTATGCTAGTTACTGCGTTCTCGTCTCAGGCGATTCTGGTGCTGCTGTCACTGGGCGCGATCAGCATGTTGGGTGGGATGATGTTAACGCCTGCGACGAAGCCGCAGGGCAGTGAACGTCAGACATCCACCGATGGTGGCTGGCAGGCATGGCGTGATTTGCTGCGCGAAAATGCGGTGTGGCGCTTTATGTTATGCGTGACATTGTTGCAGGGCGCACATGCGGCTTACTACAGCTTCAGCGCGATTTGGTGGCAGGAGAGCGGTTATGCCGCATCGATTATCGGCTATTTATGGTCGCTGGGCGTGGTGGCTGAAATCATAATTTTTGCCCTTAGCAGCCGACTGTTCCGCCGCTGGAGTGCGCGCGATCTGCTGTTGTTATCGGGCGTGTGCGCTATTATCCGCTGGACAATGCTGGGCTCCAGCACCGCCTTGCCGTTGCTGATCGTGGCGCAGATTCTGCACTGTGGCAGCTTTACCGTCTGCCATTTAGCGGCGATGCGGTTTATTGCCGCGCGCCAAGGCGCGGAAGTGATTCGTCTGCAATCGCTCTATTCGGCGCTGGCCATGGGTGGCGGTATTGCGGTGATGACCATGATTTGCGGCGTGCTGTTTACGCATCTGCAAGGACATCTGTTCTGGGTGATGGCGTTAGTGGCGCTGCCGGCGCTGTTCCTGCGTCCGCGCGCCGCTTAGCTCTCCAGCAACTGGCGAATGCGCTGCTGCTGATGACTACTCAGCGGCAGCTCCGCCTGGATCAGCGGCGGTGAAAACAGCGGTAACGAAATGGCGTACGGCGTAATCACCAGCGCGATATCGCGCGGCGCGCCTTCACGCTGAAAGTGCACGACGTCCTGATAACTGATGTTAATCGGTAGCAGCGTCATTTCCCGCAGCTGCTGCTCCAGCAACTGCTCCAGCGCCGCATCCGCGCCCGTCAGCAGCAGCACCTGCTTTTCCTGCAATGCGCTCTCCTGCATCAGCCAGGCACCAAATAGCACCGCCACCAGACTCACCTCTTCAGCACTAAAGCGCGTGGCAAAATTACGGCTGAAATGCTCAAGTGCGCGTTCCGTGGTGCGCAGCAGGCGCGGATAAAGTCGTGCGACATCCAACGCCACGCTGTTATCAATGCCGATGGCGAAATGACTGCGATCCAGCGCCTGCGCCAGATGCGTAAAGAGTTGCTGAGTAAGTTCGGATCGATTTTTGAAGGTGGTTTGTGCCAGTTGCTCAAAGCGCGTAATCAGCGCTTCCACTGACTGCATCAGCTTTACCGCTTGTGGATGTTCCAGTTGCGTAGCGGTTGGCGCGTGAATCAAGCTAAACAACAACGTCCAGAAGTCGGTTTCGCTCACATCCGGCGCTATGTGGCAGCGTTTCTGCCAGTGATGAATCACGTCGTCGGCGGCAGCACGTTCGGCTTTTTCCGCCAGCCATGCGCGTTGCCCGTCATTGAACAGCGCGTTTTGTCGCTGACACAGCGAATACTTCATGAAGATTTGCAGAAACAGGCGGTCGCGTGCGCTGAAGTCGCGCGCCAGACGCAGGCTGCAGTGTTGGATTAGCGCCTGCAGGTTGGTTTCATCCCACAGCGCTTTCTCGATTTTCAGTACTTTCAGGCGCTGACGCAGCACCGGGGCAAAATGCTCGCAGACAAAATCCTGCGACAAACGCAGCGCGCGTCGCAGCCAGTGGATCAGGCACAGCCGCCTGTCCAGTTCCGTCCCATGAATGCGGAAGCTGCCATCGACCATCTGGTGTAGCTCCAGTTGATGGTAACGCTGTATCTCCTCTCCCACATCCGCGATATCCTGTCGGGCGACAACAGGCGCCACGCCATTTAACTGGCAGAGCTTTTCAAGCGTCAACGCGGGAGCGGGCAGAAATAGCAGCAGTAACAGATGACAACGACGCTGGGAGCGGCTGAAGAGTGGTGCAGAGGAAGGTGCAGAACTCATCAATGGTTTATCCGCAGGTCACTTTTGAGCTAAGAATAGCTAACTCCACGCGGTAACCTTGCACTTTGTCGTGACTTTTGTTCAGAGCTTTAGGGCGGGTCACAATTTTTCTGGACCACTCTACACTTCACTTTAAAATTGTTACTTTATAACACATGAAAATTGCACTCATTACGTTTACGCTGTTGTTCAGCACCGCAGCCTGGTCACATCCGCACAGCTTTATTGACATGAAAACCGAGTTCATCAGTGACAACCAACATCTCAGCGGCATGAAAATGGTGTGGACCATGGATGAGATTACCTCCGCCGATCTGCTGTACGACGCAGGTAAGGCCAAACCTGGCGATGTGGTATGGAAAAAGCTGGCGGCGCAGGTGATGGCCAATGTGCTCGGTCAGCACTATTTCACTGAAGTGTGGCAGGATAAGAATCGGGTTAAATTCCTCAACCTGCCGAAAGAGTACAACTTATCGCGTAACGGCAACAAAGCGGTGCTGGAGTTCATCGTGCCGTTTGGCGAGCCACAGTTATTAAGTGCGAAGCAGTATCGTATTCAGACCTTTGATCCCAGCTATTTCATTGATATGTATTACGATAATCCACAGGCATTAACCATGGACGACACCGTTAAATCGCACTGCCAAATCGAACTGCACACGCCGAAACCGGATGACTCGCTGAAGCAATATGCGCTGTCGCTGGATAAAGCCGATGCGCCGCCGGAGGATATGGACCTTGGCCAGCAATTCGCCCAAACGGTAACGCTGACATGTCACTGATTTCGCTGCCTTCCCGCTCACGTCGTTTATGGCCGCTGTGGCTGATGACGGCGTTATTACTGCTAGCGGGCGTGCTGCTGTGGCAGCACTGGTCGCAGATTTTGCTGCAAAGCGTGCTGTGGCAAAAAGTCCTGAATCGCGAGATGACGCAGCTGTTGCAGCAGGTCGCTGAACAACCGCAGCAGGCGGGTGTGACGCTGATGCTGTTCAGCCTTGTGTATGGCGTGTTGCATGCGCTGGGGCCGGGACACGGCAAAGTGGTGATCACCACCTTCCTCGCCACTCATCCGGCAAAGTTGAAAACCAGCATGAAACTGACGCTATTGGCGGCATTGCTGCAAGGCGGCGTGGCGATTGGTTTGGTGACGCTAATGCTGGTGGTGCTGCAAACTTCGTCGCGTCAGATGCATCTCGGCAGTTACTGGCTGGAGAAAGGCAGTTATCTGTTAGTCGTCGCGCTGGGTGTTTGGGTCGGTTGGCGTGCACTACGATCGCTGCGCCAGCAACTGCGCCCTCAGCCAAAGCTGCAGATCCACGCTATTCGTCCTACACATCAGCATGATGAACACTGCGGCTGCGGTCATGCGCATCTGCCCAGCGCCGCGCAAATGGATCAGGCGGTTAGCGCTAAAACGCAGGCGTTGGTGGTGTTTTCCATGGGGCTGCGGCCCTGTTCCGGTGCCATCATGATGCTGCTGTTTGCCAAAGTGATCGGCGTTTATGCGTGGGGCGTTGCCTCTGCCGTGGCGATGGCGGTGGGTACGGCGTTGACGGTTTCGGCGCTCGGCTTGTTAGTGCAGCGTTCCCGTGTGCTGGCGCAACGTTTAGGACAGGCTGGCGGCAGCCATCCTGCGGCCAGGCTGCTGGTTCCGCTGCTCGCCTTATTGGGCAGCGTGCTGTTAATCGTTGCGGGCGTTGCATTATGGCAAAGTGCTTCACCGGGCATTGGCGGCGGAATTCGTCCTTTTTGAAATTAGGATGTTTGGGTAGTGTAAATAACCCACTTCTGCAAGTGTTCCCCCTTCAATAGTTAATTAAATATCTCCTCCTGGTGTGCTGGTGAAAATAGATTTCTCTGTCTAAGATAAATTACACCAGTCAATGCTCTGGTGAATTGAGAAATTATAATATTTCAGAAAAACATTCTGCGAGGAGAAAACGATGCCTGAAACTCGGATTAATAATGGCAGCGTGGATACGGTGCACGAAGTGCATGGCGGCCTACCATTAAAGCGTATTTCCTGGAGCGCAGTGTTTGCCGGCGTTATCGCTGCGCTAATCATTCATCTTTTATTGGGGATATTAGGTACTGCGATCGGTGCAACATCCATCGATCCACAACAGGAACAAAATCCGCTGCAGCATCTGGGAACCGGTGCATTAATCTGGACTGGCGTGAGTATGCTGATTGCCATGGCCGTCGGTAGCTATGTGGCGGGACGTTTGGCACAGCGCGAAGGGGCGATGCACGGATTATTAATGTTTGGCGTCAGCACCATTTTGACATTATGGCTTGCCATTACCCTTGCGACTGGCGTTATTGGCGGTGCCTTTAATATTTTAGGTGCTGGCGTAAATGCCGTGGGCAATGGAATTTCCGCAGCTGCGCCATCACTGACCAATATGGCAAAAGAGAAGCTGCAGGAAAGTAATATCAATTTAGATGATTTAAAAAACGAATTACAAACCACGCTGCGTCAAACGGGTAAGTCAGAATTACAACCTGAGAATCTGCAAAAGGATGTAAATAACGAAGCCAATAATGCGCAAAATCAAGCGGAACAAACCGCACAAAATCCACAGAATGCTGATAATGATCTGGCTAATTGGTTGAAAGGCGTTATGAATCGTCATTCAGATACATTGCAGGCTGCCGATCGTGATGCGCTGAAAAATATTATTAAAGCGCGTACCGGTAAAAGCGATCAGGAAGTTGAGCAGATTGTGACGCAGACTGAAGAGAGCTACAAAAAAGCCGTACAGCAATATCAGCAATTGAAACAGCAAGCGGAGCAGAAAGCGCGTGAAGTGGCTGAGCAAGCGGCTGCCGCGACGGCGAAAGCAAGCTGGTTCACCTTCTTCATGCTGGTGATTGAAGCGGTACTGGCGGCCTTGATGGGACGCGTAGGACGCAAGACGCAACCGCGTCAGGTATTAAGTCACGAACGTCGGTAATAAAAAAGGCGGCTGATTCAGCCGCCTTTTCTCACTTAGCGCTTCAGCGCTTCACTCAATTCTTCACGCATCGATGCCAGCATCGCTTTCACTACGCGTGGGTTACCCGCAACGATGTTACCTGACATCACGTAACCGTGGTTGCCGGTAAAGTCAGTCACCAGGCCGCCCGCCTCACGCACCAGCAGTTCGCCCGCGGCAAAATCCCACGGCTTCAGGCCAATCTCAAAGAAACCATCAACGCGACCCGCAGCGGTGTAAGCCAGATCCAGCGCCGCTGAACCGGTGCGACGGAAATCGGCACACTGAGTAAACAGTTTGCCAACGATGTTGATGTATGGCGTTGCGTGCTGCTTCAACTTGAACGGGAAGCCGGTAGCCAGAATGGTGCCATCCAGATCGCGAGCCGTGCTGCCGCGCAGGCGATAGCCGTTCAGCTGGGCGCCCTGACCGCGTACGGCGGTGAAGAGTTCGTTACGCATTGGATCGTAAACCACAGCGACTTCGGTGCGGCCTTTAATGCGCACAGCGATAGATACTGAGAAGTGTGGAAGACGCTTGATGAAGTTGGTGGTGCCATCCAGCGGATCGATTACCCATTGAATGTCCTGATCTTCGCCCGCCAGTTCACCGCTTTCTTCGGTGATGATGGTGTGTTTCGGGTACGATTTACGAATTACTTCGATAATCAGACGTTCTGCGTCACGGTCAACATTGGTAACGAAGTCGTTGCTGCCTTTCTGGCTAGCTTCAACTGCGTCCGGGGTTTCATAATTCTTGGCAATTAAATTTCCGGCCTTGCGCGCTGCGCGCACGGCGATGTTGAGCATCGGATGCATCGGTATCTCTCGCTGGATGTTAAAGAACGGGGAAAACGGCGCGGAGTATATCAGTGTGTTCAGCAAATGTCCTCTTTTTATGTTAGGATGCGCGCCATCATTTCCCTGACCGCTTCTAATTATGCTGCAGAATATCCGAATCGTACTGGTAGAAACCTCGCACACGGGCAACATGGGCTCGGTCGCACGCGCGATGAAAACCATGGGCTTAACCAACCTTTATCTGGTCAATCCGCTGGTGAAACCGGATTCACAGGCCATTTCCCTCGCCGCCGGTGCCAGCGATGTCATTGGTAATGCGCGCATTGTCGATACCATGGATGAAGCCATTGCCGGCTGTAGTTTGGTGGTTGGCACCAGCGCACGTTCACGTTCACTGCCGTGGCCAATGTTGGATTCACGTGAGTGCGGCATTAAAAGTGTTGAAGAGGGCCAGCAGGCGCCGGTTGCGTTGGTGTTTGGCCGCGAGCGCGTCGGCCTGACCAACGAAGAGTTGCAGAAGTGTCACTATCACGTCGCGATTCAGGCCAATCCGGAATACAGCTCACTGAACCTGGCGATGGCGGTGCAGATCATCGCTTACGAAGTGCGCATGGCCTGGCTGGACGCGCAGGAAAAAGCCGCGCCGACGGAGCAAGCTGTCGAGTCACCGTATCCTCTGGTTGACGATCTCGAGCGCTTCTATCAGCACATCGAGCAGATGATGCTGAACAGCGGCTTTATCCGTGAAGGTACGCCAAGCCAGGTGATGAGCAAGCTGCGTCGTTTATATACGCGTGCGCGTCCGGAACGCGATGAACTGAACATCCTGCGCGGCATGATGGCATCGTTCGAAAAGCGCAAAGGTAATGTGGATAATAGTTGAGTAAAACACTTGGTTAAATAGTTGAGCAAATTACTCGGTTAAATAGTTGACCGTTTTACTCAGGAATGTCAGACTGCATCCAATTCATCAGATAACCCGCCGATAACCGGACGGACGCTTACGAGGTTGTATGCTATGAGACTGACATCCAAAGGACGTTATGCCGTAACCGCTATGCTGGACGTTGCACTGCACTCCAATGAGGGTCCGGTGCCGCTAGCTGACATTTCTGAGCGTCAGGGCATCTCGTTGTCCTATCTGGAGCAGTTATTCTCGCGTCTGCGTAAGCACGGCTTGGTGGCCAGCGTTCGTGGTCCAGGTGGCGGTTATCTGTTAGGTAAAGATTCAAGCGCGATTGCTGTGGGCGCGGTAATTACCGCCGTTGACGAATCTGTCGACGCCACCAAATGCCAGGGCAAAGAAGGCTGCCAGGGCGGCGAGCGTTGCCTGACCCACGTTTTGTGGCGTGACCTGAGTGAGCGCATTAGCGATTTCCTCAACAACATCACGCTGGCGGAACTGGTGAATAATCAGGAAATCCTCGAAGTGGCCGATCGCCAGAACACGGTCGATAATCGCCGCTTCCAGCAGCATCGTGTGCAAGAAACCATCAACGTTAATCTGCGCGCGTAATATAGCTTAGCGTGGTTTTCCCAACCCTAAATGATTCGAGTTAGAGGAAGGCGGCAAGCGAGCGCATCCCCAGGAGCATACATAAGTATGTGACTGGGGTGAGTGAGTGCAGCCAACGCACCTATAACTTGAAGCATGACGGGTTCATACTGGAAAGGCCGATTCGTGCTATAAAGACGTATGATTTTTTATACGGAGTTTTAGCGCAATGAAATTACCGATTTACCTGGATTACGCAGCCACTACGCCTGCGGATCCGCGTGTCGCCACCAAAATGATGCAGTTCCTCACGATGGATGGCACTTTCGGTAACCCCGCGTCCCGTTCCCACCGTTTTGGCTGGCAGGCCGAAGAAGCTGTTGATGTAGCTCGCAATCAGATTGCGGAGCTGGTCAACGCCGATCCGCGTGAAATCGTCTTTACCTCCGGCGCGACCGAAGCGGACAACCTTGCGATTAAAGGTGCAGCGCAATGCCATCAGGCGCGCGGCAAGCACATTATTACCAGCCAAACCGAACACAAAGCGGTGCTCGACAGTTGCCAGCAACTGGCGCACGAAGGCTTTGATGTCACTTTCTTACAGCCGGGCAGCGACGGTATCGTCACGCCGCAGATGCTCGAATCTGCACTGCGCGACGACACGGTGCTGGTGTCGCTGATGCACGTTAATAATGAAACCGGTGTGATTCAGGATATCGCCGCCCTCGGCGCGCTGTGCCGTGCGCGTGACATCCTGTTCCACGTTGATGCCACGCAAAGCGTTGGCAAACTGCCGATAGACGTCACTGAACTGCCAGTGGATTTGATGTCCTTCTCGGCGCACAAGTTGTATGGACCGAAAGGCATCGGCGCGCTGTGGGTGCGCCGTAAACCGCGTCTGCAAATAGATGCGCAGATGCACGGTGGCGGCCACGAGCGCGGCATGCGTTCGGGCACATTGCCGGTGCATCAAATTGTCGGCATGGGCGAAGCCTACCGCATTGCACGTGAAGAGATGAGCAGCGAAATGGCGCGTCTGTCCGGGTTGCGCCAGCGTCTGTGGCGCGGCATTCGTCAACTGGGTAACGTGAACCTCAACGGTTCGCTGGATCAGGGCGCTCCAAACATCCTCAATATCAGTTTTGCCCACGTCGATGGCGAATCGCTGATTATGGCGCTGAAAGATCTGGCGCTGTCATCCGGTTCCGCCTGCACCTCGGCCAGTCTCGAACCTTCCTACGTGCTGCGCGCGATGGGCGTCGAACAGGAGCTGGCACACAGCTCGCTGCGTTTTTCGCTCGGACGCTTCACCAGCGCAGAGGAAATTGAGTACGCTATCGAGCTGGTCAACAAAGCGGTAACCCGTCTGCGGGCGCTCTCGCCTGCAACAAACGCCCGCTAATTCATGCACCCCTTGCGCCGGTTCTGGCGCAAGGTGACACCTAACGCAAACGGAGCCACGCGATGACAACACAACCGATGATAATTACGCTCAGCTCCCAGGCCGCCGACGCGCGCTGGGGTGATAAAGCGCTGCTGAGCAGCAACGAAAGTGGCATGACCATTCACCTGACTGGCGCAGATGCGCTGATGAGCATCCAGCGCGCGGGTCGCAAGCTGGACGGTCAGGGCATTCGTCACGTCGCCCTGCAGGGCGAAAGCTGGGATTTGGAGAAGTGCTGGGCATTCTGGCAAGGCTATCGCAGCCCGAAAGGCAAACGTCAGGTCGAGTGGCCGGAATTCAATGAGGCCGATCAGGCTGAATTTGCGCGCCGTCTGAAGATTGTCGATTGGGTGCGCGACACCATCAACCTGCCAGCGGAAGATCTCAGCCCAGAGCAGCTGGTACACAACGCGGTTGATCTGATCAATGAAGTGGGCGGCAAAGCGGTGAGCTATCGCATCACCAAAGGCGACGATCTGCGCGAGCAGGGTTATGCCGGACTTCACACCGTGGGTCGCGGTTCTACCCGCTCGCCGGTATTACTCGCGCTCGATTACAACCCAAGCGGCGATGAAAGTGCGCCGGTTTACGCGTGTCTGGTCGGTAAAGGTATCACCTTCGATACCGGCGGTTACAGCCTGAAGCAAAGCGCTTTTATGGACTCGATGAAGTCCGACATGGGCGGCGCGGCAACCTTGACCGGCGCACTGGCGCTGGCGATTTCACGCGGTCTGAATAAGCGCGTGAAACTGTATCTGTGCTGCGCCGACAACATGGTCAGCGGCAACGCGTTCCGTCTGGGCGACATCATTCGCTATCGCAACGGTAAAACCGTGGAAGTGATGAACACCGATGCGGAAGGTCGTCTGGTATTGGCTGATGGCCTGATTGATGCCAGCGAGCAGAATCCGGAACTGCTAATCGATGCGGCAACGCTGACCGGCGCGGCAAAAACCGCACTGGGCAACGATTACCACGCGCTGTTTACCTTTGACGATGTGCTGGCGGAATCGCTGCTTGGCAGCGCGACCGGCGAAAACGAAGCCTTCTGGCGCTTGCCGCTGGCCGAGTTTCATCGCAGCCATCTGCCTTCGAACTTTGCCGATCTGAATAACATTGCCAGCCCGTCACATGCGGCAGGTGCCAGCAGCGCGGCGGCGTTCCTGTCGCATTTCGTCAGCAAATATCAGCAAGGCTGGCTGCACATTGACTGCTCCGCGACGTATCGCAAAGGCGCGGTGGATCAGTGGTCCGCTGGTGCGACCGGTTTGGGTGTGCGCACCGTCGCCAATCTGTTACTAAAATAGTCCTCATCACGGCAGGCGTAAGCTTGCCGTCTTTTTTGGAATACGATAAATGAGTAACCGTCTTGAAGAGGTGCTGAAGCTGGCGGCCACCGAGCCTGCGCACCGTCCGGAATTTTTCCAACTGCTGCTGGAAGCCGATGTTTGGGTGCCAGGCGAAAGTCCCGCTGAGCAGTTTGATGCGACTTCGCCGGTGGAATTACAGCATTGGGAAAAAGAGGGTGGTGGCAGCGTGATCCCGTTCTTCACCTCCGAAGAAGCGATGGGCGAGGCAATCAAAGATGAGCAGCCTTATCTGCGCATGCCGGTGCGTACGCTGTTTGAGATTACGCAAGGCGAAACGCTGTTCCTCAATCCGAAGCTGCCTGCGGGCAAAGAGTTTTCGCCGGGTGAAATCGCCCATTTGATTGGCGAAGAGGGCAGTGCGCTGAGCCAGCAAACCGTGCTGGAAGGTGGCCAGGCGCTGCTGTTGTCCGAAGTGGCCGAGCCGCCAGCGCAGATGATTGATTCACTGACGCAGCTGTTTGCCAAGTACAAGCAGGTGCGCCGTGCTTACATCGCCAGCATTCGCGAAAGTGCCACCGAAGAACCCAACCTGCTGATTGGTATCGAAGCCGATAGCGATATCGATGAGATTATTCAGGCGGCGGGCGGCGTAGCAACAGACACGCTGGCCGATGATGCGCCGATTGATATCTGTGAAGTGGTGAATGAAGATCGCGGCGTAAGCCACTTCTTTACTGCCCACATCACGCCATTCTATGAACGTCGCTGGGGCAGTTTCCTGCGCGATTTCAAGGGCAGTCAGCGGATTATATAATCCGCACCTTACATGTAGGGTCGCCATTTATGGCGACCTGCTATCACTTCTCGATCGGTAAATCGTCGCGGCTGCCCCATTCGCCCCACGAACCGTCGTACAGCGTCACATCCCGCACACCCAACGACGTCAGCGCCAGAATCACCACCACCGCCGTAACACCCGACCCGCAGCTGGCGATCACGGGCTGATCCAGTTTTACGCCCGCCAGAGCAAACAGATCGCGCAGTTCCGCTGCCGATTTCAGTTCACCATTTACCACCAAACTGTTCCACGGCACGTTCAGGCTGTGAGGAATATGCCCGCGCAGCAATCCCGGACGCGGTTCATCCACTTCGGCGTTAAAACGGTTGGCCGCGCGTGCATCGACGATTTGCGCGCCGCCTTCGTGGCTGATCAGCAGCACGTCGGTCAGGCGTTTCACCTGTGTGCCATCATAAGTCGCCTCGAATTCACCCTCCGGCAAACTAACCGGTCCGGTGGCGACATCGAAACCAGCCGCTTTCCAGCCCTGCAATCCTCCGGCCAGAATCGACACATTTTCGCAGCCAAAGGCACGCAGCATCCACCATGCGCGCGGTGCCGAGAACAGGTTACCTTCGTCATACACCACCAGATGTTTATCCTGGCTGACGCCCAACTCGCGCATCGCCACCGCAAAGGATTCGGCGCGCGGCATCATGTGCGGATAAGGCGAGGTGTGATCGGACAACGCTTCGATATCAAAGAACGGGGCATTCGGTAGATGGCCAGCCAGATATTCAGCCTGCAGATCGCGTACGGCTTCCTGGCCAGGCGGCAACATGCGGGCATCAAGCACCTGCAATGTTTCCTCGGTGTAATGTTCTTTCAACCAATCAGCGGACACAAATATGGCTGTCATAGCAACCTCTTCTCAGCAAACGGGAAACGACCAGTGTCCGGGAATGTGAACGCTATCTCAAGGGTGTGATTGCTAAAGTTGGCGGGTTGATGTGAAATTGCGCGAAATTGCGTTTTCTTAACTTCTGGGACTGGTGAGGGAATTACCATGGCAAAACGTTTTAACCGGCTGCTGCTCAGCGCGCTGATCGGTGGTGTATTACTGGGCGGCGGAACGTCGCCGATTCACGCGCAGGAAACGGCAGCAGCAGCAGCGCCGCAATCACTGTCCGTTATCGATCTCTCCGAACTGCAACTCGACGGTGCTGCCGCGCTGGTGTTGACCTTCAACGCGCCGCTTGACAGCAAACAGGATTTTGCCGCGCGCGCGCACATTATCGATGAGAAAAGCGGCAAGGTCGACGGCGGCTGGGAGCTGGCGCAAAACGGTAAAGCATTGCGTTTCCGTCATCCTGAACCGTCGCGCAAGTTGACGGTTAACGTCGATGCCGGTCTCAAAGCGGCCGATGGCAGCACCTTATCCGCGCCTTTTAGCCAAACGCTCACCACGCGCGATATCCAGCCGATGGTAGGTTTTGCCAGTCGCGGATCGCTGCTGCCGCTGCGTTTGACGCAGGGGTTGCCGGTGTTGGCGTTGAATGTGAATAACGTCGACGTCGATTTCTTCCGCGTGAAAAGTGCTTCGCTGGCCGATTTTCTGGCGCAGTGGAATTACGGCAACAACATGTCGTACTGGGAATCGCGCGAGCTGCTGAAAAATGCCGATCTGGTTTACGGCGCCCGCTTCGATCTCAATCCGGCGCGCAACACGCGCGAGAAAATGCAGCTGCCGCTGGGCGATGTCGATGCGCTGAAACAGCCGGGCGTCTATCTGGCGGTGATGAAACAGGCCGGAACCTACAACTACACGCAGCCGGCGACACTGTTTACATTGAGCGACATCGGGTTGTCGCTGCACCAATTCCCCGCACAGCTGGAACTGTTCGCCCAAAGCCTGTTCAACGGCGCGCCGCTGGCTGACGTTAGCGTGCAATTGCTGGATGAAAAAGGCAAACAACTCGCCAGCGGCACCAGCGACAGCAACGGTCATCTGCGCTTGCCGGCGAATGCTAAAGGCAAACTGCTGTTGGCAACGCAAAAGGGCCAAACCTCGCTGATCGATCTCAATCGTCCGGCGCTGGATCTGGCTGAATTTCCGATTGATGGCCCGCAAGGCTACGACAAACAGTTCTTCGTATTTGGTCCGCGCGATCTCTATCGTCCGGGTGAAACGGTGATCGTTAACGCGCTGCTGCGTGATGCTGATGGCAAACCGTTGCCGCCGCAGCCGGTGAAAGCCGACGTGGTGCAGCCGAATGGCGAAGTGTCGCAGACCTTTGTCTGGCAGCCAGATAACGGCATCTATCAACATCGCTTCGCCTTGCCCGCTTCCGCAATGACTGGCGAATGGACGCTGCGCATCAACAGCGGTGATAACCAGCCGCGCAGTTGGCCGTTCCACGTAGAAGACTTCCTGCCAGAGCGCATGGCACTGGATCTAACCAACCGCGCGCAGCCGGTGACGCCAGATGACGACATTACTTTTGCGGTCGAAGGCCGCTATTTGTACGGTGCGCCTGCCGCAGGTAACGAGTTGCAAGGGCAGCTGTTCCTGCGCCCGGCGCGTGAAGCGGTTGCCGCGCTGCCAGGCTATCAATTTGGCGACATCACTGAAGAGTTGAAACGCTCGCTGGATGATGTGGATGAGAAGCTGGATGAGCGCGGTAAGTTGCAACTCAACGTTGAGAGCAGCTGGAAAGAGAGTCATTCGCCGCTTAATCTGATTCTGCAAGCCAGCCTGCTGGAAACCGGCGGCCGTCCAGTGACGCGCCGCGCGACTCAGGCGATTTGGCCGGCTCCGGCGCTGCCCGGCATTCGTCCGCTGTTTAACAGCGAATCGGTGTATGACTATCGTAGCGACCGTTATCACGATGAGCCGACCGTGGCGGAAAACAGCCTTGCGGAGTTCGACGTGGTCTACGCCAATCCGCAGGGCGAAAAACTGGCGGCGTCAGATCTTGATGTGCGCCTGATCCACGAACGCCGCGACTATTACTGGAGCTTCTCCGACAGCGAAGGCTGGCAGTCGCGCTTCGATCAAAAGGATCTGCAGGAGGAGCAGCAGCGCATCACCATTGCGGCGGGCGGCAGCCAGAAAGTGAGCTTCCCGGTGGAGTGGGGCACCTATCGCCTGGAAGTGCATGCCGGCGACAACATCATTAGCAGTGTGCGCTTCCAGGCCGGATACGGGTGGCAGGACAACACCAACGGCACCGGCGCGCTGCGTCCGGATCAGGTCAAACTGAAAATCGATAAAACCGCCTATCAGGCGGGCGACACCGCGCACGTGCAGGTGGAATCGCCTGCTGCCGGTAAAGGTTATCTGATGGTGGAATCCAGCAGCGGCACGCTGTGGTGGCAACCGCTGGAGGTTCCGGCCGGCGGCGCAACCATTGATGTACCGATTAGCGACAGCTGGAAGCGACACGATCTCTATCTCAGCGCCATCGTGGTGCGTGATGGCGACAAAGCCAGCGGCGTCACGCCGAAACGTGCGGTGGGCTTGCTGCATCTGCCGATGGCGACCGAAGCGCGTCGCCTCAGCGTAGCGCTCGACGCGTCAGATAAAATCCGTCCTGAGCAGACGCTAAAAGTGAAGGTCAAAGCCAGCCGTGAAGGTGGCGCGTTGCCGCAGCAGGTTCAGGTATTGCTCTCGGCGGTGGACAGCGGCGTGCTCAACATTACCGACTACAAAACCCCGAATCCGTGGGACGCGTTTTTTGGCCGCAAGCGCTACAACGCAGATCAGTACGATGTGTTCGGTCAGCTGATTGAAGGCGGTGGCAAGCTGGCCGCGCTGCGTTTCGGTGGTGACGGCGACGATGCCGATGCGCTGTCGCGCGGCGGTAAAAAGCCGATTACTGAGGTGCAGATCGTGGCGCAGCAGTTGCAGCCGGTAATGCTGGATGCCAACGGCGAAGGTACGCTGGAACTGCCGATTCCGGCGTTTAATGGCGAACTGCGTTTAATGGCGCAGGTGTGGAGCGCCGACAGCTTCGGCTCGGCCGATCGCAAGCTGGTGGTCGCTGCGCCGTTGATCAGTGAACTGGCGACACCGCGTTTCCTTGCCAGCGGCGATCAATCCACGCTGGCGCTGGATCTCACCAACCTCACCGATCAACCGCAGACGCTGAAAATCAACGTCACGGCCAGTGGCCAGATCGCGCTCAACGGCCAGATCCCCGCCAGCGTGCAGCTGGCGAAAGGCGCGCGCACCACTTTGCAAATTCCGGTCAAAGCGCAGGGCGGCTTTGGTGAGGGCGATGTGCAGGTCAAGGTGTCCGGCATGAGTTTGCCGGGCGAAACGCTGGCAGCCAGCGAGCGCAAATGGAAAATTGGCGTGCGTCCGGCTTATCCGGCACAAACGCTAAGCTTCGATAACGTGATGCAAACCGGCCAAAGCTGGCAGGTGATGGCGAGCGCCTTCAACGGCTTGCAGCAGGATACGTTGAGCGGACAGCTGTCGCTCAGCAACCGTCCACCGCTGAATATCGCCAGCTATATCAGCTCGCTGTATGCCTATCCTTATGGCTGCCTTGAACAGACCGCCAGCGGCATTTGGCCGTCGGTATTCACCAACCATGCGCAGTTGACGGCGATGGGCATCAAAACCAGCAATGATGAAGCGCGTCGTGCCTCGATTGATACTGGCATCGCGCGCCTTGCCGGCATGCAGCGCGGCAACGGCAGCTTTGGTTTGTGGAGCAAAGAGAGTCAGGAAGAGTTTTGGCTGACGGCTTACGTCACTGATTTCCTGCTGCGCGCCAGCGAAGCCGGCTACAGCGTGCCGGATGGCGTGATTACCCGTGCCGACGAGCGTCTGCTGCGCTATCTGCAGGATCCCACGCAGATCGAAACCAGCTGGAGCAGCGATGCCGATGGTTTGCGTTTCAGCGTGCAGGCCTATGCCGGATTGGTGCTGGCACGTCAGCAGCAGGCACCGCTCGGTGCGTTGCGTGCGCTGTATGAAAAACGCGATCAGGCGAAATCGGGTCTGGCGATGGTGCAGCTTGGCGTGGCGTTGAAGCTGATGGGCGATCAACAGCGTGCACAACTGGCGCTGGCGCAGGGCATTGGCCTGGAACGTAAGCCGAACAACTGGCTCGGCGATTACGGCAGCCCGGTGCGCGATCGCGCGCTGATTCTGTCGCTGCTGACGGAAAACCAGCTGCTGCCGGAGATGCAAGGTCCGTTGCTGATCGATCTGGCGAAAGCGGTGCACGGACAGCGCTGGTTCTCGACGCAGGAAAACAACGCGTTGTTCCTCGCCGCCCGCACCTTGCAGCAGCATAAAGGCGAAAGCTGGCAGGCGACACTACAAGGCAAAGCGGAACCGCTCAGCAGCAATCAGCCGCTCAATATTGGTATGACGGAAGATCAGCTGCGTCAGGGCGTGTCGGTGAAAAGCGACAATTCGTCGCCGCTTTACGGCACGCTAAATGTGGTGGGCTATCCGCGCACCGCACCGTCGCCGATGAGCAACGTGCTGCAGATCAGTCGTGAGTACTTCACGCTGGATGGTAAGCCAGCGGATCTAACCAACCTGAAAAGTGGCGAACTGCTGGTGGTGCGGCTCAAAGTCGCGGCTAGCGAGCGCGTCAGTGATGCGCTGGTGGTGGATCTGCTGCCTGCTGGACTTGAGCTGGAAAACCAGAACCTGAGCGACAGCAGCGCCAGTTTAGGCGACAGCGCCGATGCGCTGAAAGAGAGCATGATGGATATGCAGCAAGCCAACATTAAGCATATCGAATTCCGTGACGACCGTTTTGTCGCCGCGCTGGCGCTGGATGGCTACACGCCGGGCACGTTGTTGTATCTGGCGCGCGCGGTGACGCCGGGCAGCTATCGCCTGCCGCCGCCACAGGTGGAATCGATGTATGTGCCGGAATGGCGCGCGATTGGCAGCACGCCGGAAAAACTCAATGTGCGTTAACCCTTAATGTCTGGAAGTAAGCGACTAAAGCGGTGGCGCTGGCTGCCGCTTTTTTCACTGATTTTACTGGCCGCGCTGTGGCTGCTGGATCGACTTACGCCATTGCCGCTGCGTGATTTGCAGCCGGCGCGCGTGGTAGTAGCCGAAGACGGTACGCCACTGTGGCGCTTTGCTGACCAGCAAGGCGTGTGGCGCTATCCGGTGACGCTGCAGGATGTCTCGCCCGCTTATATCGAGGCGCTGCTGACCTACGAAGACCGCTGGTTCTGGCAGCATCCCGGCATCAATCCGATGGCGATTGTGCGCGCCGTCGGGCAGAACGTACTGCATCACGGCGTGGTCTCCGGCGGCAGCACGCTCACCATGCAGGTGGCGCGGCTTATCGATCCGCAACCGCGCACGCTGCGCGGTAAAGTGGTGCAGGCGTGGCGCGCGCTGCAGCTTGAATATCATCTCTCCAAACGCGATATCCTCACGCTGTATCTCAATCGTGCCCCTTTTGGTGGCACGGTTGAGGGCGTTGGCGCGGCAAGCTGGATGTGGCTGGGCAAACCGCCGTCCCAGCTCACCAAAGGTGAAGCGGCGCTGCTGGCGGTGCTGCCACAGGCGCCGAGCCGCCTGCGTCCGGACCGCTGGCCACAGCGCGCCGAAGCCGCACGCAATAAAGTGCTGGATCGCCTTGCGCAATATCACGTCTGGTCAGAGCAGGATGTCGCCGATATCAAACAAGAAGCGGTGTGGCTGCCGCCGCGCCAAATGCCGCAACGTGCGCCGCTGCTGGCTCGCCGATTGTTGTCGCTGTCACCCGACAACAAAATCACCTCAACCCTTGATGTGTCGCTGCAGCGCGAACTCGAGAATTTGGCAGCGTCGCTGAAAAGCAACTTGCCGCCGCGCACCTCGCTGGCGCTGCTGGTGGTGGATCACCAAAACATGAAAGTGCGCGGCTATGTCGGATCGGTGGATTTCAATGACGACAGCCGTTTTGGTCACGTCGATATGATCGCCAGCGTGCGATCGCCAGGATCGGTGCTGAAGCCCTTTGTCTATGGCATGGCGCTGGACGATGGACTAATTCATGGCGAATCGCTGCTGCAGGATGTGCCGCGCCGCTTCGGTGACTATCGTCCCGGCAACTTTGACTCGGGCTTTCACGGACCGGTGAGCGCCAGCGATGCGCTGGAGCGATCGCTCAATCTCCCGGCGGTGCAGTTGCTGGATGCGCTGGGGCCAAAAACCGTCGCCGCGCGCTTGCGTAACGTCGGATTGAATCTGCGCTTTCCTGCCGGTGCAGAACCCAATCTGTCGCTGGTGCTGGGCGGCACCGGCGCACGCATGGATGAGATTGTGGCGGCCTACAGCGCCTTTGCCCGTCACGGCAACGCGGCGCAGTTGCGCTGGCTGACGACACAGCCGCTGCAGGAGAGGCCGCTGTTGTCGCCGGGCGCAGCATGGATTGTGCGGCGCATTCTGGCTGGCGCGGCGCAACCGCCGGCCAGCGGCGCGGTGCCGGAGATTGCGCCTTTGGCGTGGAAAACCGGGACCAGCTACGGCTATCGCGATGCATGGACGATTGGCATTACCCCGCGCTATCTGATTGGCGTGTGGGTTGGGCGACCGGATGCGACACCGGTCGCCGGGCAATTTGGTTTTGCTTCGGCGGTACCGGTGATGAATCAGGTCAATAATCTGCTGGCTGGCCATATGCCAGTGAACGGTGCGCCGCGCGATCCGCGCCCGCAAGCGGTCAGCGCCATGAGCATTTGCTGGCCTGGCGGTCAGCCGTTGCCCCTCGGCGACGAGAACTGTCGTCAACGTCGTCAGAGTTGGGTATTGAATCAAACCGTACCGCCAACGCTGCTGGCGCCGGGGCAGGAAGGCGTTAATGGTTTGCGCCAGCGTTACTGGCAGAATAGCCGGGGATTGCGCGTAGCAGCAGACTGCCCGGATGCACAAAGTCGCGAGCGCCTGATGTGGCCGCTGCCGCTTGAACCCTGGCTGCCGGTTGCTGAACGCCGTGCGCAGCGCTTGCCGCCGATTGATCCCGCTTGTCCGCCACTCAATCAGGGCAATGCGCCACCGATGGTGATTACCGGTGTGATCAACGGCCAGCGCGTACAGCCGCTGCCGGGCAAAGTGGTGCTGGTGATGCCGGTAGCGGTGCAGGGCGGACAAGGTGAGCAGCGCTGGTGGTTTTTAAACGGGCAGCCGCTGGAGCGGGACGCGAATAATAAGGGTGCGGCGCTGGTGCTGGATGAGCCGGGCAGTTATCAACTGGTGGTGATGGATGAAGCGGGGCAGCTCTCATCGGTGGCCTTTACCCGCGGTTGAGTGCATGGATATGGCATACTTTTTGCCTGCGCGCCCCGACAAAAATCAATTATTTTCAATAATTCCGCTAATCGCTAATAGGCAACGCGCCATGATATCCCTATAATCGGCGCGTTTTCTTACCGGGAGGAGCTCCCGGATTCTTCAGGATGCTAACTAGAGGTCAACATGGCAATCGAACGTACTTTCTCAATCGTGAAACCAAACGCCGTCGCTAAGAACGTGATTGGTGCAATCTATAACCGTTTTGAAAGCGCGGGCTTCAAAATCGTTGGCGCAAAAATGCTGCACCTGACCAAAGAGCAGGCTGAAGGCTTCTACGCTGAGCACAAAGGCCGTCCATTCTTTGATGGTCTGGTTGAATTCATGACTTCTGGCCCAGTTGTGGTTTCTGTACTGGAAGGCGAAAACGCCGTTCAGCGTCACCGCGATCTGATGGGTGCAACTAACCCAGACAACGCGCTGGCAGGTACTCTGCGTGCGGATTACGCGGACAGCTTCACCGAGAACGCAACCCACGGTTCTGACTCTGCTGAATCTGCAGCACGCGAAATCGCGTACTTCTTCGCAGAAAACGAAGTCTGCCCACGCACTCGCTAAATGCGTTGATCGCCCAGGCGGACACGCGTCTTTACAGCTGTTCAACATCTGTGAAACGGTTCCCCTGGCATCATGCAGCAGATGTAGTACAATTATGCGCCCTTGTTGAGCCAGTCTCAGCGAGGGCGCTGTTTTTTTCCTACTATTAACCAGAGCCGTAACGTGTAACAACGAGGCCAGAGAACATTATGTCCGAACAGATTGTGACGCCGTCGTCCGCTTCCCCCGTGGTTGTTTCCCCAAAAAACGAAAAAATTAACCTGCTGGATCTTAACCGTCAGCAGATGCGCGAATTCTTTCTTGAGATGGGCGAAAAGCCGTTCCGTGCCGATCAGGTCATGAAGTGGATGTATCACTACTGCTGCGATGATTTCGAGCAGATGACCGACATCAACAAAGTGCTGCGCGGTAAGCTGATGCAGCGCGCTGAAATCCGTGCGCCGGAAGTGGCGGAAGAGATGCGTTCCACCGATGGCACCATTAAATGGGCGATTCGCGTGGGCGACCAGCTGGTTGAAACCGTCTATATCCCTGAAGCGGATCGCGCAACCTTGTGCGTCTCTTCGCAGGTAGGCTGTGCGCTGGAGTGCAAATTCTGTTCGACGGCGCAGCAGGGCTTTAACCGCAACCTGCGCGTATCAGAAATTATCGGCCAGGTATGGCGCGCCGCGAAAATTATCGGTGCCGCAAAAATTACCGGTCAGCGTCCGATCACCAACGTGGTGATGATGGGCATGGGTGAGCCGCTGCTGAACCTGAACAATGTGGTTCCAGCAATGGACATCATGCTGGATGACTTCGGTTTCGGCCTGTCAAAACGTCGCGTTACGCTCTCCACTTCGGGTGTAGTGCCGGCGCTGGATAAGCTGGGCGACATGATCGACGTAGCGCTGGCAATTTCGCTGCACGCGCCGAACGATGCCATTCGTGACGAGATCGTGCCGATCAACAAAAAGTACAACATCGAGACTTTCCTTGCGGCGGTAAAACGCTACATCGGCAAGTCCAACGCCAATCAGGGCCGTGTCACCATTGAGTACGTGATGTTGGATCACGTCAATGACAGCACCGACAACGCGCATGAACTGGCGGCACTGCTGAAAGAGACGCCGTGCAAAATCAACCTGATTCCATGGAACCCGTTCCCCGGCGCGCCGTATGGCCGTAGCTCCAACAGCCGTATCGATCGCTTCTCCAAAGTCCTGATGGATTACGGTTTCACCACCATCGTGCGTAAAACCCGTGGTGACGATATCGACGCTGCTTGTGGTCAGCTGGCGGGCGATGTGATCGACCGTACCAAGCGTACGCTGCGTAAGAAAATGGCGGGTGAAGCCATCTCTGTGAAGGCGCTCTGAAAGCCAGCGCCTGCTGATATTCACCGGGCGTAACTCATGTCAGTCTCTCCGCATATTTTTTATGGAGAGACTGAAATGCGTAAAGGATTACCCGTAGCGATTCTGGCTAGCTTTCTTGTAACCGGTTGTGTCAATTATCCCGCAAGGCAAAGCGCAGCGGATATTCGTTTGCAGCTCGGATTGCACTATCTGGCGGTGAAGGATTATGCCGCTGCACAGCGCAATTTATTGCGTGCTCAGCAGGCAGCGCCGAAAGATTATCGCGTCCCGTTGGCCCTTGCTCGGGTGGCACAGGCGCAGCAGAACAGCGCACAAACCCGCTGGCACTATCAGCGGGCGCAGCAGTTAGCGCCGCTGAATGGTTATGTGGCTAACAATTACGGTGCGTTTCTCTGCGGTTTAAGGCAGTATGACGAAGCGCATCAACAGTTTAAGCTGGCCATTGAGGCGCAGGAAATCGATGCTCGTCAGGATGCATTCCTGTTTTCGGGCTATTGTTACCTGCAGGCTGATGAGAGTGCCGCAGCGCGCGAGCAGTTAGGTTATGCGCTGGATGCCGCACCGGAGCAGGGCAGTCAACTGCTAAGGGAAGTGGAAAGGCGGCTTGAACAGCAGGAACAGCAGTCGGTTCCGCTGCTTTTAGAAGTTTACCATCAGCGTTTGCCAACAACGGCAGAGAGCCTGTGGTTACAGATACGTTTCGCCGCGCAACAGGGAAACGCTGCTGACGTTACACGTTATGGCGACCGGTTGGCGCGAAGTTTTCCACAATCGATACAGTACCAGCGTTATTTAGCTAATGAATACTGAAGCCACTCAAGAGAATTCTGCAGTACATTCCACAGGTGAACGCCTGCGTCTGGCCCGTGAGCAGATGGGGCTGACCCAGCAAAACGTCGCTGAACGCCTGTGCCTGAAACTTACTACCGTGCGTGATATTGAAGAGGATAAGTCACCCGCTGATTTAGCTTCGACATTCCTGCGCGGATACATTCGCTCCTATGCCCGACTGGTGCATGTGCCGGAAGATGACCTGCTGCCGATGATGGCAAAACAGGCTCCGGTGCGCGCGGCCAAGATCGAGCCAATGCAGAGCTTCTCATTGGGTAAGCGTCGTAAAAAGCGCGATGGCTGGCTGATGATCTTCACCTGGTTGGTGATTTTTGTCGTAGTCGGTTTAACCGGTGCGTGGTGGTGGCAGAACCATAAAGCGTCCCAGGCTGATTTGGTGTCGATGGCCGATCAAAACGGCAGCGGCGACAATAGCCAGTCGATTCCATTGGGCGACAACAGCACCGACAGCAATGCCGATGCAGATACCAACGCAGCCGGTACGCCAATTGATAACGGTGCTGGCGCTGTCGCCACGCCGGAAAGTAACACCGCCGCACCTGCGGCGAGCACTAGCACTCCAGCGCAAACCAACGGCAGCGACAACGCCGTGGTTTCGCCGAGCCAGGCACCAATTGATACGGCGCCGCCAGCGGCGACGTCTCCGGCGCCAGCGAACAGCGTTCCTGCCGGCCAGATGCCTACCGGAAATGCGGCTGTCAGCCAACCGGCAGGCGATCCGAATGCCATCGTGATGAACTTCAAAGCCGATTGCTGGCTGGAAGTCAGCGATGCGACCGGCAAGAAGTTGTTCAGCGGTCTGCAACGTAGCGGCGGTAAGCTGAGTTTGTCCGGAACGGCTCCGTATCGTCTGAAAATTGGCGCACCAGGTGCGGTTGACGTGCAATATCAGAATCAGCCCGTTGATTTAAGTCGTTTTATCCGTAATAACCAGGTTGCCCGTCTGACGCTGGGTGCGCAATAACGCGCAGCGCGCTTTCCGGGTAATTGTGGAGAGAGAATATGCATAACGAAGCACCCATTATCCGTCGCAAATCAACACGGATTTACGTCGGCAAGGTGCCAGTTGGCGATGGCGCGCCCATCGCCGTTCAGTCAATGACCAACACCCGCACCACTGATGTGGACGCCACCGTTAACCAGATTCGCCAGCTTGAGCGCGTCGGGGTTGATATCGTGCGCGTCTCTGTTCCTACGATGGATGCGGCTGAAGCCTTCAAACTGATTAAGCAACAGGTCAACGTGCCGCTGGTAGCGGACATTCACTTTGACTATCGCATCGCACTAAAAGTCGCTGAATATGGCGTGGATTGTCTGCGTATCAATCCAGGCAACATCGGCAACAATGAGCGTATCCGCCAGGTGGTGGATTGTGCGCGTCATTACAATATTCCGATCCGCATCGGCGTGAATGCCGGTTCGCTGGAAAAAGATCTGCAGGAAAAATACGGCGAGCCCACGCCGCAGGCGCTACTCGAATCCGCGATGCGCCATGTGGATCATCTCGATCGCCTCAATTTTGATCAGTTCAAAGTGAGCGTCAAAGCCTCCGACGTGTTCCTTGCCGTTGAGTCCTATCGTCTGCTGGCGAAAGCCATCGATCAACCGCTGCACCTCGGTATCACCGAAGCGGGCGGCGCGCGTGCGGGTTCAGTGAAATCGGCGATCGGTTTAGGTTTACTGCTGGCCGAAGGCATTGGCGATACGCTGCGTATTTCGCTGGCGGCCGATCCGGTTGAAGAAGTCAAAGTCGGCTACGACATCCTCAAATCTCTGCGCATTCGTTCGCGCGGCATCAACTTTATCGCCTGCCCGACCTGTTCGCGTCAGGAGTTTGATGTCATCGGCACGGTGAATGCGTTGGAAGAGCGTCTGGAAGACATCATCACGCCGATGGATATTTCCATTATCGGATGCGTGGTGAACGGTCCGGGTGAAGCGACAGTGTCTACTCTTGGCGTGACCGGTGGCGCCAAGAAAAGCGGCTTCTATGAAGATGGTGTGCGCCAACGTGATCGTCTCGATAACAACGACATGATCGACCAGCTGGAAGCGCGTATTCGCGCCAAGGCCAGCATGCTGGATGAAAGCCGCCGCATCAACGTGCAGCAGCTGGAAAAATAATCGTGGTGCGCGCCTGTCGCGTGCCAGTTTGTGATTGAACCTGTGCGGTTTCATCCTCATAAGGTATGATGCCGCTCAGGTTTTTTTGTCTTAAAGAGATTCTAACGTGGCGAAGAATATTCAAGCGATTCGCGGGATGAACGATTACCTGCCGGCGGATACCGCGATTTGGCAGCGTATTGAAGGCACCCTGAAGCAGGTGCTGGCCAGCTATGGTTACAGTGAAATCCGTCTGCCAATCGTTGAGCACACCCCGTTGTTCAGCCGCGCGATCGGTGAAGTCACCGACGTGGTTGAGAAAGAGATGTACACCTTTGAAGACCGCAACGGCGAAAGCCTGACGCTGCGTCCGGAAGGTACCGCAGGTTGCGTACGCGCCGGTATTGAGCACGGCCTGCTGTACAACCAGGAACAGCGTTTGTGGTACACCGGCCCGATGTTCCGCTACGAGCGTCCGCAGAAAGGTCGTTATCGTCAGTTCCACCAGATGGGTGTGGAAGTCTTTGGTCTGCAAGGCCCGGACGTGGATGCTGAGCTGATTATGATGACCGCGCGCTGGTGGAAAGCGTTAGGTATCGCCGAACACGTTGAGCTGGAACTGAACTCTATCGGTTCGCTGGACGCGCGCGCCAACTATCGCAGCGCGCTGGTGGCGTTCCTGGAGCAACATCAGGACGTACTCGACGAAGATTGCAAACGCCGCATGTACACCAATCCACTGCGCGTGCTCGACAGCAAAAATCCTGACATCCAGAAACTGTTAAATGATGCGCCAACGCTGGGCGAGTTCCTTGATGAGGAGTCGCGCGAGCACTTCAGCGGGCTGTGCGCCTTGCTGGACGACGCGGGCATTAAATATCGTATCAACCAGCGCCTGGTGCGCGGCCTCGATTACTACAACCGTACCGTGTTTGAATGGGTGACCAGCAGCCTCGGTTCGCAGGGCACCGTATGCGGTGGCGGACGTTACGATGGTTTAGTTGAGCAGTTGGGTGGCCGTGCCACGCCAGCGGTTGGTTTTGCCATGGGCATGGAGCGTTTGGTGTTGCTGGTGCAAGCGGTTAATCCAGAATTTGAACCGACGCGCATTGTTGATGTCTATGTTATCGCTTCGGGGCAGGGCGTTCAGTCCGCCGCGATGCAACTGGCGGAAAAACTGCGTGATGCTGATCCTGCATTGAAGCTAATGACCAACTTCGGTGGCGGTAACTTCAAGAAGCAGTTTGGACGTGCAGACAAGTGGGGCGCACGCATTGCGCTGGTGCTGGGCGAAGATGAAGTGAAAGCGGGCCAGGTTGTGGTGAAAGACTTGCGTACTGGCGATCAACAGACGCTGGCTCAGAGCGACGCCGCTGCGACGTTGCGCACGCTGCTGCAGTAAGCGCAGCACTGCAACAGCCATTTTAAAGAGAGGGATTGCGTGGAAGTTTACAGCAACGAAAACGAACAAGTTGACGCGCTGCGTCAGTTCTTTGCCAACAATGGCAAATTCCTGGCCGTTGGCGTAATCATCGGTATCGCTGCGCTGGGTGGCTGGCGTTTCTGGTCCAGCCATCAGGAAGGAACCGATAAAGCGGCATCAGCAGAATATCAACAGCTGACCAGCGCGATGCAGGCGGACAAGCCGGATTCGCTGCAAGCGGTCGCCACTTTCGCCAGCGAAAACAACAACACCTACGGTGCGTTGGCGTCGCTGGATCTGGCGAAGCAGTATGTTGAAACCAATCAGCTCGATAAAGCGATCACTCTGTTACAGAGTGGGCTGAAAGATACCAAAGATGCCAATCTGCAGGCGGTGATTAACCTGCGTCTGGCACGCATTCAGTTGCAGCAAAGCCAGGCCGATGCCGCACTTTCTACCCTTAACAATGTTAAAGGTGATGGCTGGACAGCCATTGTGGCGGACATTCGTGGCGAAGCACTGCTGAGCAAAGGCGATAAGCAGGGCGCACGTGATGCCTGGAGCAAAGGTGCTGAATCGCAGGCCTCTCCTGCGCTGAAGCAAATGCTGCAGATGAAGATGAATAACTTAAGTTAAGCCAGTCAAGAGAGCGCACATGGAATTACGTAAATACCTGCTGCCAGGGCTGATTTCAGTCACTCTGCTCAGCGGTTGCTCGCTGTTCAGCGGCGAAGAAGATGTAGTGAAAATGGCCCCGCTGCCTAAAGTGGAAAACCAGTTTACGCCGCAGACCGCGTGGAGCACCTCAGTCGGCGACGGCGTTGGTGATTTCTATTCCAATCTGCATCCAGCCTGGCTGGACGGTACCGTGTATGCTGCGGATCGTTTTGGTGTAGTTAAAGCGCTTGATGCCAGCAATGGTAAAGAGAAGTGGAAAGTTGATCTCTCTGAGAAAACCGGCTTCTTCTCGAAAAACATCTCGGCACTGCTTTCTGGCGGCGTAACGGCCAGCGGCGATCGCATCTACATCGGTAGCGAACGTGGTCAGGTATTTGCGTTGAATACCAGCGATGGTGGCATTGCCTGGCAGACCAAGGTCGCCGGTGAAGCGCTGTCGCGTCCGGTAGTGAGCGACGGTTTAGTGCTGATCCACACCAGCAACGGTATGCTGCAAGGTCTTGATCAGAGCACTGGCGTAATCAAATGGACCGTCAACCTCGATATGCCTGCGCTGTCACTGCGCGGTGAATCAGCCCCGACCGTGGCCTTTGGTGGCGCAATTGTGGGTGGCGATAATGGCCGCGTGAGCGCAGTCATCGTCAATCAAGGTCAGCTGATTTGGCAGCAGCGTATTTCGCAGCCAAGCGGCGCCACGGAAATCGATCGCCTAAGCGACGTCGATACTACGCCAGTCGTGGTAAACGGTGTGGTTTATGCGCTGGCGTATAACGGTAACCTCACCGCGCTGGAACTGCGTTCTGGTCAGGTTCTGTGGAAACGTGAGATTGGCGGCGTGAAAGACATGGTGGTGGATGCGGGTCGTATCTATCTGGTCGATCAGGATGACCGCGTGATTGCCCTGAATGCTGACGGTGGCGTAGCCATCTGGCGTCAAAGCGATCTGCTGCATCGTAATCTGACCTCGCCGGTGCTGTTCAACGGTTATCTGGTTGTCGGTGATAGCGAAGGTTATCTGCACTGGATTAACACCCTTGACGGCCGCTTCGTGGCGCAGCAGAAACTGGACAGCGATGGCTTCCAGACTGAACCGGTTGTTGCCGGTGACAAGCTGCTGATCCAGGCGAAAGGCGGAGAAGTTTACGCCATCACCCGTTAAGGATTTGGCTCTGCGGGAACGCGTTTCCCGCTCGCTTACACGGCTCCTGATTCGTCAGGGGCCGTTTCGTTTTTAGTCAGGCATGGTATTCTTTGCGCCTTCAGCCTGACGCCTGGCGTCAAATGTCGTTATAATCACGCCATTCGGGCGAATTATTTTAAAAACTGAGGCAAGTGTTATGGTACCTGTGGTCGCGCTGGTTGGGCGTCCCAATGTGGGAAAATCTACGCTATTTAACCGTTTAACACGCACACGTGATGCGCTGGTGGCGGATTTTCCTGGACTGACTCGCGATCGCAAATATGGTCGCGCCGAAGTGGAAGGGCGCGAATTCATTGTTATTGATACCGGCGGTATTGATGGCACCGAAGAGGGCGTAGAAAACCGCATGGCGGAGCAGTCGCTGCTGGCGATTGAAGAAGCCGATGTGGTGCTGTTTATGGTGGATGCGCGCGCGGGCGTAATGCCGGCGGATCAGCAAATCGCTAATCATCTGCGTGCGCGTGAGAAAGCCACCTTTGTGGTCGCCAACAAAACTGACGGTATTGACCCGGAAGCGGCGGTGCTGGATTTCTATGCGCTGGGCTTAGGCGAGATTCACGCCATTGCAGCTTCGCATGGCCGTGGCGTTAACAGCCTGCTGGAAACCGCACTGTTGCCGTGGATGGAAGAAATTGTTCCAGAAGTCGAACTCACTGAAGAAGAAGAGAACGCCGCCTATTGGGCCGATTTAGAAGAAGAGAGTGAGAAGGCGCTGGAGGAAGAGGAAGAAGAAGACTTCGACCCAACCACACTGCCAATCAAACTCGCCATCGTCGGCCGCCCCAACGTGGGTAAGTCAACGCTGACTAACCGTATTCTTGGCGAAGATCGTGTCGTGGTCTTCGACATGCCTGGCACCACGCGCGACAGCATCTATATTCCGATGGAACGTGATGGACGTGAGTATGTCCTGATTGATACCGCTGGCGTACGTAAGCGCGGTAAAATCACCGAAACAGTCGAGAAATTCTCGGTTATTAAAACGTTGCAAGCGATCGAAGACGCTAACGTTGTGATGCTGGTGATTGATGCGCGTGCCGGAATTTCCGATCAGGATCTGTCGCTGCTTGGCTTCATCCTGAATAGTGGGCGCTCACTGGTGATCGTGGTCAACAAATGGGATGGCATGACGCAGGAAGCCAGAGATGAAGTCAAAGAGATGTTGGACTTCCGCCTGGGCTTTATCGATTTTGCGCGCATCCACTTCATTTCAGCCCTGCACGGCAGCGGCGTCGGTGACCTGTTCGAATCGGTGACCGAAGCCTACGACTGCTCCACCAAACGTGTGGGCACCGCCATGTTGACGCGCATCATGACCATGGCCGCCGACGATCACCAGCCGCCATTGGTGCGTGGTCGCCGCGTGAAGCTAAAGTATGCGCACGCCGGTGGTTATAACCCGCCAATCGTGGTGATTCACGGTAACCAGGTGAAAGATCTGGCCGATTCCTATAAACGTTACCTGATGAACTACTTCCGTCGTTCACTCAACGTGATGGGTACGCCGATTCGCATTCAGTTCAAAGAGGGCGATAACCCGTACGCGGGCAAACGCAACCTGTTGACGCCAACGCAGCAGCGTAAACGCCAGCGTCTGATGTCGCATCTGAAGAAGAACAAGCGTTAAGATGATAAGGGCCCAGCAGGGCCCTTTTTTTATGAACCTGTAACGCGTAGGGTCGCCATTCATGGCGACCGCCATCCAAAGCGCAGAGGATGATTGATGAATTTTTCCTGCCCAGCCTGTCAGCAACGACTCACTCACAATGAAACCGGTTTTGACTGCCCCAACTGTGAACGTCATTTCGCACACATCGCCTCATGCCCGGATTGCCACCAACCGTTGCAGGTGCTGAAAGCCTGCGGTGCGGTGGACTACTTCTGCCAGCACGGCGACGGCCTAATTTCCAAAAAACGTGTCGAATTCATCCCTGACTTAACGTCGCAATAATAAAAGTCACGATAAGCCGTCATATTTATGAATAGCTTACGGCTGGATTTGTAGCAAAAATGCTATTAACCAGTGACTGCCGCGTTATGGATATTCACTTTTTATTGTACCAGGTGGTACAATCCTGCCGCCTTGTAGCGAGAATCACTCTCACCTGCGTTGTGTCCTCGCTCACAAGCGCCGAATCACGGGCATTGCACCCGTACCAATAGATATAAAATAAAGCGTAACGGAATTATTCCTGTCTCCCGCTGCGGCTGGAGCCTTGTTATCGGCTGCCACAGATTTACTGGCGCCAGCGCTTTATTTTTTCAGGAGAGTTTTTGTTATGGCAGAAAATTCCGCTCGTCCCGGCAAAGGGCTGAGCATCTGGTCCGTACTGTTTGGCCTGGTCCTGCTGGCTATCGGTTTGTTCTTCGCTATCGGCGGCGGCAAGCTGGTTGCGCTGGGCGGCAGCTGGTACTTCCTCATCGCCGGTATCGTCATGTTGCTGTCGGCCATTCAGTTCTTCCGTCGCAAATCATCCGCCGTCACCCTGTTTATTCTGGTGTTTGCTGGCACGTTGATTTGGTCACTGTTTGATGCAGGCCTGCATTTCTGGCCGCTGGTCTCGCGCTTGATGGTGCCGGCCGGCTTGATGCTGTTTGCATTCCTCACCTGGCCAGCCCTGCGTAAAAGCGAAGGCAAAAGCTCCCTGGCGAAAGTCTCTTATGTGCTGTCTGCGGTGATCGTGGTGGGCATGGTGGCGACCTTCGTGCAGATGTTCCAGCCGCATCCTACCGTGGCATTTGACGGTAAACAGCTGCCGCTGATTCCGGTCGATAAAGCAAAACCTCAGCAAGACTGGAGCAGCTACGGCCGTACGCCGGGTGGCGACCGCTTCGCTGCCATCGATCAGATTACCCGCGACAACGTGAAAGATCTGCAGGTTGCCTGGACTTTCCACACTGGCGATACGCCAATCAGCCCAACCGGTAACGGTGCGGAAGATCAGCAAACCCCATTACAGGTGGGCAACACGCTGTTCCTGTGCACCCCGCATAACAATGTGATTGCGGTTGCCGCAGACAGCGGTAAGGAAATCTGGAAACGCGAAATCAACGCGCAGGCAGAAGTGTGGAACCGCTGCCGTGGCTTAGCCTATTTCGATGCGACTAAACCGCTGCAGCAGCCAACCGAGCCGGGTTCAACGCCGGTTACTGCCGCTGTGCTGCCTGCTGGCGATACCTGTCAGCGTCGTATTCTGATGAACACCATTGATGCGCGTCTGATTGCTATCAACGCCGACAACGGTGAGCTGTGCGACACCTTCGGTACGCACGGTGTGGTTGACCTGAAAACCGGTCTGGGCAGTGCGCCAGATCCGCAATATCAGCTGACGTCACCGCCAGCGATGGCCGGTACCACTGTTGTTGTGGGTGGTCGTGTCGCCGATAACGTACAGACCGACATGCCTGGCGGCGTGCTGCGTGGTTTTGACGTCATCACCGGTCAGATGCGTTGGGCGTTTGACCCAGGCAACGACGACCCAAATGCGGTGCTGATGCCGGGTAAAAATTACACCCGCAGTACGCCAAACTCGTGGGCGCCAATGTCTTACGATCCGGCAATGAACACCGTGTTCCTGCCGATGGGTAGCTCGTCAGTGGATCTGTGGGGTGCGAACCGTACCAAACTGGATCACACTTACGGCGCATCAATTCTGGCGTTGGATGCCACCACCGGTAAGCAGAAGTGGGTTTATCAGACCGTGCATAACGATCTGTGGGACTTCGACCTGCCAATGCAGCCGAGCCTGGTCGACTTCCCGATGAAGGATGGCACCAACAAGCCAGCCGTCGTTATCGGCGCGAAAACCGGCATGATCTGGGTGCTGGATCGCCTGACCGGCAAGCCTTTGACCAAAGTTGAAGAGCTGCCGATGCCGCAGGGTCACATCCCGAACGAGCAGTACACCAAAACTCAGCCGCACTCTGTGGAAATGCCAAATATCGGCAACCAGAAAATGACGGAGTCGGATATGTGGGGTGCAACACCGTTTGATCAGCTGGCGTGCCGTATTGCCTTTAAAGGCATGCGTTACGATGGTCTGTTCACCGTGCCGGATACCGATAAATCCCTCAGCTTCCCAGGTTCACTGGGCGGTATGAACTGGGGCGGTATCTCGTTTGACCCGAACAACCAGTACATGTTCGTTAACGATATGCGTCTGGGTCTGTGGGTACAGATGATTCCACAAGACACCAGCAAAACGGCGGCCAGCAACGGTGGTGAAGCTATCAACACCGGTATGGGTGCGGTTCCGCTGAAAGGCACACCGTACGCGGTGAACAAAAACCGCTTCATGTCGCCGCTGGGCATTCCGTGCCAGGCTCCGCCGTTCGGTACGCTGTCAGCGATTGACATGAAAACCCGTCAGATCGTGTGGCAGGTGCCGGTGGGTACGGTAGAAGATACCGGTCCGTTTGGTATCAAAATGCGCGCGAAAATGCCAATTGGTATGCCGACCTTAGGCGGCACGCTGGCAACGCAGGGTGGCCTGGTGTTCATCGCGGGTACGCAGGATTACTATCTGCGCGCTTTCGATAGCTCAACCGGTAAAGAAGTGTGGAAAGCACGTCTGCCAGTCGGCAGCCAGGGCGGTCCAATCAGCTATGTTTCGCCGAAAACCGGCAAACAGTACATCCTGATCTCCGCAGGCGGTGCACGTCAGTCGCCAGACCGTGGTGATTACGTGATTGCTTACGCGCTGCCAGACAGCAAGTAAGTTAAAAAAGGAGAAAGGCCGACATCATGATGTCGGCCTTTTTTTTATCACCCTCCGTGGCACATCTCTTCCTTTAAGGCACCTTAATTACTGCTGCTTAGAAGGGCGACGGCTTTTTTGACCTCCTTTTCTTCCAGCTTCCCTGGCTCTTTCAGGATCGTTTCTGAAATTACCCCCACTGACTTTGCCGCCAGCGCTACCGGCTTCCCTGGCGCGCTCCGGGTCCTCTGCAAAGTTCCCGGCACCACCTCGTTGCTTTTTTTGTGTCATAGCAGAGACCTCATCTAAGGGTGTTTTCTTCGACGTGGACTAGCTAGCCACATAATGAGTATAGTCAATCAGTTACGCTCTGCCTTGAGAGATCTCCTATAACCTATTCACCGTCTCGCCACAGCGATTGCAGCTCGGGGGGCGCCAGTTGTTCGGGAATTAAAATCACGAAACTTCCCGCTTCACGATGTGTGGTGTAAGAGATTTGAATGCGGTAGTAGCGCTGATCGCCACGACCGACATTTGCCGCCTGATCTTCCGTTTCCCCCAAGGGCATTGCTTGTTCCAGTACTTCGCAGACGCGCTGCTTTTGCGGTTCCGGCAGTTCCGCCAGCGCAAAGCGCCGTTCGCCGCGCAGTTTAGGGATAAAAGCGATTCCGCCTTCCCGCGCCAGCTCGATGATTGCGTCATCGGTCAGTTGGATGTCCATGTTACGCCTACCTGCTGCCAGGCGGATTGGATCTTTTCCGCCACTGAGCTGTTGAATCGTTGATTGGCGTGCTGCACGGTAAAGCGCGCAAAGGTGCTGAAATCGGCATCCTGTGGCAGCGTTTCGTCGCACAGCGTGTCGTACCAGGCTTGACCGGCCTGTTCCCACGCAAAGCCGCCCAGCGCTTTAGCGGCGAGGTAAAAAGCGCGATTGGGAATGCCGGAATTGAGGTGCACGCCGCCGTTGTCGTCACGCGTTTCGATATAGTGCGCCATATCGGCCGGTTGCGGATCTTTACCCAGCACAGGATCATCGTAGGCCGTTCCCGGTGACGACATCGAGCGCAATCCGCGCCCGTTGATGCCCTGCGCCAGTAACCCTTCGCCGATAATCCAGTCGGCCTGATCGGCGCTCTGCTTGAGGTGAAATTGCTTCACCAGCGAACCAAACACGTCAGACATCGATTCATTCAGCGCGCCTGCCTGCTGGAAATAGATCAATCCCGCTTCGGTTTCTGTCACGCCGTGCGTCAGCTCGTGCGCCACCACATCCAGCGCGATAGTGAAGCGATTGAAAATCTCGCCGTCACCGTCACCAAACACCATCTGCTGCCCGTTCCAGAAGGCGTTCTGATACTCCTTGCCGTAATGCACGGTGCCATCGAGCTTGAGGCCTTTATTGTCCAGCGAGTTGCGTTGGTAGATTTGCCAGAAGAAATCGTGGGTAATGCCGAGATAGTTCCAGGCTTCTTCGGCTGCAACATCACCATTTCCCGGCTGGCCTTCTTCGCGCACCAACGTGCCGGGCAGATTTTGCGTTCCTTCGGCGTCATAGATAGCACGCAGCACCGTGCCTGGCTGAGCGGTGGCGGTGCTTGCTGGTTTAGCGTTATGTTCGCCCATCAAGTGCTGGACGTGGGTGAGGGTGCGGCGCGCGTAGTCTTGTTGCGCGCCGGAGCAGTTATCAATGATATTGCGCAGAATGTAGGGAGGAATAACGCTGTAAGACATAAAAAACTCCTGGCCATTGAGGTACATGCCAGAAGTATAGTTTTCCCGCTATGAACGCGCTTTGCGGCTCCGGGATTTCTGCGGTTCGAGTGCGGTAACCTGGCTTTCCACCCAGCCATCGTCCAGCCGGGTGCGCAGCAAGTCGCCTTTGCTCAGCTGTTGGGTTTTCTTCACCACCTGACCTTGGGTGTCGGTGGTGACGCTGAAGCCACGCGCCAGCGTCGCCAGCGGGCTCACGCCTTCCAGCTGTGCCGCCAGCGTGCCAAAGCGCTGACGATTGTGATTGAGCTGCTTCTCCATGCCCTGCTGTAAGCGATAGTGCCATTGCTGGAGCTGCTGCTGAGCGCGCAGAATACGTCCCTGCGGCTGCTGGGCATTGAGGCGTTGCAGCAGGCGATCCTGCTGACGGTTGGCCACCCGCAGGCGCTGATCCATCGCTTCACCGAGACGGCGCTGCAGCTGAAATAACGCGGTTTGCTGGCGTGCCAGACGCAGCTGTGGATGCTGCTGCTGCAAGCGGTGCTGAATGCGCGTGAAACGACGCTGCTGCTGAGCCAGATAGAAATCCATCGCCATCTCCATGCGCTGCTGCTGCGACTGCAAACGGCGCAACAGTTCAAGCTGATTACGGCTCACCAATTCTGCCGCAGCAGACGGCGTCGGCGCACGTAAATCCGCTACGAAGTCAGCGATAGTGACATCGGTTTCATGCCCAACGGCGCTGACAATCGGCAGGCGGCTGGCAAAAATCGCCCGCGCCACACGCTCGTCATTGAAGCTCCACAAATCTTCCAGTGAACCGCCGCCACGACCGACAATCAGCACGTCACACTCATCGCGCTGGTTAGCCAGCTCAATGGCACGCACAATACCAGCCGGCGCATCCACGCCTTGCACCGCGGTGGGATAGATAATCACCGGCAGTGAAGGATCGCGTCGATGCAGCACGCGCAGCACGTCGTGCAGCGCCGCGCCGGTGGCGGAGGTAATCACGCCCACCTGACGCGCCGGATCCGGCAGCGGCTGTTTAAACTGTTGATCGAATAAGCCTTCCGCGGCTAAACGCGCTTTCAGCTGTTCAAATTGCTGCTGCAGCAAGCCTTCACCGGCCGGATGCATGCTTTCGATAATCAGCTGATAATCGCCGCGCGGCTCATACAGCGTGATGCTGGCGCGCACTAACACTTGCTGGCCATGTTGAGGACGGAAGGTGACGCGACGATTGCTGTTGCGGAACATTGCGCAGCGCACTTGTGCGCCATCATCCTTCAACGTGAAGTACCAATGACCGGAAGAGGGCTGAGTGAAATTTGAAATTTCAGCGCTGAGCCACACCAGGCCCATCTCATTTTCCAGTAGTTGGCGCACCGTGGTGTTCAGGCGGCTGACGGTAAAAATATTGGCGGTTGGCGGTAGCGACATGTGATGTAGATCAAATTTTAAATCAGAGGGTTAATCAACTGATACTACATTGCTTGCCCCGAGGATCAAGACATTTTCTGAAAAAACACTGGAGGCAATCGGTTTCGGCCTGTATAATGCCGCGGCAATATTTTATCTGTTTTAATCGCCCCCAGGTGGAGATATTGCAATGTTAAGAATCGCTAAAGAAGCCCTCACATTTGACGACGTTCTGCTCGTTCCCGCTCACTCCACTGTCTTACCAAACACCGCTGATCTCAGCACTCAACTGACGAAAAACATCCGTCTTAACATCCCAATGCTCTCTGCTGCCATGGACACCGTGACCGAAGCCGGTCTGGCCATTGCACTGGCGCAGGAAGGGGGGTTGGGCTTTATTCACAAAAACATGTCAATTGAGCGCCAGGCAGACGAAGTTCGTAAGGTGAAAAAACACGAAAGCGGCGTAGTTACCGATCCGCAAACCGTGCTGCCAACCACCGCGCTGGCGGCGGTGAAAGAGCTGACCGAACGTAACGGTTTCGCCGGTTATCCGGTAGTGAACACCGAGAACGAGTTGGTGGGCATCATCACTGGCCGTGACGTGCGTTTTGTTACCGACCTGACGTTGCCGGTTTCTGCGGTGATGACCCCGAAGGAGCGTCTGGTCACGGTGAAAGAGGGTGAAGCCCGCGAAGTTGTGCTGCACAAAATGCACGAGAAGCGTGTTGAGAAAGCGCTGGTTGTTGATGACAGCTTCCACCTGCTGGGCATGATCACCGTTAAAGATTTCCAGAAAGCCGAACGTAAACCTAACGCCTGTAAAGATGCGGAAGGCCGCCTGCGCGTAGGCGCGGCGGTAGGTGCTGGTGCAGGCAACGAAGAGCGTGTCGATGCGCTGGTGGCTGCTGGCGTTGACGTGCTGCTGATTGACTCGTCACACGGTCATTCTGAAGGCGTGCTGCAGCGCATTCGTGAAACCCGTGCAAAATACCCGAACCTGGAAATCATTGGCGGCAACGTCGCTACCGGCGCAGGCGCACTGGCGCTGGCGCAGGCTGGCGTGAGCGCGGTGAAAGTGGGTATCGGCCCTGGCTCAATTTGCACCACGCGTATCGTTACCGGCGTTGGCGTTCCACAGATCACCGCGGTTTCTGATGCGGTTGCCGCGCTGGAAGGCACCGGCATTCCGGTTATCGCTGATGGCGGCATCCGCTTCTCTGGCGACATCGCTAAAGCGATTGCAGCAGGCGCAGCGGCCGTGATGGTTGGCTCGATGCTGGCCGGTACCGAAGAGTCTCCGGGCGAAATCGAGCTTTATCAAGGCCGTTCGTTCAAGTCTTATCGCGGTATGGGTTCATTGGGCGCGATGTCTAAAGGCTCTTCAGACCGTTACTTCCAGAGCGATAACGCCGCTGACAAACTGGTACCGGAAGGTATCGAAGGTCGCGTTGCCTATAAAGGCCGCCTGAAAGAGATCGTGCACCAGCAAATGGGCGGCCTGCGCTCTTGCATGGGCCTGACCGGTTGCCCAACCATCGACGATCTGCGTACCAAAGCGGAGTTCGTGCGCATCAGCGGCGCGGGCATCAACGAAAGCCACGTGCATGACGTGACCATCACCAAAGAGTCGCCAAACTACCGCATGGGTTCATAATCCCGTAAAATTTAGCGCCCGGCACTCGCCGGGCGCTTTTATTATTAAGTCCATCCCAATGGAAACGCCTCAATGACGACTGAAAATATTCATAAACATCGTATTTTGATCCTCGATTTTGGTTCTCAGTATACGCAGCTGGTTGCGCGCCGCGTGCGCGAACTGGGTGTTTACTGCGAGCTCTGGGCGTGGGATGTCACCGAAGAGCAAATTCGCCAGTTCAACCCGAACGGCATCATTCTCTCTGGCGGCCCGGAAAGCACCACCGAGTTGAACAGCCCGCGTGCGCCGGAATACGTGTTTAACGCCGGCGTGCCCGTGTTGGGTGTTTGCTACGGCATGCAGACCATGGCGATGCAGCTGGGCGGCAAGGTAGAAGGCTCTAACGAGCGCGAATTTGGTTATGCGCAGGTTGAAGTGCTGACCCAGAGTGCGCTGGTGCGTGACATCGAAGATGCGATTAGCGCAGCAGGTAAACCGCTGCTGGACGTGTGGATGAGCCACGGCGACAAAGTCACCGCCATCCCAGCCGGTTTCGAAACCGTTGCCAGCACCGAAACCTGTCCGTTCGCCATCATGGCGAATGAAGAGAAGAAATTCTACGGCGTGCAGTTCCACCCGGAAGTGACGCACACGCGTCAGGGCCTGCGCATGCTCGAGCGTTTCATTCGTGACATCTGCGGCTGCGAAGCGCTGTGGACACCAGCCAAAATCATCGAAGATGCGGTTGAGCGTATTCGTGAGCAGGTTGGCGAAGACAAAGTGATCCTCGGCCTGTCAGGCGGCGTGGACTCTTCTGTGACCGCGATGCTGCTGCACCGCGCCATCGGCGAGCGTCTGACCTGTGTGTTCGTCGACAACGGTTTACTGCGTCTGAACGAAGCTGAGCAGGTGCTGGACATGTTTGGCGACCACTTCGGCCTGAACATCGTGCACGTGGCGGCTGAAGCGCGCTTCCTTGATGCGCTGGCGGGCGAGAACGATCCTGAAGCTAAACGTAAAATCATTGGCCGCGTATTTGTTGAAGTGTTCGATGAGCAGGCACTGCGTCTGGAAGATGTGAAGTGGCTGGCGCAGGGCACCATCTATCCTGACGTGATCGAATCGGCGGCTTCTGCCACCGGTAAAGCGCACGTAATCAAATCGCACCACAACGTGGGCGGTTTGCCAAAAGAGATGAAGATGGGCCTGGTTGAGCCGCTGAAAGAGCTGTTCAAAGACGAAGTGCGTAAAATCGGTCTGGAACTCGGCTTGCCGTACGATATGCTGTATCGTCACCCGTTCCCAGGTCCAGGTTTGGGCGTGCGCGTGCTGGGCGAAGTAAAGAAAGAGTACTGCGACCTGCTGCGTCGTGCAGACGCCATCTTCATTGAAGAGCTGCATAAAGCTGACCTGTACAACAAAGTCAGCCAGGCGTTCACCGTGTTCCTGCCAGTGCGTTCTGTTGGCGTAATGGGCGATGGGCGTAAATACGATTGGGTAGTTTCACTGCGTGCGGTGGAAACCATCGACTTCATGACCGCGCACTGGGCGCACCTGCCGTACGATTTCCTCGGCCGCGTCTCTAACCGCATCATCAACGAAGTGAACGGCATTTCCCGCGTGGTTTATGATATTTCGGGTAAACCACCTGCGACGATCGAGTGGGAATAAATCCTGCTCTGATTACTGCGTAAAAACTAAGCCCGCTTAATTGCGGGCTTTTTCTTTCAAACGTTCTGGTGGCAAATGAATCTGGTGGCAAATGAAACGGCTAAATGAATCGCATAGTTAGTGAATACAAACTCACTCGTTTCGTTGCAAGATAACGAGTGATTTTTACTCATCAGGATGCCTTCGATGTTGCCTTTCAAAGCCGTAATGATCTCTTTTCTTTGCATCATCTTGCTTTCATTAGGCGCGAGTCTGGCGCAGGCAACGCGAAGCGGTGAGCTCACCTCTGAACGCGGTGGCTGGGCGTCCGCAAGGCGCGATTCTGCCGGTATCGCACCGGATCCACAGCGTTATGCGGCTGAAGCTATCGTGCAGGTTTATGCTGCGCCGACTTATGGCTGGAAGGGCGCCGTAGCGGTGCATCCATGGATTATCTTTAAACGCGCCGGTGAAACCCGCTACAACCGCTATGAAGTGATTAGCTGGGGCAGCGGCGATAAGGTGCGGCGCAACAGTAATCTCCCGGATGGCTACTGGTACGGCGCGAAGCCGCGTCTGCTGGTTGATCATCGCGGCAGTAGCGCAGAAGCGATGATTCCGCAGATCGAAGCGGCGATAAAATCCTATCCGTGGCCGACGACCTATCACGCCTGGCCTGGACCCAACAGCAATACCTTTATGGCGCACATTGGCCGCGAGGTACCGGCGTTGAAGCTGGATCTACCGGCTAACGCGCTCGGCAAAGATTATCGCTCACTGCTTAACCCGGTGGGTTTACCGCCTTCAGGTCGCGGCGTGCAGCTTTCGCTACTGGGTGTGTTGGGCGTGACAGTTGGCGCGGAAGAGGGGCTGGAAGTGAACCTGCTGGGGTTGAACATGGGGCTGGATTTCACACCGTTCAGGCTGCGTCTGCCGTTTATCGGCGGCATCGGGCAGAATAATGTGCAGCGCGACAATCCCTAAAAATGGCCCCGTTTTGGGGCCGTTTTTTTAGCAGACGCCAAAATCGCCGTCTTCGTGATACAGATTTACGGTATCGGCTCTGACTTCAATTTCGCGCTTGATGTGATCGTCAACACGAGCGCACCACAGCATATCGCCTTCCACGCGCAGCACCTGCATCTTTGGGCCACCGGTCTTAGACTGCACAAAATCATCCACGTTAAACATGCTTCTTCTCCATCAGGTCAGTGTTAACAACAGAGTCTATATGCACTTCATGGGCTGTGCGCTTGATTTTGTGCGCTGTCTTCCAGCACAAAACACAAGCACAGCTCGTTGAGACCGTTCTGGTTATTTACCGCAGCGTTCACCGCTGAAATAGTATCGAATTATTCTATGGTTGTCAGTTGACAACTTGGTGCGGTGAGCATAAGGTAACCTGCGATGTCAGACAGGAAGCGGCATCCGCATAAAGCGGTAGAAGAAGCGTTGCGGTATGCGGAAGCGAGAGGTTGGAAAATTGCAATCGGCGGCCACCATGCGTGGGGCAAGATGTACTGCCCCGATAACTCGGCAGAGTGTCGATGTGGGGATTACTGTATTACCTGCATCTGGAGCACGCCAAAAAATCCTGAAACGCATGCCAAATTACTACGGCGCGTGGTGGATAACTGCAGTGAAAGTCCTAAGCGGATTAAGTGACGGGGAGTGAAACATGGAATTTGAGTTTACGCTGCGTTTTCAGCTTAACGATGAAATCGACACTGATGAAGCGCTTGAGCGTCTCGGCTCGCAAGGTTGCGATGATGCGTTAATTGGCGCGGGTGTGGCGGGAAAATTAAGCATGACGTTCAGCCGGGAAGCCAGCACTGCACAGGATGCGGTGCGCAGCGCGTTAGATGATGTTTTTCAGGCATTGCCAGATGCTGAACTGATCGAGGCCGCGCCGGATTTAGTCGGGCTGACCGATATTGCAGAGTTGATAGGTGTTTCGCGGCAGAACATGCGTAAGCTAATGCTGAGCCACAGCCCGCAGTTTCCACGCCCAATTCATGATGGAAAAACAGCGTTATGGCATTTAATTGATGTGCTGGAATGGTTAAATCAGCGTGGTTCAACGCGGGTCAATCCAGCATTGAGTGAACTGGCGCGCGCAACGTTGCAACTCAATTTACAGCAGATGCTGCAACGTTACGCACACTGTTTAAAGCCTTAATGATGCAGCAAAAAGATCGTCGCAAGCCCGAGGAAGATAAAGAATCCGCCGGTATCGGTGATGGCGGTGATCAGCACGCTGGAGCCAACGGCAGGATCGCGTTTCATCTTAGTCATGATTAACGGAATCAGCACGCCCATCAGCGCGGCCAGTAGCAGGTTCAGCACCATCGCCAGCATCATTACGCCGCCGAGTTGCAGATTGTCGTACATCAGCCAGGTGACGCCGCCCATAATACCGCCCCAGAACAGGCCGTTTATTAATGCCACGCCGAGTTCACGCATGATCAGGAACGAGAAGTTACCCGGTTCAACCTGATGCAGCGCCAATGCGCGCACAATCATGGTGATGGTTTGATTGCCGGTATTGCCACCGATGCCCGCAACGATAGGCATTAGCGCCGCCAGCGCAACCAGTTGCGATATGGTGGCTTCAAACAGGCCAATCACGCGCGAAGCGACAAACGCGGTACACAGGTTAACCGCCAGCCAGGCCCAGCGTTTGCCCACCGCTTTACGCACCGGCGCAAACACGTCTTCGCCCTGGCTGATACCACCCATTTTACGGATGTTGCTTTCATTCTCTTCGTTCACCAAATCGACCACGTCTTCAATGGTGATACGGCCAATCAGCTTACCTTGTGCATCGGTTACCGCAGCGGAGATCAGGTTATAACGTTCGAACGCACTGGCGGCGTCTTCCGCTTTGTCGTTGAGTTGAAACGTAGTGGGATGCGGATTCATCACTTCGGCGACCAGCATCTTCGGTTTGTTGAGCAGAATATCCGTGAGCGTGAGTTCGCCCTGCAGTTGGTTCTGTTCATCGGTGATAAAGATCTTATCGGTGCCGTCAGGCATTTTTTTGCCTTTACGCAGATAGCGCTGCACCGTGGCTAAGGTTACGTCAGAGCGTACCGTCAGGATGTTGAAATCCATGATCTGCCCGACGCGGTCGCGATCCAGTTCGATCACGCTCATCAACCGTGCGCGCAGGCTTGGCTCAAGAGTGGTGAGCAGACGCCCGGTTAAATCGCGCGGCAAGTAGCGCGCCAGATATACCTGATCGTCGATATCCAGCGGCTCAATGGCGTGCAGAATATCGCGATCAGACATTTCTTCCGTCAGGCTGGCCCAAACGGTTTCTGAAGCCTCAACCAGCACATGGCCGCGCTGTGCCGTCGGCACTAAACGCCACAGCGCCTGACGCTCTTCTTCCGGCAAGGCTTCGAGGATGTCGGCCAAATCCGCGGCGTGTAATTGCTGCAGCTCACGCTCTAATTCATGACGCCAGTCGGTGATATCACGCAGTTCACCCGCATTAAGATCGACGGATTTATCCAGCAGAACATCAACCAGATCATGCTCGTTGAGCAGCAGGTTCAGGATGTGATGGCGGGTTTCAGCTAATTTTTGTGAATGCGAAGCAGACATAACGCGTTCCTTGTGTCTGTAAAGTCAGCTCACAGTGTAGCGCGTTGCGGGTAACAGGACGTAAAAAGCAGCATTGTCTCAAAGGACAATGTTTAGCAGCGACAGGCGACCCGCAATGTTTTAGCGCGAATCACTGGTGCTCAGCGTGACCGGTTCAGGGATGGCTTTCTTTTGCTGATGATGCTCGATGGCACCGGGAATGATGAAAAGCAGGCGGCCAAACAAAATTAAGAAGCTGACCAGTAATACCACGCGGGTCATGGTACCGGTTTTGGGACGTCTTCGTGCAGAGATAGCGCTGTTCACGCGGGGTGGTTCCTGTAATTGCCCGGTTGGGCGGAGGCAATATTTAGTCACACTTAGATCGCTAAAGCAATCGCTGTGTGAAAAATGAGCAAAAAAGGTTCAGCACATAGATCAACATCAGACAAAGTAACGGCCGCACAAGGCGGCCGTTAGCTTAGTAGCTGGCTTTCTGCGCCAGCAGCGTGGCGAAACGACATTTAATCCGGTTACCGTTTTCATCACGACGATGCAGTTCACCGACATCTTCGTTGTACTTCACGATGTGCCAGTTGCGGTAATAGTGGCTGAGCTCACCGGATTTAAACGCAAACGGGAAATTTTGCGTATTGGGATAATCATCGGTATCCATCGCCGCCACAATCAGGTTGTAGCCATATTTACGCGTGCTGGCCTGCATATCGGCAATCAACTGCGGAATGGTTGCCGGTTGCAGGAACATCATCACCACGGTCGACAGCACAAACTGATAGGCGCCGTTGAACCGTACGCTATTGAGATCGCACAGCTCGGTGTGAATGTTCTGCAGATCCTCTTCCGCGATGATGCTGTTCAGGCGTTCCAGACTGGCGGGATTACTGTCCCAGGCCGTTACCTCAAAGCCATGCTGATTGAGAAACAGGCTATTGCGGCCCTGGCCGCAGCCCAAATCCAGCGCTATCCCCACTTCAAGATGTGGCAGGGCCGCCAGCACTTCAGAATGGGTCGGCGTTAGAGCGTATTTTTCAGCGTAATAGTTATCGGGGCGTGTAGTCATAACCAGATTGCGGGCCAACTGCCCGCTTTACTCCTCTTCTTCCAGCATCAGTTTCCAGCCGGTGACATCATTCCAGTAAGCTTGCTCGCGCTCCAGATCCAGCTGCACCAGCGTATTCTGGCTCAGGAAGCCGGCAGGGAAGGTCAGCGTCCAGTGGCCGTCGTCGGTGCTGAGCTTGAGCGAATCTGGTTTAGTGGTCGCCTGGCGCTGATTATTCAGCAGCGTGCCAAGACGCAGCAGGAATACCATCGGCAGAAACTGTTTCTTTTTAAACAAGGTGAAACGTGGCATCTCATCCTGCTTCACCGCTTTGCGGTGATAACGTACCAGCGTCGCCAACAGCATCTGTTGATCCTGATTAAAGCCCGGCATGTTGGAGTTTTGCAGGATGTAGGCCGAATGGCGCTGCATGCCGCTGTGATTGATGGTCAATCCCACTTCATGCAGCAGCGCGGCCCACTTTAGCAGCGCCGACAGTTGTGGATTGGCTTGCTTTGGATTCTGCTCCTGCCACTGCAAATAGAGCTTTTCGGTGGTTTCCAGCACGCGGCGCGCCTGATCGCTATCAATCGCGTAGTGATTGGCCAGACTTTGCGCGGTGCGGCTGCGAATATCCTGATGGCGGAAACGGCCTTCCATCTCATACAGCACGCCTTCCCGCAGAGCGCCGTCAGAAAGACGCAGTTCGCGAATCGCTAACGCATCAAACACGCCACACAAAATCGCTAAGCCCGGCACAAACACCGCTTTACGCTCTTCCGACAAGCCCGGCAGGCTCAGCGCGTTGAACGACTTATGCTTCAGCACTTCGGTGGTCAGCAACTCCAGCGTTTCGGGCGTAATCAGTTTCTCTTTTTCGCCCATCGCCAGCAGGACTTCGCAGGCGGCTTTGATGGAGCCCGAAGCGCCCAGCGCATATTGCCAGCCGTGCAGACGATATTGCCACGCCATGGTTTCCAGCTTTTGCGCAGCGGAGAGGCGCGCACGGCGGAAGTTTTCGGGCGTGATTTCTCCTTTCGGGAAGAACAGATTGGCGAAGCTGACGCAGCCCATGCGGCGGCTTTCTACCAGCTGTGGCTCAAAGTCTTCACCAATCACCAGTTCAGTTGAGCCGCCGCCGATATCAATTACCAGCTTGCGGCCTTTTTCCGGCTGCGTGTGTTCCACGCCCATGAAGATCAAACGCGCCTCTTCGTTGCCGGAAATCACTTCGATTGGATAGGGAATCACTTCAGCCGCGCGCTGCAAGAACTCTTCGGCGTTGCTGGCGATACGCAGCGTATGCGTACCGACGATCGTCACGTTGGCGGCACTAAAGCCCTGCAAACGTTCGGCGAACAACGCCAGACAGCTCAGCCCGCGCTCAATCGCTTCTTCGCTCAGGCGATTGTGTGCATCCAGCCCATCGGCCAGATGCACGCGCTGTTTCAGACGTCCCAGCACTTGCAAAGCGCCATCCACCACGCGGGCAATGACCATATGGAAGCTGTTCGAGCCGAGGTCGATTGCCGCGAATTCTTGAGGTTTCGGCGTACTTTTATGTGAGATTGGCATAGGCGTTATTCGGGTTGTTCCAGTTTCTTGATGTAGTCGTAAATGGCCAGCTGCGAACGCACCTTTTTACGGTTGCCGCGCGGCACATAACGATTACTCAGCTCTTTATCGACGATGCGGGCTTTCACCGTATCACTAAACAGAATGGCGATAATGTCCAGAATGCGTTGCTTCACGCGTGGATCAAGAATCGCCACGGCAACTTCAATGCGGTGATCAATGTTACGCGTCATCCAGTCCGCGGAAGAGAGGAACACCTTTTTCTCGCCGCCGTTCTCAAAAATATAGACGCGGTCGTGCTCGAGATAGCGGTCAACGATGCTGGTAATACGAATATTTTCACTGATGCCTGGTAAATCGGGGATCAGCGAACACATGCCGCGTACCAGCAGATTCACTTTCACGCCTGCCGACGAGGCGGCATACAGCCGATCAACTAAACCATTATCCACCAGGTTGTTGATCTTCAAGGTAATGCCGGCAGGATTGCCTTGCTGCGCGTTGGCAATCTCGGCATCAATGAACTTATACAGCATGTCGCGTGAGTTCTGCGGCGACACCAGCAGATGCTCGAAGGTCACCGGGCGATACGGATTCTCAATGAAGTTGAACACGCGGCGCACTTCATTGGTGATGCGCGCATCGGCGGTCAGCAATGAATAGTCAGTATAAATGCGCGCGGTTTTTTCGTTGAAGTTCCCGGTACCGATATGCGCATAACGCACTATTTCTTCGCCTTCACGGCGCGAAATCAGGAACAGCTTGGCGTGGATTTTCAGACCCGGCGCGGAGAAGATCACATGCACGCCCGCTTCGGTCAGGCGTTTCGCCCAGCGGATGTTGGCCTCTTCATCGAAGCGCGCCTGCAGTTCCACCACCACCGTGACTTTCTTGCCGTTATAAGCAGCGTGAATCATCGCATCCATGATGCGCGAGTTTTTCGCTACACGGTAAATGTTGATCTTAATCGCCAGCACGTTCGGGTCGAATGAGGCCTGACGCAGCAGCTCCAGCACATGCTCAAAGGTGTGATACGGATAGTAGAGCAGCACATCGCGATTGCGGATGGCGTCGAAACCGTTGCGGAAGCCGTCGAAGCCGATGTGACGAATCTGCGGCAGCGGACGGTTTTCCAGATTGCTTTTGCCGACGTTCGGGAAGCCGATGAAATCTTTGAAGTTATGATAGCGGCCGCCGGGCACAATCGAATCGTAGTTCGAAATCGACAGCTTATGGCGCAGCATTTCCACCATCGCATCCGGCATATCGCGCTGATAAACGAAACGTACCGGCTCGGCATTGAGACGCTGCTTCAGACTCGACGACATCAGCTCCAGCAGGCTCGATTCCATCTCCGTTACCAGATCGTACTCGGCATCGCGCGTCATCTTCATTGAATAGGCATTCAGCGTATCGTAATCGAAGAAGCCTTTGAAAATTTCATCAAGGCAGTAGCGCAGGATGTTATCCAGCAGAATCATTGGTTTGCGGCGACGGGGCGATTCAGCCGGCAGATTAATAAAGCGCGGCACTTTATCCGACGGGATCTCCAGCAGCGCATAACGAATATCGTCGCCGCGAATGATCTCCACCGCCAGATAGGTGTAATCGTCTTTCAGGAATTCGATCAGATCGGTGTCATGGTTAATCAGAATCGGCGTGACGTGCTGGCGTAATTGATGTTTGAAGTAGTAGCGCAGCCACTCTTGCTGATTCGGTGACAGCTGACGTTCGTTAATCAGGAAGATCTGATTACGCGCCATTTCCAGCAGCAGATCGTTATACAGCGCATCAAACTCTTGATCCGACTTCTGTACCCGTAGCTGAATTTTCTTTAACAGATGTCGCAAAGAGGTCGGTTTGCCTTGCTCTTCGCTGATCAGAATCCGCCGCTTGAGATCGGCAAAGCGGACTTTATAGAACTCTTCGAGGTTATTGGAATAAATTCCCAGAAAGCGCATGCGCTCAATCAGCGGATTACTTTTATCCGAGGCTTCCTGTAACACACGTTCATTGAAGCTTAACCAGCTTAATTCTTTTTCTATATACAGCTTATCCTGACCCATTCTGACTCCGAGATGCTGATGCTGGACGGAATGTCCGGCGGAAAATGCACAAAAATGCGTTACCGCTCAGTGTCCGTCACCATTATGGCGAGAGTATGGCAGGCTTGTCCAACGTCAAAGGTTGTCTTATCAATCAGCTACGGGCAACATAGCGACTTGTTTCCACCGGTAACCTGGCCTGCATGAGCATAAATCGTATTCCCGTCCACTTTAGCGACCGTCGTCGACGCGCCACTGATAATGTAGTGCGCCGCGTTGTCACAGCTTGCGGCGTGGGAATTTTGCTGCTGATGTTACTGCTGTTCTTCTGGCTGATCTGGGTGGTGCTGCCGCTGTTTAGCGCGCCCGGAATGCATGCCACCACCAATATTCAGCTGTGGGACAAAGCCCCAATGCTGGCGATGGGCAGCGACGGGCATTTGGGCTGGCGCATCAGCCGCAACGAAGCGCGCTTTATCCCGCTCGATGGTCAACCTGCGGCACCTGCACTGGCGCTGAATGGCAAGCCTGATGCGGCGATCGCAAGCCCAGATAACCGCAGCGTGCTGCTCAATATGCAGGGCGAACTGCTGTTAATGCAACCGGTTATCCGCAACGGCAGCGGCGAATGGGGTTTCCCGCTCGGCGATCGTCCGCTGCGCTTACCGCAAGGCCCGGTCAGTAATATGGCGCTGACGTCTCTCAACGATCATCAATGGTTGATTGCCGCGCAAACCGCAGCCGGCATCAGCCTGCTGACGCTAGAAAATCAGCAAAAGGTAAATCAGATCCTGTTGCCGCAGCAGCAGGCCGATCATCTGCTGCTGTCGCCGGACGGCACCTTACTCTACGCCAGCAGCGGGCGCTTACTGCGCGTGTGGCAAATCACGCCGGATGGCGCGCAGCTACGCGAAACCCAAACTCTCAATCTGCCACCGCAAAGTCTGCATATGCTGGCCGGTGGACGCACCTTGCTGATTCAGGATGCGCAAGGCGTGCAGCAATGGTTCGCTATCGCCAGTGATAAAGGGCCGCGTCTGCAACAGATTCATACTTACAACGGCAGCCAGCAGGTGCGCGGCATCACGCCGGAACCGCAGCGCCGCGTGTTTGCCACTTACGATGCGCAGGGCAAGGTTCAGCTGTTCGCCAGCAAGCAGCAGGGCGCGATCTTAACCCGCCAGTTGGCACCGGGCATTCAGGCGCTGGCCTTCGCGCCGCGCGGTGATGCCTTGATCATCGAACGCGCCGGGGAATGGCAGCAGTTTGCTTTAGATAATCCGTGGCCGGATTTCACCTGGCGCAACCTGTGGCAGAAAATCTGGTACGAAAACTATCCGCAGGCCGATTGGGTATGGCAATCCACTGCGGCGGGCGACAGCTATCAAGCCAAGTTCAGCCTGATGCCGCTGGTGCTGGGCACGCTAAAAGCTGCCAGTCTGGCGCTGTTGTTCGCCACGCCGCTGGCGCTGGCTGCCGCGATGTATACCGCGTGGTTTATGTCGCCGGGTTTACGACGCTGGGTGAAACCGGCGATCGAAATGATGGGCGCGCTGCCAAGCGTGGTGATTGGTTTGATCGCTGGCGTGTGGCTGGCGCCGCACATCAGTACCGCGCTGGTCGGCGTGTTGCTGCTGCCGCTGGTGCTGGCGGCCACCTTACTGTTGTGCGGTGTGCTCAGTCCGCGGTTGCCTGCCAGCTGGCGACGTCCCGGCTTTGAAGTGATTTTGCTGCTGCCGGTGTTGCTGGTGGTTACGCTGTTAACGCTGTGGCTACCAACGCTGTTCTGGCCGGACATTGGCGAGCGTTTAGCGCATTACGAACAGCGCAACCTCTTAGTCGCTGCGCTGGCGATGGGTTTTGCACTGGTACCGCTGATTTTCACCTTATCGGAAGATGCGCTGTTCAGCGTGCCGGGCGCGCTCGGGCAGGGCTCGCTGGCGCTGGGTGCCACGCCGTGGCAAACCCTGACGCGTGTGGTGCTGCCGGGCGCCTCGGCGGGCATCTTCGCTGCATTAATGATTGGCTTTGGCCGCGCCGTCGGCGAGACGATGATTGTGCTGATGGCCACTGGCAATACGCCGGTCAGCGAAGGCGGCTTATTTGCTGGTCTGCGTGCGCTCTCCGCCAACATTGCCATTGAGATGCCCGAAGCCGCAGCGGGCAGCGCGCATTACCGCATTCTGTTCCTCAGCGCGTTGATATTGTTGATCTTCACGTTGGTGATCAACACCATCGCCGAGTTGATTCGTCAGCGTCTGCGTCAACGCTACAGCCAGCATGAGGGCCACGGATGACGGCGATGAAACAGAACGATCGCTGGCGCTGGCTCACCGCCGGGGCTGTCGCGGTTTGCCTGCTGGCGTTTACCTTGTTGATTGGTTTGCTCGGCTGGCAAGGCGTGCGCGCTTTCTGGCCGCAGCCGGTCGATCAATATCAGTTCCAGCCGCCTGAAGGCAGCGCGGTGATGGTGCTGGGCGAAACTTTGCAAAAGCAGCAGCAGGGCGAACAGTGGCGCTATGTGGTGAAAACCGGTAACCGTGACTTTGCCGCGCCGGATTTCCGCGTGCTTTACAGCCAGGGTGAGGCGAAAACCCGTCGTCCAGTCGAGGTGTTGGTGCTACAGCGCCGCAACGGCGGCAATGCCTATGGCTGGCTGGTGGAGCTGCGCCAGGATAATGAAGTGATGACTGCGCAAAGCCGCGATGCCTTGCTGCATCAGCGTTTGCAGCAGGTACATGAGCAGTTGCGCCAGGCGAGTAACATCCGCCGCATTGAGATGGCGCGCCTGAATGCACAACTGGAAAGCCTGCAGCAGCAGGCCGATGAGCAGCAGCGTAACGGCAGCTTCAGCCTGGAAGTGCAGTCCGAGTTTGATGCCAATCGCACCGCGTTACAACGCCGCTTCAACGTGCTGGCGCAGCAGTTAACCCATCTGCAGCATGAAAGTCAGCGCGATACGCTGGTGCTGCGCGATGTGAACGGCGTGGATCACACCATCCCGCTGGCGCAGGTGGTGGATGCGTGGTATCCGAATGCCATGACCTTAACCAACAAAACGCTGCACTTCTTCAGCCAGATTTGGCAATTCGTCAGCGATTCACCGACTTCCGGTGGCGGCGAAAGCGGGGCGTTTCCGGCAATTTTTGGCACTGTGCTGATGGTGCTGTTGATGTCGATCATCGTCATGCCGCTCGGCGTCATCGCTGCGGTGTGGTTGCACGAATACGCTGGACGCAATGCGCTGACGCGGCTGGTGCGCATCGCGGTGGTGAATCTCGCGGGCGTGCCGTCGATCGTTTATGGCGTGTTTGGCCTCGGTTTCTTTGTCTGGCTGATTGGTGGCACCATCGACCAGCTGTTCTTCTCCAGCGCCTTACCCAATCCGACTTTTGGTACGCCGGGCTTGCTGTGGGCGGCGCTGACGCTGGCGCTGCTGACGCTGCCGGTGGTGATTGTTGCGACCGAAGAGGGATTGTCGCGCATTCCGGATAATCTGCGTCAGGGATCGCTGGCGCTGGGCGCAACCCAGGCGGAAACGCTGTGGCGCGTGGTGCTGCCGTTGGCGGTACCGGCCATGCTTACCGGCCTGATTCTGGCGGTGGCGCGTGCGGCTGGAGAAACCGCGCCGCTGATGCTGGTGGGCGTGGTGAAGATGGTGCCAGAGCTGCCGGTTGATGCGGTGTTCCCTTATTTGCACCTCGATCGTAAATTCATGCACCTCGGTTTTCAGATCTACGATTTGGCGTTCCAGAGCCCCAATATCGATGCTGATCGACCGCTGGTTTACGCCACCGCTTTGCTGCTGGTGGTGATCATCCTGTCGCTCAATCTGCTGGCGATGGCGCTGCGCCATCGGCTGCGTGAGCGTTACCGGCTTATGACGCACTAAAAAGGTTTCTGATGACGCCCGACTACGACATTGCCCTTCGCGTTAATCAGCTGTCGCTGTGGTATGGCGAACGCCAGGCGCTGAATAACATTGATCTGCAGATCCCGAAAAACCGCATCACGGCGTTGATTGGTCCTTCCGGCTGCGGCAAATCGACGCTGCTGCGCTGCTTTAATCGCATGAATGATGTAATCGATCGCTGCCGCATCGAAGGCGAGATTCTGCTGGATGATTACGCGGTGATGCAGGCAAATCAGGATCTTCCCGCGCTGCGTCGCCGCATTGGCATGGTGTTCCAGCGGCCGAATCCGTTTCCTAAATCGATTTACGAAAACGTAGTTTACGGCCTGCGTTTGCAGGGCGTGCGAGATCGTCGCGTGTTGAATGAAGCCTGTGAACGTGCGCTGCGTGCAGCGGCATTGTGGGGCGAAGTGAAAGATCAGCTGGGGCAGAACGCCTTAACGCTCTCTAACGGCCAGCAGCAGCGCCTGGTGATTGCGCGCGCCATCGCCATTGAGCCGGAAGTGTTGCTGCTGGATGAGCCCACCTCGGCACTTGATCCGATCTCAACGCTGGTGATCGAGGAGTTGATGACTACGCTGAAGCAGCATTTCACGCTGGTGTTAGTGACGCACAATATGCAGCAGGCGGCACGCGTGTCGGATTACACCGCGTTTATGCATAACGGACAATTAGTGGAGTTTGACGAAACCGATCGCATCTTCACCTCGCCAAAAGCGCGGCGTACCGAAGATTACATTACGGGACGGTTTGGTTAATGGTGCGGACGTGATGAAGGTCGCCATGAATGGCGACCCTACGTTAGTCGTGTGCATATCCCTGTGGTGGCAACGGTTGCCCATCCAGCCACGCTTTACCTTCACGCATCTGCAAACGCCCATCAACAAACCAGCTGATCACCAGCGGATAGATCGCGTGTTCCTGATGCTGCACGCGCGCGCTGATCTCGTCTTCGCTGTCGCCTGCAAACACCGGCACACGCGCCTGCAAAATAATCGGTCCGCCATCCAGCTCGTCAGTGACAAAGTGCACTGAAGTGCCATGCTCTTCGTCGCCGTTTTCCAGCGCCTGACGATGCGTGTGCAAGCCCGGATATTTCGGCAACAGCGACGGATGAATATTCACCAGACGATCGTGATAGTGCGCGACAAAAGCGCTGCTGAGGATGCGCATATAACCGGCCAGCACCACCAGATCCGGCGCGTAAGCATCAATCTCCTGCATTAGCTGGCAATCAAAGGCTTCGCGGTCGGCAAAATCACTGGCAGCTAACGCATGCGGCGGGACATTGGCTTCCTGCGCGCGCGTTAAGCCATAGGCGCTGGCTTTATTACTGAAAACGGCAGCGACGCTGCCGTTGATACGCCCGCTTGCGCAGGCGTCGAGGATGGACTGAAGATTGCTTCCGTTGCCGGAGATCAGTACAACCAGTTTCTTCATGGATTGATAACCACACGCTCTTCAGAATCAGACGCTTTAATCACACCGATTTTCCACGCTTTTTCGCCCGCGTCGGTCATCAGCTGTACCGCTTTATCGGCTTCTGCCGGGCTCAGCGCAATCACCATGCCCACGCCGCAGTTGAAGGTGCGGTACATTTCGTGACGGCTAACGTTGCCCGCCTGCTGCAACCAGCTGAACACCGAAGGCCACTGCCAGCTGCTCTCTTCCAGCACCGCCTGGGTGTTGTCTGGCAGCACGCGCGGGATGTTTTCCCAGAAGCCGCCGCCGGTCAGATGCGAAATCGCATGCACATCAACCTGTTCAATCAGGCGAAGGATGTTTTTCACATAGATACGGGTTGGCGCCAGCAGATGATCGGCCAGTGACTTGCCATCCAGCTGTTTAGTGGCCGGATCGGTCTGGCTGACTTCAAGAATCTTGCGCACCAGAGAATAACCGTTCGAGTGCGGGCCGCTGGAACCCAGCGCGATCAGCACGTCGCCGTCCTGCACTTTCGAACCGTCAATGATTTCTGATTTTTCCACCACGCCGACGCAGAAACCCGCCACGTCGTAATCTTCGCCGTGGTACATGCCTGGCATTTCAGCGGTTTCACCGCCGACCAGCGCACAACCCGACTGCAAGCAACCTTCGGCGATGCCGGTGATGACCGATGAAGCGGTATCCACATCCAGCTTGCCGGTCGCGTAATAATCGAGGAAGAACAGCGGCTCAGCACCCTGAACAATCAGGTCGTTAACACACATCGCGACCAGATCGATGCCGATGCTGTCATGACGTTTGAGATCCATAGCCAGACGCAGCTTGGTGCCGACGCCATCGGTTCCGGAGACCAGCACAGGCTCGCGGTATTTCTGCGGCAGCGCACAGAGCGCGCCGAATCCGCCCAATCCACCCATAACTTCCGGGCGGCGGGTTTTTTTCACTACGCCTTTAATACGGTCAACCAGATCGTTACCAGCATCGATATCAACACCGGCGTCTTTGTAGCTGAGAGAGGTTTTGTCGGTCACTGCGGAATCCCCACGCGAGTTGCGGTTGGTGGCAAAAATTAAGCGCGGCAATTCTAACAGCGCAGGCAAACGTTTGCGAGTCCCATCTCATGCTGCCTTTGCATCGCCTCAGATTTTCGCCAATCCTTAGATGACGCAGGCTATTGACCGATGACATATGGCGCAGCGGCGAAAAGGCGGTATAATCCGGCGATTTTTTTTTAGCTCAACTCAATTCCGGGAGAACAATCATGAAGATCGTGGAAGTCAAACACCCGCTGGTCAAACATAAACTGGGCCTGATGCGTGAGCATGATATCAGCACCAAGCGTTTCCGCGAGCTGGCCTCGGAAGTGGGCAGCTTGCTGACCTATGAAGCCACCGCCGATTTGGAAACCGAACGTGTGACGATCGAAGGCTGGAACGGTCCAGTAGAAATCGATCAGATCAAAGGTAAAAAAATCACTGTAGTTCCGATTCTGCGTGCTGGCCTCGGCATGATGGAAGGCGTGCTCGAGCACGTGCCAAGCGCGCGCATCAGCGTGGTTGGCGTGTATCGTGATGAAGAGACGCTGGAGCCGGTGCCGTATTTCCAGAAGCTGGTGTCGAACATTGAAGAGCGCCTGGCGCTGGTGGTCGACCCGATGCTGGCAACCGGTGGTTCAATGATCGCTACCATCGATCTGCTGAAGAAAGCCGGTTGTACCAGCATTAAAGTGCTGGTGCTGGTAGCTGCGCCTGAAGGTATTGCCGCGCTGGAGAAAGCGCATCCGGATGTGGAGCTCTACACCGCATCTATCGATCAGGGATTGAACGAGAAGGGCTACATCATTCCTGGACTCGGCGATGCCGGGGACAAGATTTTCGGAACCAAATAAAAGAAACCAGCCGGCCAGAGAGTCGGCTTTTTTTTGTCTAAAAATATTCAATGGGGATAGCGAAAAATATGACCCGTCGTGCAATCGGCGTTAATGAACGCCCACCGCTTTTACAAACCATTCCACTCAGCTTGCAGCATCTGTTCGCCATGTTTGGCGCAACTGTGCTGGTGCCGATTCTGTTCCACATCAACCCGGCCACGGTGTTGCTGTTTAACGGCGTTGGAACACTGCTCTATCTGTTTATCTGTAAGGGCAAAATCCCGGCTTATCTCGGTTCGAGTTTTGCCTTTATTTCGCCGGTGCTGCTGCTGTTGCCGCTGGGTTACGAAGTGGCGCTGGGCGGTTTTATTCTCTGCGGTTTGCTGTTCTGCCTTGTGGCGCTGATCGTCAAGAAAGCCGGTACCGGCTGGCTTGATGTGATGTTCCCACCGGCGGCGATGGGCGCGATTGTCGCGGTTATCGGTCTGGAACTGGCGGGCGTGGCGGCGAATATGGCCGGTTTGCTGCCCGCTGACGGCACATCACCAGACAGCAAAACCGTGATCATCTCAATGGTCACGCTGGCGGTTACCGTGTTTGGTTCGGTGCTGTTCCGTGGTTTCCTCGCCATCATCCCGATTTTAGTCGGCGTGTTGGTCGGCTATGCGCTCTCTTACATGATGGGGATTGTGGACTGGACCGCAGTGGAAAATGCGCCGTGGTTTGCGCTGCCAACCTTCTACACGCCGCGTTTTGAGTGGGTGGCGATGCTGACCATTCTGCCAGCCGCGCTGGTGGTGATTGCCGAGCACGTGGGTCACTTAGTGGTTACCGCCAACATCGTGAAGAAAGATCTGATCCGCGATCCGGGCCTGCACCGCTCGATGTTCGCCAACGGATTATCCACCATGATCTCCGGTTTCTTCGGCTCCACGCCGAACACCACTTACGGCGAGAACATCGGCGTAATGGCGATTACCCGCGTTTACAGCACTTGGGTAATTGGCGGCGCGGCGATCTTTGCCATTCTGCTCTCCTGCGTCGGCAAACTGGCGGCGGCGATTCAGGCGGTTCCCGTGCCGGTGATGGGCGGCGTATCGCTGCTGTTGTACGGCGTGATCGGCGCATCCGGTATTCGTGTGCTAATCGAATCTAAAGTGGATTACAACAAAGCGCAGAACCTGATCCTGACCTCGGTGATCCTGATCATCGGCGTGAGCGGTGCCAAAGTGCATATCGGCGCGGCCGAGCTGAAAGGCATGGCGCTGGCAACCATCGTTGGCGTTGGCCTGGCTTTGATCTTCCGTTTAATCAGCGTATTACGCCCGGAAGAAGTGGTGCTGGACGCTGAAGAGAAGCGCGAAAGTTAAGGCTGCAAGCCGGGCAGGGAAGCCCGGTTCATCTCCGGCAAAGATCGTGATAAACTTGCGCGGTTTTCTGCCCGCTCATCCGTTGAGGTACTTCTGAACACGCCGGCACAGCTCTCATTGCCACTCTATTTACCCGATGATGAAACCTTCGCCAGTTTCTGGCCGGGGGAAAACACGTCTCTGCTGGCGGCGCTGCAAGGCGCACTTTCTCAGCAACACGGTAGCTATCTCTATTTCTGGTCGCGCGAAGGCGGTGGCCGCAGTCATCTGCTGCACGCAGCCTGTGCGGAACTCTCGGCGCGCGGCGAAGCGGTGGGCTATGTGCCGCTGGATAAGCGCACCTGGTTTGTGCCGGAAGTACTGGAAGGGATGGAGAATCTGGCGCTGGTGTGCATCGATAATATCGAGTGCATTGCAGGCGATCCGGAGTGGGAAATGGCGATCTTTGATCTCTACAACCGCATTCTGGAAATCGGTAAAACGCGTTTGCTGATTACCGGCGATCGACCGCCGCGCCAGCTGAATCTCGGCTTACCGGATCTGGCGTCACGCCTCGATTGGGGGCAGATTTACCGTTTGCAGCCGCTCTCGGATGACGACAAATTACAGGCGATGCAGCTGCGTGCTGGATTGCGGGGTTTTGAGTTGCCGGAAGATGTCGGACGCTTCCTGCTGAAACGCCTCGACCGTGAGATGCGCACGCTGTTTGATACGCTGGATCGTCTCGATCGCGCCTCCATCAGTGCTCAGCGCAAACTCACCATTCCCTTTGTTAAAGAAGCGCTGGAACTTTAGAGAATCTCCAGCACCGCTTCAGGCGGACGGCCAATACGCGCCTGTTCGCCATTGATCACGATTGGGCGTTCGATCAGTTTCGGATGTTCTACCATCGCCTGCAGCAGCTGATCCTCGCTTAACGCGCTATTCGCTAAAGCCAACTCTTTATACAAATCCTCTTTGCGGCGCATCAGTTCGCGCGCGCTGTGCATGCCAAGTTGTTGCAGCAGGTGCTGTAGCGTTGGCACATCCGGCGGCGTCTCAAGATAGAGCACCACTTTAGGCTCAATACCTTTCTCCTGCAACAGCGCCAGCGTCTCGCGGCTTTTGCTGCAGCGCGGGTTGTGATAAATGCTGACCATAGTTTGGGCATTCCTTTGATATGTTGAAACCGGCGGTCGCCATGAATGGCGACCCTACGCGTGTTCGATGTGGGTTTTGTAGGGTGCGCATTTATGCGCACCGGGAAAGTCACCCTTTCTGATACACCTTGAAGCGTTTTTGTAGCTCACGGAACTGGTCGATACGTGCGTCATAGCGCGCCTGTTTCAGGCTGCCGAGCGGCACCTGCGCGCTGGCGCTGCTCAAGGTAGAGATCGCCTGATCAAGCTGGCCGTTGAGCGCCAACCCCTCAGCGCGCGCTGAAAGTTCTTCATCCCGTAAACCCTGCGCCGCCGAAGCCTGCGCCAACAGATCAAAGGCGTTAACGTCGTCTGGATGGGCAAAGGTGTAGCGATTGAGGATACGGCTGGCGTTGGCTGGCTGTTTCGCTTCGACATAGGCGTTAGCCAGGTTCAGTTGCAGCACCGGATTGGTGCTGCTGCCTTTGGCGCTGCTCAGCATGGCGATCGCCTGCTGCGGCTGATTCAGGCCGATATCGATGTCGGTCATGATATCGAGGAACCAGACGTTATCCGGCTGTTTCGCCAGCAGCGGCGCAATCACCCGTTTGGCGCTGTCAAAGCTTTTGGCCTGCAGGAACTGCACCGCTTTGCCGTACTGCGCCGCCTGCTGCTCGCGCACGTTGCCTTTGGCGTATTCGTTCAGCAAATCATCGGTCAGCTGATTGCGGCCCGTGGCGTACATGCCGAGCGAACGCACTTTCGCCATGTAGAAATCCTGCGACGACTGCACCACCACCGGACGCATCTGGTTGGCGCGGTTACGCGCATCGGCCAGTCGACTGTCGGGTAACGGGTGCGTCAGCAAAATTTCCGGCGGTTTGGAGGAGAAGCGGCTCTGATCCGCCAGCTTCTGCAGGAAAGTCGGCATCGCTTGCGGATCGAAACCGGCACGTTGCAGCACCTGAATACCGATGCGGTCAGCTTCCTGTTCATTGCCCTGAGTAAAGCTGATAATGCCTTGCTGCGCGCCCGCCAGCGTACCGGTCAGCGCCGCCATGCCTGCTTGCGGACTGGCCATCGCCAGCAGAATCGACCCCAATGCGCCGACCCAGGTCAGCGGCGCATTGCGTCGCTGCTCTTCCATGGCGCGCGCCAGATGGCGCTGGGTGACGTGCGAGATTTCATGCGCCATCACCGACGCCAGCTGGCTTTCATTATCGGTGTAGCGGAACAGCGACGAATGCAGCACCACGTTGCCACCAAAGAAGGCAAAGGCGTTGAGTTCATCGTTCTGGATCAAAAAGAAGTGGAACGGTGTGCGTACCGAGTTGGCATGCGCCACCAGACGCTGACCGAGCTCATTAATGTATTGATTCAACAGCGGATCGTTAATCAGAGGCGCACTGGCGCGCAGCTGGCGCACGTAGAAGTCGCCCATCTGCAGTTCCTGATTAATCGAGAGCGTCGAACCTGCTGTGGTGCCCATGTCGGGCAGCGTATCACTGACGTCAGCGCGCGCACTCAGTGCAGGCGTCAGCAGCAGCGTAGGAATAAGGGCCGCCAGCAGTGATTTTTTCAACCGGTTAAACATGCCTTGATCCTGTAAAAGTCACCCGAAATTAGACAGGTAAGTGGTTCAGATGTTCTGCACTATTTTCCCATTTACTGAACGTGCTCTATCTTAACCAGACTGCGGCGACAAGCAAACGATGAAGATTCATAAGCTATAAATGAAAAAAAGGTTACAGCATGACGAAGTTGCAGCAAAAAATTGAACAGCACGCCGCGATTAAAACCGGCTTCTTCATCCGCAAAAGTTAAAGTTACGTAAAGTTGCTCAAAATTATTGAGCCTGGCATGAACTTTTCCAGGTTTACTCTGAAAAGAAGCGGCATATCAGCGCGGTTGGCCCGTTTTATCCATCAGTGATTTTAATCGTGATTGTGGTGTGAAAGGCAATTTGCACAGTAATCATCGGACAGATTTTAAACGCACGTAAACGTATCCCTTCTGAATTATGGCCACAATTTCACGGCCACTCTTTTCTCAACGCCTGCCAAAGCGTCAATCGAAAGCCTTTTTCAATTAACCCTGCTAATTATTTTGCACGCAACCATTCAGCCGGACAGCCCGTCACTACAGGACTTTTGCCATGCTCACGCTGTGGTATAGATAAAGCACTTTATTCAAACGGACTGTGAATTGACGCGCAGTGCATGCCGGAGAGTTTTTATGCGTTCTGTAGTCTCATACGCCCTTATTGCGATTGTCGGTGGCTTTGTTGGCGCCACCGTGAGCAAAGGTGATGACTTATATCAGCGTGTTGTCAGCCATTTTTCTGCCGAACCTACCGATCCCGACGGCTTCTGGAGCACGCCGGCCGTCGACGGCTACGGCAAAATCCATTATGAGCCGGATGCCGCCTTTAAACCGGTGGTGGGTTTAAGCAACAAAGTGGTGTTTCAAATCACCAAAAGTGAAGGAGAGATGACGCGGCCAAATCTTGGTCTTGAACGTGTCGCGCGCGTGGTGAATCTCTATATCGCTTCGGGCGTACCGGCCGACGACCTGCACTTTGTGGTGTCGGTTACGGGTGATGCCACGCCTGCGATGCTGGATAACGCGCATTTCCAGCAGTTCTACAAAGCGGACAACCCTAATCTGGCGCTGATTGGCGCGCTGAATAAGTTGGGCGTGAAAGTTTCAGTGTGCGATCAGTCGGTGGCGTTCCATCACTTCCCGAAAGAGTGGATTGACCCATCGGTGATTCATGCACTCTCCAGCCCGACCACCGTGTCGACGCTGGAAAATCAGGGTTATGCACTCTTACAGATGTAAATCTCAGGCACAGGAGAAGTGAAATGCGTCCAGCATCCTATATCGTTATTGCGGCCCTGGCAGGTTTTGTCGGCGGCAATGTATTACAACTGCCCGATTTGGTCGACAAGGTCAGCGATAAATTCGCCGACAAGAAAACCGAACCGGCTGACTTCTGGAGCACGCCGGCGATCGACGGCTACGGCAAAATCCATTATGTGAGCGTGCCGGACTACAATCCGGCCACCACGCCGGGATTGAGCAATAAAATCGTCTTCCAGATCAACCGTAATGAAGGGGATATTCATCAGGCCAATCTCGGGCTGGAGCGCGTGGCGCGCGTCACCAACCTTTATTACGCGGCGGGCGTACCGCTCGATCAGCTGAAGTTTGTGGTGTCGATCAACAGCGATGCGGTTCCAGCTGCACTGAACAACGATCAGTTCCGCAAAGCGTACGGCACCGATAACCCGAATCTCAAGCTGATTGATGAGCTGAGAAAAGCCGGCGTGAAGGTGACTATTTGCGATCAGTCGGTGGCTTTCCATCAGCTGGAACGTGACTGGATTGATACGCGCGTCACCCACACGCTGTCGAGCGGCACCACCGTGGCGTCGCTGCAAAACGAAGGTTACGCCTTCCTGATGTTGTAATTTCTGCCTGACAGCAGTTCGCGCTGCTGTCATCTCGCTGTCATTTCTCCGCGATGTTGCTGTCACAGTTCGCCGCTAGTTTAAGCGCCAATGAGATCGATCTCATTGGCACTTTACGAGGCGAACATGTCCGATTTAATCAGCGTGGCCAAACTGGCTGGCGTTTCTCGCGCCACCGCTGCACGCGCTTTCTCTGATCCGCATCTGCTACGTGCTGACACGCTGGAAAAAGTGTTGAGCGCCTCCGAGCAGCTCGGCTTTCGCCCCAATCACATTGCCCGCCAACTGCGTACCCAGAGTTCAACCACCTTCGGCGTGCTGCTGCCGTCGCTGCTCAATCCGATCTTCGCCCGCCAACTGCAAGCGATGGAGCGGCAGGCGCGTGCCGCCGGTTACGGTCTGCTGGTGGCAACCAGCGATTATCAACCAGAACGTGAAGCGGCGATTGTCGAGCACATGCTGAATCAGCGCGTGGCCGGTTTGGTTCTCACCGTTGCCGACGCCGATAACAGCGCCATTCTGCATACACTGCATCAAGCCAGCATGCCGTTTGTCCTGACGCACAACGTGCCGCAGGAAACCCACTGGCCCGCCATTTGCGTCGATAACCGTCAGGCGATGCAAGAAGCCACTGAACATCTGCTGCAGCTCGGCCATCGCCACATCGGCATGGTGGCCGGGCCGATGCTGCAATCGGATCGCGCACGTCTGCGCTATCAGGGCTATTGCGATGTGATGCAACAAGCCGGACTCGACGCGCTGCCGGTCATTGAAATGCCTAGCCATACCCAATCCGACTTCACGCTGCTTCAGCCGCAGCTGAGTGGCGACACGCCGCTGAGCGCGGTGATCTGCACCAACGATCTGCTCGCCATCAGCCTGATTGGTGACGCCGCGCGCGCCGGTGTGCGCATTCCGCAGCAGCTGTCGGTGATGGGTTTTGATGGCATCGATATCGGCGAGCACATCGCGCCGTCGCTGGCGAGCGTGAGCCAGCCAGCCGACATGCTCGGCGCCGGGGCGATCGACATGCTGTTACAACAAGCCAGCCGCGGCACGCGCGTGCTGCCACATCGATTAAGGCTCGGCGCCAGTATCGCCGCGCCAGCAACCACTTTTTCTTCCATTGCCAATATCAGGGAACCATCATGAAAAAAGTCACAATGATTACCGGGGCGCTCGCACTGACCGCCGGCTCGCTGTTCAGTTCGCTGGCGCAGGCCGCCGATACGGCGATCTGCTACAACTGTCCTCCCGAGTGGGCGGATTGGGGAACCCAGCTTAACGCCATTGCCAAAGACACCGGGATTCAGGTGCCGCAGGACAACAAAAACTCCGGTCAGGCGCTGGCGCAGCTGGTGGCGGAGAAGGGTAATCCGGTGGCAGATGTGGTTTATTACGGCGTCAGTTTTGGCATCCAGGCGGACAGCGCCGGTGTCATCAGCGGCTATAAGCCCGCGCATTGGGACGAGATCCCAGCCGGAATGAAAGATCCCGACGGTAAATGGGTGGCGCTGCACTCCGGCACTATGGGCTTTATGGTTAACGTCGATGCGCTGGGCGGCGCGCCGGTGCCGCAATCCTGGGACGATCTGCTGAAGCCAGAATACAAAGGGATGATCGGCTACCTCGATCCGGCCAGTGCGTTTGTCGGTTACGTGGCGGCCGTGGCGGTCAACCAGGCGAAGGGCGGCAATATGAATGACTTCACGCCTGCGCTGACGTGGTTCAAAAAATTACAGGCAAATCAGCCGATCGTACCGAAGCAAACCGCCTACGCGCGCCTGATCTCCGGTGAGATTCCCATCCTGCTCGACTATGACTTCAACGCCTATCGCGCCAAATATAAAGATCACGCCAATGTCGCCTTTGTGATTCCGAAAGAGGGCACGGTCACGGTGCCGTACGTCATCAGCCTGGTGAAGAACGCGCCGCACGCAGACAACGGCAGGAAAGTGATCGACTACGTGTTGTCGGATAAAGGGCAGTCGATTTGGGCCAATGCCTTCCTGCGTCCGGTACGTACCTCGGCAATGTCCGCAGAGGCGAAGAAATTCTTCCTGCCAGACAGCGATTATGCGCGCGCGCAAACCGTGAACTATCAGCAGATGGCCGATGCGCAGAAAGCCTTCTCGGCGAAATACCTGAGCGAGATCCGTTAATGTCGATGGCTGACACCCTGGCGGCCTCGCGCCGCCAGATACCTACACAACCGGGCAGCCGCTGGCTGTGGCTGACGCTGCCCGCGCTGCTGTTCTTCTGCGCTTTCTGGCTGCTGCCGTTTGCCCGCCTGTTGCAAATCGGCATGCAGGACGACCGCAGCATCCAGCACAGCGGTTACTGGACGGTGATCACCCAGCCGCACTATCTGCTGAGCCTGCTGAACACCGTGCTACTGTCGCTGGCGGTGACGCTGGTGACCTTGCTGATTGCCGCTATCGTCGGCTGTTTTCTGGCGCGTCAGCGCTTTACCGGGCGCGTCAGCGCTTTACCGGGCGCGGCACCTTGCTGGCGCTGCTGACCTTTCCGCTGGCGTTTCCCGGTGTGGTGGTGGGTTTTCTGGTGGTGATGCTGGCCGGGCGTCAGGGATTGCTGGCGCAAATCAGCATGAGCTTGGTGCATGAGCGCTGGACGCTGGCCTATTCGCTGGCGGGGCTGTTTATTGGTTACCTCTATTTCTCGCTACCGCGCGCCATCGTCACGCTGGTGGCGGCGAGTGAAAAACTCGATCGCTCGCTGGAAGAAGCGGCGCGTTCGCTTGGCGCCAGCCAGTGGCGCATCACCTGGGATGTGATTGTGCCCGGCCTGCAACCGGCGCTGCTTTCTACCGGTGCGCTCTGTTTCGCCACCAGCATGGGCGCCTTTGGCACCGCCTTTACGCTCGGCACCGATTTGGCGGTGCTGCCGCTGACCATTTACGGCGAGTTCACCAACTACGCCAACTTTGCCACCGCCGCTGCGCTGTCGGTGTTGATGGGCGGATTCGCCTGGCTGGCGCTGATGCTGGCGCGCCGTCTGGCGCAGGCTAGGGAGGCGCAATCATGAAGCGTCGTGGACTGTTTAGCCTGCAACTGTTGATCACCGCCATCACCGCGCTGTTTATGATCGTGCCGGTGGTGCTGTCGATGCTGGCGGGCGTCACCAATAACTATTTTATCGGCCTGCGCAGCGGCTTCACGCTGAAGTGGGTGGAGCAAGTGTGGCAGATGTACGCCGATACCTTCTGGCTGTCGCTGCTGATCGCGCTGTTCTGCCTTTTAGTCACTTTGTTGATTGGCGTGCCTGCCGCGTGGGGATTGCTGAAAGCGCCGGGCCGCTGGGCAGCGCGTATTGAAGAGTGCTTGATGCTGCCGGTGGCGCTGCCCGGTCTGGCGACCGCGCTCGGTATCATTCTGCTCTACGGCCAGTTTTCCGGCCTGCGCGACAGCTGGCTGTTTATCCTGATTGGTCACGTGCTGTTTACCCTGCCGTTTATGATGCGGCCGGTGCTGGCGGTGATGCAGGCGGTGGATATGCCGCGCCTCGAAGAAGCCTCGGCCAGCCTTGGTGCCAGCTTGTGGCAGCGCTTCTTTACCGTGGTGGTGCCGAACTGCCGCAACGGCATTCTGGCCGGTGCTTTTATGGTGATCACGCTGTCGGTGGGCGAATTCAACATCACCTGGATGCTGCATACGCCGCTGACTAAAACCTTGCCGGTTGGCCTGGCCGACAGCTACGCATCGATGCGGCTGGAAGTGGGTTCCGCCTATACGCTGATTTTCATTCTGATGATTCTGCCGCTGCTGCTGATGCTTAATGCCGTGAATCACTGGCTTAACCGCGCGGTTTCGCGCCAACACAAGGAGGCAGCATGAATCCTGCGGCCGTTACCGTGACGCTGCGCGGCTGCGCACGTCACTTTAATCATCATCAGGCGCTGCAACCGCTCGATCTCACCGTTCATGCCGGCGAAACGCTGGTGCTGCTGGGGCCGTCTGGCTGTGGCAAAACCACCACGCTGCGCATTATCAGTGGGCTGGAGAGCTGCGACGTCGGCGGCGAAGTGTGGTTTGACGATCGCAACGTTACCGCGTTGCCGATTGAAAAACGCAACGTCGGCATGGTGTTCCAGAACTACGCGCTGTTCCCGAATCTCAATGTGGCCGAGAACGTAGCGTACGGTCTGAAAGTGCAGGGCGTGGCGCGTGCCGAACGCGAAGCGCGCGTGCAGGAGATGCTGGCGCTGGTGGATCTCACCGCGCTGGCACAGCGCCGCATCGACAAACTCTCCGGCGGGCAGAAGCAGCGCGTGGCGCTGGCGCGCGCATTAGCTGCGCGGCCTAAAGTGCTACTGTTTGATGAGCCGCTGGCGGCATTGGATGCGCGCCTGCGCGATCGTCTGCGTCTGGAGATCGGCGCGCTGCTGAAGAAGCTGGCGATCACCGCAGTCTACGTGACGCACGATCAACAGGAAGCGATGGCGCTCGGCGACCGTATTGCGGTGATGGAGCAGGGACGTTTGGTGCAAATCGATACGCCGCAGAACATCTATCAGCATCCGGCATCAAAATTTGTCGCCGATTTTGTTGGCGCGATTAACTGCGTGGATGTCGATACACGCGGCAATCCGCAGCGTTTCTGCCGTCCGGAAGATGTGCTGCTGGCCAGCGATGATCGCTATCAGCGCCAGGGCTTTATTGTCGCCAGCACCTTTTTGGGCGCGTCGCAGCGGCTGATGATCGATATCGGGCTGGCCACACCGATTCAGGTGGATCGCCACGCGCGTGAAGCCTGGCATGCCGGACAAGCGGTGAGCTGGGCGCTGGCGCAGGACGCTGCGCTGCAGTTTTCATAATCGGTCCGGTCGCCATAAATCTATGTACCGTCGTAGGGTCGCCATTAATGGCGACCGACTAGCATTGAATATCCAAAGGAAAAAATTCGTGTCTGAAGCAATGACGCTAATCGCACAAATCAGCGATTTACACATCAAGGCCAACGGCCGTTTGTCCTACAAAAAAGTCGACACCCAAGCCGCGCTGCTGCGGGTTATCGAGACGCTAAACCGCCTTTCGCCGCGCCCCGACAGGGTGGTGATCACCGGCGATCTGGTCGATTTCGGCACGGCAGAAGAGTATCAAACGTTGAAGCAGGCGCTGCGCCAGCTGCAACTGCCGTTTCTGCTGATGCCAGGCAATCACGACGATCGCCAGGCGCTGCGTGCGGCGTTTCCAGATCATCACTATCTGCAGCGCGGTGAAACCCTGAACTGGCAGATGCAAGTGAAAGGGGTGCAACTGCTGGCGCTTGATTCCAGCGTGCCGCAGCAGCCGTGGGGCTATGTGGATGAAGCGCAGTTGCACTGGCTTGATGAGCAGTTGCAGCGCCAGCCGCATTTGCCGACGCTGGTGATGCTGCATCATCCACCGTTTCTCTGCGGCATAGAACATATGGATAACCAACCGCTGCGCAATCCGGCGGCGCTGGCGGCGATTATCCAGCGTCATCCGCAGGTGGAACGCGTGCTCAGCGGCCATCTGCATCGCTCAGTGCAGGCACGTTTTGCCGGTACCCTGGCCTGTGTGGCGCCGGGCGTATCGCATCAGGTGGCGTTTGATCTCGCCGAAAATGGCCCAGCCAATTTTGTGCTGGAGCCGCCGGGCTTCTTGCTGCATCGCTGGCATGCGCAGCAGGGCATGAGCACCCATTTGTGTGCCATCGGCGATTATCCCGGTCCGTGGCCGTTTTACGATGCCAATGGTTTGATCGATTAGCGCCAGCGCAGAGAAAGAAATCTGTGTGGCTGACAGGATGCTTCGTGCTCAATTTGAGTTGTGGGTGTACAATCGCCCGTTAGCTCACCAGGGCAAGTGCATCCAACAATAACAAGACTGTCAGGCACACATATTGATGAATCTATCCACTAAGGCCGGCGCGCCATGCTAATGCGCCTGCGGCCAAAAACTGACCTGCGAACGCTGATCGCGCTATTGGCGATCACCAGCATCGTCATCACGCTCGCCAACACCCTGTACGCCACCTGGCGCGTGCAACGTATGGTCCTGATCGAAAGTACACTCGAAGCCAATCGCGCCTACGCCACCAAACTGGCGGCGACCACCGAGGTCTTCTTTCAGCTGGCTCAGTCGCAGCTGCACTACAGCGCGACACAGTTGGGTAATGATTTTGATAATGCCGATCTGTCGCAGCAGGAGGTGAATCGCCTGCGTGAGCAAACCAACAGCTTTAACTCGGTGGCCGTTGTGGACAGCAACGGCATCGTGAAAGCCATTTCACCCGAATCGCTGATGCTAAAAGGCATGCAGCTGACCAGCCAGGCTTCGCGTGAAGCACTGGCGCAGCGTCAGCCGATGGTCAGCAGACCCAGCATTTCCGCCGCCAATAACCTGATTGTGTTTGTCTCCTGGCCGATCTGGAGCAAAGACGGACGCTACCTTGGCTACGTCGGCGGCACCATCTACCTGAAGAAGAAAAGCATCCTCAACGCGCTGCTCGGCGAGCAGTTCTATCGCGATGGCACGCATGTTTACGTGCTGGATCGCAATAATCAGGTGCTCTATCACCAGAACAGCCAGCTCATTGGCAAAAGCGTGCCGGGCATCGTCAGCGATCGCCAGCGCGAAGAGAAAACCAACGGTGAAGTGCAACTGACAGAAGAGAACGTACCTAAGCTGGCCGGTTACGCCATCGTGCCCACCACCGGCTGGATGGTGGTGGCGTTAAAACCGACTGATGTCACACTGGCGCCGCTCACCGGCTTACTGCTGAAAGTGTTGAAAAACTCGGTGCCGTTTGCGCTGCTGACCTTGCTGGTGGCGGTGATTCTGGCGCGACTGATTGCGCTGCCGCTGTGGCAGCTGGCGCGTAAAGCCAGCCAGATGGATTCACAAGGTGTGTCGAGCGAGATTGGCGGCATTCGCGCCTGGTATTTCGAAGCGGCGCAGGTCAAACGCGCGCTGCTTACCGGCATTGGTTTAGTGCAGGACAAAATTGGTCGCCTGAAATCGGAAGTGCAGAGCGATCCCATGACCAATCTGCTTAACCGCCGTGGCCTGAGCGCGGTGCTTGACTACTTCACCACTATGCGCCAACCGTTCTCGGTGCTGGCGCTGGATATCGATCACTTCAAACGGGTCAACGATACCTTTGGTCATGACGTGGGTGATGACGTCATTAAACATGTGGCGCGAACCTTACGCGGCAGCGCACGTCAAACCGATGTGGTGTGCCGTAGCGGCGGGGAAGAGTTCCTGATGCTGCTGCCTGCGACCTCGGTCGAAGATGCGCGTATTCTGGCCGAGCGTGTGCGCATCAGCATCGCGGAAAACTGGATCGATCAGGTCGGCAATGTCACGCTGTCGGTGGGCATTGCCGACTGGCAGCCGGAAAGTGGTTCGCAGGAGCAGAGTCTTAAACAGGCCGATGCCGCGCTCTATCAGGCGAAAAATGCCGGGCGCAACTGCGTGATGATCTCCGGTCAGGATGCGTTGGTCAGTAGCATTACGCATTAATCCCCTCAATCAAATTATCAATCGGTCGCCATGAATGGCGACCCTACGTTCAACTGGAAGTAAAAATGCTCGTTCTGCTTTATCAATGGTACAAACGCCGCTTCAGCGATCCGCAGGCCATCGGGCTGCTGGTGATTCTGCTGGCGGCGTTTTGCATTCTGTTCTTCCTCAGCGGTTTGCTGGCTCCGCTGTTAGTGGCGTTAGTGCTGGCTTATCTGCTGGAGTGGCCAACGGTGCGCTTGCAGCGCGTCGGCTGCAGCCGAACCTGGGCGACCAGCGCGGTGCTGGTGGTGTTTGCCGGTATCTTGCTGGTGATGGTGCTGATTGTCGCGCCGGTGGCGTGGCAACAGGGCATCAACCTGACGCGCGACCTGCCTAACATGCTGAATAAGCTCTATGTGTTTGCTGCTGGCCTGCCGAAGCGCTATCCGGCGCTGGTCGATGCCGGCATCATCGATATCATCGTTGAGAACCTGCGCAGCCGTCTCACCGGACTCGGCGAATCGCTGGTGAAGTATTCGCTGGCATCGCTGGTGGGTTTGATGACGCTGATGATCTATCTGGTGCTGGTGCCGCTGATGGTGTTCTTCCTGCTGAAAGATAAAGAGCAGATGCTGAATGCGGTACGTCGCGTGCTGCCGCGCAATCGCGGTTTGGCGGGCGTGGTGTGGCAAGAGATGAATCAGCAGATCACCAATTACATTCGCGGCAAAGTGCTGGAGATGGTGGCGGTGGGCTTTGTCACCTGGCTGGCGTTCCTGCTGCTGGGCCTCAACTATTCGTTGCTGCTGGCGGTGTTGGTGGGTATTTCGGTGCTGATTCCTTATATCGGCGCAATGGTGGTGACCATTCCGGTGATTGGCGTTGGCCTGTTCCAGTGGGGATTGGGCAGCGATTTCTGGACCATGATCGCCATTTATCTGGTGATTCAGGCGCTAGATGGTAACGTGCTGGTACCGATTTTGTTCTCGGAAGCGGTCAATCTGCATCCGTTGGTGATCATTCTGTCGGTGGTTATTTTCGGCGGGATGTGGGGATTCTGGGGCGTGTTCTTTGCAATTCCGCTGGCGACGCTGGTGAAAGCGGTGGTGCGTGCGTGGCCAGAAACCCCGGCGCTCGAGGAGCCGCGCACCGAATAAAAGAAAACGGGTGCGACCTGCGCACCCGTTTACATCAGGCTGATTTCAGATAATCCAGCACAATGTCGTGATGGTTGGAGGTTTTGAAATCGTCGAACACTTTCTCAACTTTGCCGTTGGCATCAATCAGGAAGCTGATGCGGTGAATGCCGTCATAGGTTTTGCCCATAAAGGTTTTTTCACCCCAAACGCCAAACTGCTCGCATACCTGATGATCTTCATCCGATAACAGCGTGAAGTTCAGCAGCTCTTTATCGGCAAAGCGCGACAGTTTCTCGGGCTTATCGGTGCTGATACCCAAAATCTCAACGCTAATCTTTTTCAACTCATCCATGTTGTCGCGCAGTCCGCAAGCCTGCACGGTGCAACCCGGCGTCATGGCTTTCGGATAGAAATAGACCAGAACGCGCTGTCCCTGGAAGTCGGCCAAATTTACTTGTTCGCCGTCCTGATCGGGCAAGCTAAATTTCGGTGCAGTATCACCGGCTTTCAGTGGATTCATCACAACTCTCCATTTTTTCTACATGCTGTGGGTAATACACCATCAAGAGCAAAAGTGCCAGGTGGTGTTTACCGTCAGGGTTATTTCACAACACGGTTTGCCGCAGCGGCAGAGTGTGTGGCGAAATAACCCGGAGCCTGATTAAACGGTGCTGTTAGCATCGTCGGTGACACTATAAAGACGAATTGAGCCCTGTGCATGCAGTTCTTCGCACAGCTGATTGAAAGCCTGTTCGATGGGCGCACTGAACTGATTGGCCGGGCTGTGCGCCGTCATTTGAATATAGAGCGTGGGCGCAACGTCGTCCTGAGCGGGTTGAATCCGCGAGACCAGTTCGGCGATGTTCATTTGATGTTTATCGAACAAATCAGTAAAGCGTTCAATGATGTGCGGTGAATCCGGCACTTCAACTTGCACCCATACGGTGGCGGGCATCGGAGGCGTGACGCGTGCATTGGTGCGCTTCATCACAATCAGCAGTTCCAGCTCGGCCCCTTTCATCGGCAGCGTCGACTCAATCAGGGTAATCGCATTCCAGCTACCGGAGAGCAGCATGATAAAGGTGAACTCATCGCCCAGCATCGCCAAACGGCTGTCTTCGATATTACAGCCGCAGCTGCTGACGTGGCGGGTGATGGTATTGACGATACCCGGACGATCAACGCCCAGTGCGGTGATCACCAGATGGTGAGGCTGTGACTGCGACAAAATGGCATTTCCTGTACGTTCGCTAATAACTATAAGGTAAACATAAAAAAAACTGCTGACAAGCGCGGGAATGGCGTGGCTCGCTTGCTTTTCTTTCAATGTAAAACGTAACATGAGGCACTTGTTTGTCGAGGGGATAGCCCATGTTCACCGGAAGTATTGTTGCGCTCATTACGCCAATGAATGAAAAAGGTAATGTCTGCCGCGAAAGTTTGAAAAAACTGATTGATTATCATGTTGCCAGCGGCACCGCGGCGATTGTTTCTGTTGGCACCACCGGCGAATCTGCCACGCTCAGCCATGACGAGCACGGTGATGTGGTTATGCAAACGCTGGAACTGGCGGATGGCCGTATTCCGGTTATCGCTGGCACCGGCGCAAATGCTACTGCTGAAGGCATCTCTCTGACCAAACGCTTTACCGGCAGCGGTGTCGTGGGCTGTTTGACGGTCACGCCTTATTACAACCGTCCGACGCAGGAAGGCCTGTTCCAGCACTTTAAAGCCATTGCGGAAAGTACCGATCTGCCGCAGATGCTGTATAACGTTCCTTCGCGTACCGGTTGCGACATGCTGCCGGAAACCGTTGCGCGCTTAGCCGAAATTAAAAATATTATCGGAATCAAAGAAGCCACCGGGAACTTATCGCGTATCTCACAGATCCAAGAGCTGGTTAATGATGAGTTCATCATCGTCAGCGGCGATGACGCGACGGCGCTGGACTCCATGCAACTGGGCGGCAAAGGCGTAATTTCGGTCACGGCTAACATTGCAGCGCGTGAAATGGTTGAACTCTGTGCCTTGGCGCAACAGGGCAAATTTGCCGAAGCGCGTCGCCTGAATCAGCGTCTGATGCATCTGCACCAGACGCTTTTCTGTGAACCCAATCCAATCCCGGTGAAATGGGCAGCAAAACAGCTAGGATTAATCGCGGATGACACGCTGCGTTTGCCAATGACGCCACTGACCGAAGCCGGTCAGGCGAAAACGGCGCAAGCGCTGATTAAAGCGGGTCTGCGATAATTTAGGGAGAATCAATGAGTTATTCAGTTAAGCGCTCGACGCTGGCAACGGTAGTGGGCCTTTCCACCCTGATGCTGCTAACAGCGTGTTCCAACGATCAGCGTTATAAGCGCCAGGTCAGCGGTGATGAATCTTACCTGCAGGCGCCTGAGCTGCATGATTTAAAAGCCCCAGCGGGCATGATTCTGCCGTTGCAGAATGGTGACTACGATGTTCCGCATAGCGTGGCGAAAGGCGCGGTTGGCAAAGAGCTGGATATTCGTCCGCCAGCCCAGCCGCTGGCGCTGCTGAATGGCACGCGTGCACAGTTCACCGGTAACACGGGCGTGCTGGCCGTGGAAAGCAGCCGCGGTTCTATCTGGTCGCAGGTTGTGGGTGTGATTCAGTCTTACAAGTTCCCGATTGCTCAACGTGATGATGCTGGCCAACAGCTGACTACCGATTGGGTGCAGTGGAACCGTGCTGACGAAGATAACCAGTATCGCGGTCGCTATCAGATTAGCGTACAGAATCAGAGCTATCAGCAAGTGCTGACCGTTCGTCTGCTGGAACTGCAGCAGTCTGGTCAGGCGGTGACGTCTCCGGCACAGATTCAACGCTATACCGGCCAGATGTTGAACGACATCAGCACCGGTTTGGATAAAGTGGATTCTGCCAGCCAGGATGCGGCGGCCAACCGTGCTACCGGACAGATTGATGTGCAGAGCGGCGCGGATGACACCGGTTTACCGCTGTTGATTCTGCGTGCACCGTTTAACGTCACCTGGCAGCGTTTGCCAGCGGCGCTGAAACGCGTGGGCATGGAAATCAATGATGACAACCGTTCGCAGGGCAGCCTGAAAGTGACCTACAAACAGCCGGGCAGCGGCGTGTGGGATCAGATCGGCGCCAAAGATCCAGAATTACCGAACGGCGATTACAAATTGCAGGTTGGCGATCTGGATAACCGCAGCAGTCTGCAGTTCATCGATCCGAAAGGTCACGTGCTAACCCAGGCGCAGAACGACGCGCTGGTGCAGGTGATTCAAGGCGCGCTGAAATAAATTGCCAAAGGGCCGGAGATTCTCCGGCCTTTTTGTTTTGGATTTGGCATAATAGCGCCCGGCGAAGTAAACGATTGCGTCACGCAATCGGCGCGCGGTGAAACACCGCTGAACACGGGTTCTTTCATGTTTGGAGTTAACAAGATGCAAAAGCGAGCTGAGTTGTATCGCGGTAAAGCGAAAACCGTATACAGCACCGATAATCCGGATCTGCTGGTACTTGAATTCCGCAACGATACGTCAGCAGGAGACGGTGCACGAATCGAGCAGTTTGATCGCAAAGGCATGGTAAACAACAAGTTTAACCATTTCATCATGACCAAATTGCAGGAAGCGGGCATTCCGACCCAGATGGAAGCGCTGCTGTCGGATAACGAAGCGCTGGTGAAAAAGCTGGAGATGGTGCCCGTGGAGTGCGTGGTACGCAACCGTGCGGCAGGATCGCTGGTAAAACGTCTGGGCGTGGAAGAGGGCATTGTGCTCAATCCACCGCTGTTTGATCTCTTCCTGAAAGATGACGCCAAACACGACCCGATGGTCAACGAATCCTACTGCGAAACCTTCGGCTGGGTGAGCAAAGCGAATCTGGCACGCATGCAAGAGCTGACCTTCAAAGCTAACGGAGTGCTGAGCAAACTGTTTGATGACGCAGGTTTGATCCTGGTCGACTTCAAGCTGGAGTTTGGTTTGTTCAACGGCGAAGTGGTGCTGGGCGATGAGTTCTCGCCAGATGGCGCACGTCTGTGGGACAAAAACACCATGGACAAAATGGACAAAGACCGTTTCCGTCAGAGCCTCGGCGGCCTGATTGAAGCGTACGAAGAAGTTGCACACCGTTTAGGTGTCAAGCTGGACTAAGTTCGTCCACCTCTCCCGTAAGGTCGTCATTTATGACGACCTTTTTTATGCCCGCAATATAGCGTGTTCAGGTCGGCATGAATGCCGACCCTACGGTGTTCTGCAACGACAACACTGGTGCTTCCTGCTGCCGCCAACTAAAATCATGCCAAACATGTTTAAAGGAGTTAGACCATGCGCTGGCAAGGGCGTCGTGAGAGCGACAACGTAGAAGATCGACGCAATGATTCACCTGGCCTTGGCGGCGGCGGTGGACGACAAATTCGCATTCCACGCGGCAAAGGCGGCCTTATCTTGCTGGTGGTGGTCGCCGTTGCCGGCTATTACGGCTACGACCTCACCGCGCTGCTGGAAGGCGGCGGCAGCGTCGCGCCCACGTCGCAGCAGCGGCAGGTGAACAGCGCGCAGAGCAACGAAGATGCAAAATTCACCTCGGTAATTCTGGCCACCACCGAAGATACCTGGAGCAAGCTGTTCCAGCAGATGAACAAACAGTACGTGCCGCCGAAGCTGGTGATGTATCGCGGGGCGACGCGCACCAACTGCGGTACCGGCCAATCGGCGATGGGGCCGTTTTATTGTCCTGCCGACCAAACTGTTTATATCGATTTGTCATTCTACGATGATATGAAAAACAAACTCGGTGCCGGTGGCGACTTTGCGCAAGGCTATGTGATTGCGCATGAAGTCGGCCATCACGTACAAAAGCTGCTGGGCATTGAGCCTAAAGTGCGTCAGATGCAGCAGGGCGCGAGCCAGGCGCAGGCGAACCAACTGTCGGTGAAAATGGAGCTGCAGGCGGACTGCTTTGCGGGTGTTTGGGGCCATTACATGCAGCAGCAAGACATTCTCGAAGTGGGCGATTTGCAGGAAGCGCTTAACGCCGCTGAAGCGATTGGTGACGATCGTCTGCAGCAGAAAGGTCAGGGCCGCGTGGTACCGGACAGCTTCACGCATGGTACCTCTCAGCAGCGTTATACCTGGCTGAAACGCGGTTTCGATAGCGGCGATCCTGGCCAGTGCAACACCTTCGCTAGCAAGTGATCCCCTTGATTGAACAAACGGCGGCGATGCAGCGTGCAGGCATTCGCCGCCTTTGCGTTATAGCGGGTGATGCGGAGTGGGCGCAGCAGCAAGCCATTAATCGGCGCGCCGCGCTGTCCGGCGACTGGCTGACGGTGAGCGACAGCGCTGATTTCCCGCAGGCCGTCGCGCCCGGAGCTTTGCGTACCTTGCTAGGACGTGAATTCCAGCATGCAATATTCGATGCGCGCAACGGTTTTCACGCCGAAGCTTTTGCCGCGCTGGCCGGAACCCTGCGCGCGGGCAGCTGGTTGTTGCTGTTAACGCCTGCCTGGGAAAGCTGGCCCAACCAAACCGATGCCGACAGCCTGCGCTGGGCGGATGTCGCGGAGCCGATCGCCACGCCGCACTTTATCCACCATCTGCAATCTCTGATGCTGCAAGATGCGCAGGTGATGTTGCAACGTCAGCATCAAGCGGTGCGTTATCCCGTGGAAACGCATCTGCCCGACTGGCGCTGCCGGGCGCCGCAGCAGCAGGCGCAAATCCTCGAACAGCTTGAAGCGATGCCGCATGGCGTTGCGGTGATCACCGCCGCGCGCGGTCGAGGAAAATCCGCGTTGGCCGGCATGCTGGCGCAGCGCAATCAACACTGTTTAGTCACGGCGCCAGCCAAAGTCTCCACGGCGGTGCTGGCAGAGTTTGCCGGTGAGTATTTCAGTTTCATGGCGCCTGATGCCATCCTCGCGCAGGAAAATCCGCCTCAGGCGCAGTGGCTGATTGTCGATGAAGCTGCCGCCATTCCCGCGCCGATCCTGCAGCAACTGGTGCAACGTTTCCCGCGCGTGCTGCTTATTACCACCGTGGAAGGTTACGAAGGCACCGGACGCGGCTTTATGCTGCGCTTCTGCGCCACCTTGCCGGATGTGCGCCTCTTCCAGCTCGACGAGCCGTTGCGCTGGTCGCCAAACGATCCGCTGGAGCAGTGGCTCAGCCAGGCATTGCTGTTTGAAGATGCGCAGGAGAGCAATATAAGCGGTGAGATCGCGATTTATCCAGCCACACCAGAACACAATCTCCAGGCGCTTGAGGCGGGATATCGCCTGCTTGCCAGCGCGCACTATCGCACTTCGCCACTGGATTTGCGGCGCATGCTGGATGCGCCCGGCATGCGCTTATGGTTGGCAGGTGAAGCCGATCAGGTAACTGGCGCGCTGTGGTTGGTGGAAGAGGGCGGATTAGATCAGCCATTGGTCGATGCGGTGTGGGCCGGTTATCGCCGGCCGCGCGGCAATCTGGTGGCGCAATCGCTGGCGGCCCATGCCGGTTTCGCGCAGGCGGCGACGCTGCGCTCACAGCGCATTAGCCGAATCGCGGTGCAGGCGTCACAACGTCAGCGTGGGATTGGCAAAGCATTGGTGGCCACCGCACGTCAGCAGGCGCAGGGCTGTGATTATCTCTCCGTGAGTTTCGGCTACACCGAATCCTTGTGGCACTTCTGGCGCGCCTGCGGTTTTACGCTGGTGCGTATTGGCTCGCAGCGCGAAGCCAGCAGCGGCTGCTATGCCGCGATGGCGATGCTGGCAACATCTGCGGCAGGTGAAGTTCTACAACAGCAGGCAGCGCAGCGCCTGGCGCGGGATTGGCCGTGGCTGCGAGATATCATCGAACTGCCTCTAACGCTGGCAAGCGATGCCAGCCAGCAGCTCAACGACGATGACTGGACGTTCCTGGCCGGTTTTGCCTGGGCACAGCGCCCGTTTGAAGCCAGTTATGCGGCGCTACAGCGGCTGGTGCGCCAGTCTCCTTCACCGCTGTTGAATGCCATCCTGCTGCAAAAACAGACGCTAACCCAAGCCGCGCAATATGCCGGTCTCAGCGGGCGTAAAGCCTTGATTAACCAGCTGCGATCGGAAGCTGCCGCAGCACTGATTCACCTTAATCCCGATGCCGCGCAGCGGCTGCGTTCATTGCAATAAATCCATTATCTCGTTCAAATTTTCCCGATATCTCTGCGCGTGTAGCGGCGTATAGTGATGTGAGGAGGATCTTATGGCACTACGATATGTAATTGTTCAGCAACCCAGCAGTGCAGCACAGCTGTTCCTGCTGTATCACGGCATCAACGACAACCCGGATTCAATGGCGCAGATTGGCAGCTGGTTCGCGAAGGCGTTCCCGCAGGCGCTGGTGGTGTCGGTCGGCGCACCTTACGCGGGCAGCATGCCGCAAGGACGTCAGTGGTTTGCCGATATTCCGCCACACGATCGTTCGGAACAGCAGGGCGTGGATGCGATCATGCCTGAATTCGTGGGATCGGTGCGTCACTGGCAGCAGGAGAGCGGCGTGCGTGCCGAAGCAACGGCGCTGGTGGGTTTTTCACAGGGCGGCATCATGGTGCTGGAAGGCATAAAAGCGCAGCCGGATTTAGCCGGACGCGCGATTGTCTTCAGCGGTCGCTATGCCACGCTGCCGCTGCGGGCCAGCACGCGCAACACCATTCATCTGATTCACGGTGATTACGACGAACAGGTCCCGCTGCAACGGGCCGAAGAGGCGAAGCAACGTCTGATGTCCTTGGGCGGCGATGTCACGCTGGATGTGGTGGAAGATTTACCGCACGCGATTAACGATCGCAGCATGGAGCTGGCGCTAAATCATTTGCGTTATACCGTACCGCGTCGTTACTTCGATGAGGCGCTAAGCGGTGCCAGGCCGGGCGATGATGATGTGGTGATGATGATGTAGCAGAAAGCGTAACGGCGCGATTTTCGCGCCGTTAGCTATATGGAGGTTATTTCTTTTTCGGCCAGTCGTCTTCGTCATCCCATTTATCGTTGAAATCACGATGTGGCGGCAAAGTCGGTTTGTTATCCATGAATTTTTTATGATCGATACGTTTTAGGTCTTTGTAAACATTCATCAAAATACCAACCATCAGCAGGATCACCAGGATCCACCAGTACTCTTTAAAGAATTCCATCCCCTTTCTCCTTCTGTGCGCTTAGGCAATCAGCTGTTCCATGATGCGCTGATACATACGGCTCAGCATCTGCAAATCTGACGCTTTCACGCACTCATTGATCTTATGAATGGTGGCGTTCACCGGGCCCAGTTCCACCACCTGCGCACCCATGCGCGCGATAAAGCGCCCATCAGAGGTGCCGCCGGTCGTCAGTAACTGCGGCTTAATCTCATTATAGTGCGTCACAGCGTTTACCACGGCATCCACCAGCTTACCGCGTGAGGTCAGGAACGGCTGACCGGAAACATTCCACTCTAGCGTGTAGCGCAGCTGATGGCGATTGAGCAGTTCCGCCACGCGATCTTTAATCATCTGATCGGTCAATTGGGTGCTGAAACGGAAGTTAAACTGCACAAAGAATTCGCCAGGAATCACGTTGTTGCTGCCGGTGCCGGCCTGCACGTTAGCGATCTGCATGCTGGTCGGCGGGAAGAATTCATTGCCTTCATCCCACACGGTTTCCACCAGCTCATTCAGCGCCGGCATGGCGCGATGCACCGGATTATCCGCCAGATGCGGATAGGCCACGTGGCCCTGCACGCCGTGAATGGTGAGATTCGCGGTCATCGAGCCGCGACGGCCATTCTTCACCACATCACCCACGATTTCGGTGCTCGACGGTTCGCCGACCAGGCAATAATCCATGCGCTCGTTGCGCGCCATCAGGCGTTCAACCACTTTCACCGTACCGTTAACCGCGCTGGCTTCTTCATCGGAGGTAATCAGAAACGCCAGACGACCTTTATGCTGCGGATTAGTGGCAACAAAGCGTTCCGCTGCCACCACCATCGCTGCCAGCGAGCCTTTCATATCTGCCGCGCCACGACCAAACAGCATGCCATCGCGGATGCTCGGTTCAAACGGCGGGCTGATCCAGCGGTTGGCATCGCCCGGCGGCACCACATCGGTATGACCGGCAAACGCCAGCGTTTCGCCCTGGCCGCGCGTCGCCCAAAAGTTCAGCGTATCGCCAATGTGCATCGGCTCAACGCTGAAGCCGATGGCTTCCAGACGCGCAATCAGCAGCGCCTGACAACCGGCATCATCCGGGCTGAGAGACGGGCGACGGATAAGCTGCTGAGCCAGCTCAATAACCGGACAGAACATGTTATGACTTCTCCTGGATAAAGGCGGAATAAAGGGAATCGTTGAAGCCGACCAGCAGATCGCCATTCGGTGCGGCTAACACCGGACGCTTGATGATGGCAGGTTGCGCCAGCATCACCGCTTTGGCGCTGGCGGCATCGTTTACCGCATCGCGTTCGGCTTCCGGCAGCTTGCGCCACGTGGTACCGCGCGTGTTGAGCAGCGCCTCATAACCGAGCTGATCGATAAACGATTGCAGCAACGCGTCATCAATGCCATCCACGCGATAGTCATGAAAACAGTAGTCGATACCGGAAGACGCTAAATAGTTGCGTGCTTTTTTAATCGTGTCGCAATTTTTAATTCCGTACATCACCCACTGCGCTGTCATCGCTTATTCCCGTTTAGTAAAAAATAAAGCGCGAGTTTACCACAGCGCTCTAAGGGCTGTGAGCGCTGACGGCGAAAGCCTGCCTGATTCAGGTATTTTTCATGACTCTTTTGCCGTTATAAAACTTATTACTTAGGGCCAGGAAGCGCTTTCACTTACGCACTCAATAATTGCCTGCGACATCATTAAGCCACTAAGGATTATCCTAATCGCCATTTTCTGCTATGCGATTTAAGTCAGGCATTTTTCCTGACGCATTATAGAGTTGCTGAAATGTGCGTCAGTACGCAATTTCAGCAGATTGAAGATTTTCGACGCTTTTGCCGATAGTGATAACAGGTGGGAACGTATTCACCTGTAGAAAAAAACGGCGTAGAATTGCCGCTACAATAAGAGAGGATTTTTATGGTCGACACCGAAATGGGAAACTGGAAAGAATTCATCGAAGCGATGTTACGCAACAAGTAACGCGTGAAGACAAAAGCAGGGCATTTCCCAACTTGCTGTGATTCTTACCACACACAACAATAAAGCCGCCATGACGTTCATGGCGGCTTTTTTTGTAGGGTCGCCATTCATGGCGACCGAATAAATACACGCAGCGGAATGGCATGCTTAATCGTGCGGCTTCTCTTTCAGTGGGAAACGGCGGCGCACCACCACAAAGAACAACGGCACAAAGAAAATCGCCAGCACGGTAGCGGAAATCATCCCGCCCATTACGCCGGTACCTACCGCGTGCTGGCTGCCGGAACCCGCACCGCTGCTGATCGCCATCGGCAGCACGCCGAAGATAAACGCCAGAGAAGTCATCAGGATCGGGCGCAGGCGCTGACGTGAGGCTTCCAGCGTCGACTCCATCAGTTCGCGCCCTTTGCTGTTGATCTCATTGGCGAACTCGACAATCAAAATGGCATTCTTCGCCGACAAGCCGATCACCGTAAGCAAGCCCACCTGGAAATAGACATCGTTCTCCAGCCCGCGCATCCAGGTTGCCACCAGCGCACCCACGACGCCGAGCGGAACCACCAGCATCACCGAGAACGGAATTGACCAGCTCTCATACAGCGCCGCCAGACACAGGAACACCACCAGCAGCGAAATCGCATACAGCGCGGGCGCCTGCGAACCGGATAAGCGTTCCTGATAGGATGCGCCGGTCCACTGGAAGCCGACGCCGAGCGGCAGCTGCCCAACCAGTTTTTCCATCACGTCCATCGCTGTACCGCTACTGACGCCGTTCGCCGCTTCACCGACAATCTCCAGTGCGGAGTAACCGTTGTAACGCTCCAGACGCGGCGAACCAGTCTGCCAGTGGCTGGTGGCGAAGGCGGAGAAGGGCACCATGCCGCCGCTGCTGTTACGCACGTACCACTTGTTGACGTCTTCCGGCAGCATGCGGAACTCTGCCGCTGCCTGCACGTAGACTTTCTTCACGCGGCCGCGATCGAGGAAGTCATTGACGTAGGTCGAGCCCCACGCGGTGGTTAAGGTGTCATTAATGGTATCCAGCGACACGCCCAGCGCCTGCGCTTTGCGCTGATCGACATCAATCTGCAACTGCGGGCTGTCGTCGAGGCCGTTGTGACGCACGCGCGACAGCGCCGGATTACTGTCGGCCAGCTCCAGTAACTTGTCACGCATCGCCATCAACTGCGTGTGGCCGATTCCACCGTGATCCTGCAGCTCCATATCGAAGCCCGACGAACTGCCCATGCCGGTAATCGCGGGTGGACTGCTGGCGATAACGCGCGCTTCGTTGATCTTGTGGAAGGCTTTGGTTGCGCGCTCAATGATGGCGAAAGAGGTGCGATCGCTGCCCGGACGCTCTTCCCAATCTTTCAAGCGGACAAACAGTCGCGCCACGTTCTGACCGTTACCGCCGGGACCCGCACCGATGGTGGAGAACACCGAGACCACATTGTCTTTCTCCTGGGTCATGTAGTAGTTCTCGACCTTCGCCACCACGTTCGAGGTTTGCTCCAGCGTTGCACCGGCAGGTAATTGCACCTGCGTCAGGAACACGCCGCGATCTTCCAGCGGCAGGAACGAGGTGGGCAGACGGATAAACAGGAACGCCATCAGGCCGATAATCGCGAGATAGAGCAGCAGCCAGCGACCGCCTTTGCGCAGAATTTTGGCGACGCCGCGCTCATAACGTTCCGCGCTGGCGTTGAAGGTGCGGTTAAACCAGCCGAAGAAGCCACGACGACCGTGATGATGACCTTGCTCCAGCGGTTTCAGCAGCGTGGAACAGAGCGCAGGCGTCAGAATCATCGCCACCAATACCGACAGCACCATCGCCGAAACGATAGTGATCGAGAACTGGCGATAGATGGCGCCGACGGTGCCGCCAAAGAACGCCATCGGCACAAACACCGCCGACAGCACCAGCGCAATACCGACCAGCGCGCCCTGAATCTGCCCCATCGATTTACGCGTGGCGGCGCGCGGCGACAGACCTTCTTCGCTCATGATGCGCTCGACGTTTTCCACCACTACGATGGCGTCATCCACCAACAAGCCGATGGCGAGCACCATGGCGAACATGGTGAGGGTGTTGATGCTGTAACCAAAGGCATAGAGCACCGCAAAGGTGCCGAGCAGCACCACCGGCACGGCGATGGTTGGAATCAGCGTGGCACGGAAGTTTTGCAGGAACAGATACATCACCAGGAACACCAGCAGGATCGCTTCCAGCAGGGTTTTCACCACGTCTTTAATCGAGGCCTTCACGAACGGCGTGGTTTCATAGGCAACTTTGGCCTCCAGCCCGTGCGGGAAGTAGTGCGACAGCTCAGCAATGCGCGCGCGCACCAGTTTGTCGGTGTTCATCTCATTGGCACCGGAAGCCAGCTTAATGCCGAGCCCCGAAGCCGCCTGACCATTGTAGCGGCTGAGGAAGTCATATTTTTCCGCGCCCATCGCCACATCCGCCACATCGCCGAGCGTCACTACCGAGCCGTCGCTGTTGGTTTTCAGCGTCACCGCTTTGAACTGCTCAGGCGTTTGCAGCATCGACTGCGCATTTACCGTGGCGTTGAGCGCTTGCTTGTCAACCGACGGCAATCCGCCGACCTGACCCACCGCGACCTGCGCGTTCTGTGATTCAATCGCGCTCACCACATCTTCGGTGGTCAGCGCGTAGGCAATCAGCTTATTGGGATCGAGCCAGATGCGCATCGCATATTGCGAGCCGTAAGCATCAACCTGGCCGACGCCATCGATACGGCTGAGCGGATCCTGAATGTTACTGGCGACATAATCTGAAATATCCTGTTTGTCCATACTTCCGTCGGTGGAGACGAAGGCAATCATCAGGATATTGCTATCACCGGTTTTATTCACCGTCACGCCTTGTGACTGTACCGCTGCAGGCAGTTTACGCAGCGCACTTTGCAGCTGGTTTTGCACCTGCTGGCGCGCTTCATCAGGATTGGTGCCAGCGGTAAAGGTGAGGGTGATTTGGGCCTGGCCGGTGTTGCTGCTGTTGGAGGACATGTACATCAAATTATCGATGCCGGTCATGTTTTGTTCGATAACTTGTGTGACGGTGTTTTCCAGTGTTTCTGCGGATGCGCCGGGATAGTTGGCGGTAATACGCACGTTGGGCGGTGCGAGGTCGGGATATTGCTCAATCGGCAGCGAGATGATTGCCAGCGTGCCGCACAGGCAGAGCAAAATAGACAGAACCCAGGCAAAAATGGGGCGGTCGATAAAAAAATTCGACATGTAACCGACACTCCTCAACTGCGTATTTTTTACTTTTATTATGATGAGCGCGATGCGCGGATGGCGTCACGCTGGCGGAGTGCAAGGTCCTCTAACGAAAACGCCTGCTGATAGTACTTTACGCTGAGCAAATTAGAGAATCGTGAGTAAATTATGGAGAAAGTGTGAATGTCGTGATGATTTTATGTGCGCGATTACACATGTCGTCGACTCTCCAGCCACAGCACCGTCGCAGCAACGCGCGAACGGACATCCAGCTTGCGCAGCAGGTTGCGAATGTGCACTTTTACCGTCTCTTCGGAGATATGCAAGGTGGCGGCGATCTCCTTATTCGATAATCCGCGCGCCACTTCCTGCAGCACATCCAGCTCGCGTTCCGTCAGCTGTTTGAACGGATTCGACGTTGGCTGACGCGTTGCAAGATAATCGGCCACCGCATCGCTAAACACGTTTTCACCCTTTGCGCCGCGCATCACTTGCGCCAGCAGCAGTTCAGGTTCACTGTCTTTTAGCAAATAGCCGTCGGCGCCGGCATCCACCATCGCGTAGATATCATTGCGCGCATCAGAAACCGTCAGCACCAAAATGCGCGCGGCGATGCCTTCGTTTCGCAGCGCTTTCAACGTATCCAGCCCCGACATGCCTTTCATGTTGAGATCCAGCAGGATGACATCCGGCGATAAACGCCGCGCTTCGGCCAGCGCTTCGGTGCCGTTATTGGCTTCGGCCACCACTTCCAGCCGAGGCTCCAGTGCCAGCAGCTGGCGAATGCCACGGCGCATCAGCGGATGATCATCAACGATCATAATTGTCAGGGAAGGGTTAGCCATAATCTCTCCAGTTTTTAATCTCGTAGGGTCGCCATTCATGGCGACCTCATGCTCATTGTTAACTCAGCCGATGCGCCGGGCGCGGCGGAAAACGCAGCGTCACGCGCGTGCCTTGCACCTGCGGGGTAATCATCAGCGTGCCGGATAATCGTGCGGCGCGTTCCGCCATGATGGTTAAACCATAATGTCCCGGCGGTTCTTCAAGGCTGCTGATACCGCAGCCATCGTCTTCAATGGTCAGCAGGTGGTCCTCATCAGCGACACGCTGATAATGAATCTGAATATTTTTCGCCTGCGCATGACGAATCGCGTTGAGCAGCGCTTCACGCGCAATCTGCAGCACATGCACTTGCTGCTGGGCATCCAGCATCTGCAGGCCGGGCTGATAATCGAAGTCGATGGCCGCCTGCGATTGCTCCTGCAGTGGCGCAATCATCGCTTGCATCGCCTGCACCAAATCGGCCTGTTCGATGGTCAGGCGGAAAGTGGTCAGCAGCTCGCGCAGCTGCTGATAGGCTTCGGCCAGCGCGCGATCAAAATCAGCGATAATCGCCAGCGCCTGCGGTTGCGACTCATCGACATTACGCCGCAGCAAAGCCAGCTGGATGCGCAGGAAAGAGAGCGACTGCGCCAGTGAATCGTGCAATTCGCGCGCAATGGTGGCGCGCTCTTCTATTAATAGCATCTGCTGATACTGTTTTTGCGTCTGCCAGATCCACAGCGCGCGCGCCAGCATGTTCGCCAGGCTCTGCATCAGTTCGTCGGCGGGCGGTGCACGGCGGGTTTGCCAACACAGTTCGCCTAGCCGCTGCTCTTCCTGCATTAACGGTAAACGCTGCCAGCTTAAATCATCCGCCGCCACACCGGCCTGAAACTCAATCCCCTCGCTGACAATTTGCAGCACCGTTAATGCTTCACGCCGCTGCACCAGACGCAGCAATCCCTGAAACAGTTCGGGATTGGGTGGGCTGCTGGTGAGAATTTGTGAGCTTTCATACAGCAGGGAAAGCGTGCGATTGGCCTGCGTGAGATCTTCGGTTTTATCGCGCACCGCGCACTCCAGCAGGCGATAGTGCGAATGCAGCCGTTCCGCCATGGTGGTGAAGGCCTGCGCCAGCACACCCAGTTCATTGGGTTGTTGCACCGGCAGCGGCGGAAAAGCGAAATTCGCCTGCTCAACATATTGGCTGGCGGTCACCAGCGCGTTGAGCGGTCGCACCACGTTGCGGCGGATGAAACGAATCGTCCACAGCGCCAGCGCCACAATCGCCAGAAAACCAAACAGGCTGCTGGCGGCCACCAGATGCATCTTTAGCTCAGCATAATGCTGCAATGCCAGCACGAAGCGGTCGATCTCGCTGACATAGCCCGCGACACGCTGCTGGTAGATTTGTGCCCGCTCGGGCTGCAAGGTCTCCTGCAACATCGGCCAGCTGTCATGCAGATAGCGATAGCGGCTGCTCACTTCAAGCGGCACCCACGCGCGCTCCAGATGTTGCAGTGCCGGGGATTCCAGCGTTTGCCGGTAGAGTTGAATGTGATGTTCCAGCTGCTGCGGATCGCGCGTGCTGTCCCACGCCAGGCGGTAAATCTGCATGCGCAGCGATCCGGCGACATTCACCGCTTCGGCATCGCGCAGGCTGCTGGAGAGCGTCATCAGCGCCAGCCCGGTGGTCAACAGCGACAGCAGCACAATCACGCTGAGTGCGCGGGCAATGGTTCGAGTAACGGGACGTTTCACAATCACAATAATAACCCTTATAAGAGCGTGGGATTATAGGGCAGCCGTGCGATAACGGCGAGTTCGATCTCGTCACATCAGGTTACTTTTAGCAGATAAAACCCTTTCTCTTTACCTTTCCCTAAGTAACTCGCGTTTCGCTGGCGAATTATTAAACGCCTTTACGGCTTGCTCAACCTGGTTTTCATTCCCTGCGTGATAATGAGTCCTGTAACCCTTAACGGAAGACAACAGGAGCATCACATGAAGAGACGTTATGCCGTTCTGACTGCTGCACTGCTTGCCACCGCAAGTTTCTCGACGCTGGCAGCCCAGCCCGTAAGCGCTACAGAAGCGCAAAACCTGCAAAGCGCGGGCACCGTTTCCATCAGCGGCGTACGCGGTACGCTGGATGATGCAACGCGCCATCTGTCGCAGAAAGCGCAGGAGCAAGGTGCCAGCGGCTATCGCGTGATTGGTGTACAAACCCCAGGGGATTCCAGCCTGTGGAGCGGCACCGCAGAGATTTACCGTTAATTCCCTCCAGTAGTAACCCTGTAGTAGTCGTTATCCCTGTAGCCATCCCTTTACCGGTCAGCCCTCTGACCGGTTTTTTTGTGCACCGCGACGGATTATTACAATTCATCTTGTGCAGCCTGGCGGTATTTTTTGCTTCGTTCTTGCAGAACGGGTAGGATTCATCGCCGTAAATTCCCACCCCGCCACGCGACATCGTTCCGCCGCGTGACGCCGGGTTTTTACCCCATTTCGCACCGCCCTACGCAATCGTTTGGTTTGGCGGTGATTGATGGTCAGGACAAACAGGATGGCTATGAAATCAACTAAAAAAACCGCAGCCGAACAACGCGCTGCGAAAAGACGCTGGCTCAACTCGCACGACAGCGGTTACCAAAAAGCAATGGGTAACCGTCAGGTACAAATGATCGCCATCGGCGGTGCTATCGGTACCGGTCTGTTCCTCGGTGCTGGCGCGCGCCTGCAAATGGCCGGTCCTGCACTGGCGCTGGTTTATCTGGTGTGCGGTATCTTCTCCTTCTTTATCCTCCGTGCGTTGGGCGAACTGGTATTACACCGTCCTTCCAGCGGCAGCTTTGTTTCTTATGCGCGTGAATTCCTTGGGGAAAAAGCGTCTTACGTTGCGGGCTGGATGTACTTCGTCAACTGGGCGATGACCGGTATTGTCGATATCACCGCCGTCGCGCTTTATATGCACTATTGGGGCGCGTTTGGCGATGTGCCGCAGTGGGTGTTTGCGCTGGGCGCGCTGGCCATTGTCGGTACCATGAACATGATCGGCGTGAAGTGGTTCGCCGAGATGGAGTTCTGGTTTGCACTGGTCAAAGTGCTGGCGATTGTGGCGTTCCTGATTGTGGGAACGATATTCCTGGGAAGCGGTAAGCCGCTCGACGGCAACACCACAGGATTCCACTTAATCACCGATAACGGCGGCTTCTTCCCGCATGGTTTACTGCCAGCGCTGGTGTTGGTGCAGGGCGTGGTATTTGCCTTTGCCTCGATTGAGCTGGTGGGAACTGCAGCAGGCGAGTGTAAAGATCCCAAAACCATGCTGCCGAAAGCCATCAACAGCGTGATCTGGCGTATCGGCCTGTTCTACGTCGGTTCGGTGGTGTTACTGGTGCTGCTGCTGCCGTGGAATGCCTATCAGGCCGGACAAAGCCCGTTCGTGACCTTCTTCTCTAAACTTGGCGTGCCTTACATCGGTAGCGTGATGAACATTGTGGTGCTGAGCGCCGCGCTGTCGAGCCTCAACTCGGGGCTTTATTCTACCGGTCGTATCCTGCGTTCGATGTCGATGGGCGGTTCTGCACCGCAGTTCATGTCGAAGATGAGCAAACAGCAGGTGCCGTATGCCGGTATTCTGGTGACCATCGGTGTATACATATTTGGTGTGGTACTCAACTACTACGTGCCTTCACAGGTATTTGAAATCGTTCTGAACGTTGCTTCGCTCGGCATCATTTCGTCGTGGGGCTTTATCGTGGTGTGCCAGATGCGTTTGCGCAAAGCGATTAGAGAAGGCAAGGCAGACGACGTCAGCTTTAAACTGCCGTGGGCGCCATTTACTTCATGGTTGACGCTGCTGTTCCTGGCGAGCGTGCTGGTGTTGATGGCGTTTGACTATCCAAACGGCACCTACACCATCGCCTCAATCCCGTTAATTGCCGTGATTCTGGTACTGGGCTGGTTTGGCGTGCGCAAACGCGTGCATGCTGAAGCGCAGAAAGAGCATGAACATCATGCTGAGAATCACGATACGCTGGCGGAAGATTCACCGCGCTAATCACAGCGATTCTCATCTGCGGGGGCCTTTTGGCCCCCGTTTTTATTTCAATTCCCCTTCACTTGATCCCACGTCGGGATTTACCCCTTTGGGGTGATATAGCCCTCATTAGCGTCAGGTTATTTTACGCACCATCTCTCTTTCCCCCGTTTAAGGTGAACCGATGGCGCTGTCGCGACGTGAACTCTTTACCGGGCAGCGCGTAGCGTCTGCTGATGGCATCGCTTTGCCGTGGTGGCGTGGAGAGAACGGTTGTGATGGCTGCGGCAAATGTATATCGGCCTGCGAAACCCACATCATCCGCCTGGCTGCCGGTGAAGTACCGCACCTCGATTTTCTGCAGGGTGAATGCACGTTCTGCGCCGCCTGCGCAGAGGCTTGCCCGCAGCCGTTGTTCCACGCGCGTGAAACCGAGCCGTTTCCGCAACGCATTCGCATCGACAACCGCTGCATCACCTTTCTTGGCGTGAATTGCCGCAGCTGCCAGGAGAGTTGCGAACAGCAAGCCATCCGTTTCCATTTGATGCCGAACGGCATCGCACAGCCTGAAACCCTTCCGCAGCATTGCACCGGTTGCGGCGCCTGCATCGCGCCTTGCCCGGTCTCAGCCACAGGATTACATCATGAACCATGAACACAGTTGGCACGTCTGCGGCCTGGTGATTCAGGCGCGCCCGGCGTCGATTCCCGCCGTGAAAAGTGCGCTGTTGGCCTTTGACGATTGCGATATCGCTGCCGAAGACGCCACGCGCGGCACGCTGGCGGTGACGCTGGGTGCGGCAGATAGCGCCGCGCTGCTGCGCAATATTGAAGAGAGCCGCAACATCGCTGGCGTGCTGGCGGTATCGCTGGTGTATCACCAGCAAGACGAAATTGAAGAACCTTGTAAGGAAGCATCATGAGTATAAGTCGTCGTGATTTTATGAAGGCCAATGCGGCGGCTGCTGCTGCCACGGCTGCAGGACTCACCATTCCTACCGTGACCAAAGCCGCGACCTCGCTGGCTGCGCCGATTCGCTGGGAAAAAGCGCCGTGCCGATTCTGCGGCACCGGCTGTGGCGTGCTGGTCGGCACCCAGGATGGCCGCGTAGTGGCTTCGCAGGGCGATCCGCAGGCCGAAGTGAACCGAGGTCTGAACTGTATCAAAGGCTATTTCCTGCCGAAGATCATGTACGGAAAAGATCGCCTGACCCAGCCGCTGCTGCGCATGACCGACGGTAAATATGCCAAAGAGGGTGAGTTCACGCCGGTCAGCTGGGATCAAGCCTTCGACATCATGGAAGAGAAGTTCAAAGCGGCGCTGAAAGCCAACGGCCCGGATTCGGTCGGCATGTTCGGTTCCGGCCAGTGGACGGTATGGGAAGGTTACGCGGCCTCCAAGCTGATGAAAGCCGGTTTTCGCACCAACAACCTCGACCCGAACGCGCGTCACTGCATGGCTTCGGCGGTGGTCGGCTTTATGCGCACCTTCGGTATGGATGAACCGATGGGCTGCTACGACGATATCGAGCAGGCCGACGCCTTTGTGCTGTGGGGCTCGAACATGGCGGAGATGCACCCGATTCTCTGGTCACGTATCACCGCGCGTCGTCTTAGCAATGACAACGTCAAAGTGGCGGTACTTTCCACCTATCGTCATCGCAGTTTTGAGCTGGCTGACAACGCGATCGTGTTCACGCCGCAGAGCGATTTGGTGATCCTCAACTTCATCGCCAACTACATTATTCAGAACAACAAGGTCGATAAAACCTTCCTGCAGAACCACGTGACGCTGCGCAAAGGTGTGACGGACATTGGTTACGGCTTGCGTCCCACCGATCCGCGTCAGGCTGCGGCGAAGAACCCGGACAGCGGCGAATCCACGCCGATGAGCTTCGACGAGTTTGCGAAGTTTGTTTCCGAGTACACGGTGGAAAAAGCCAGCGCAATGAGCGGCGTAGAGAAAGATCAGCTGATCGCACTCGCCGAACTCTATGCCGACCCGAAAGTGAACGTGGTGTCGTACTGGACCATGGGCTTCAACCAGCATACGCGTGGCGTGTGGGCTAATAACCTGTGCTACAACCTGCACTTATTGACCGGCAAAATCTCGCGTCCGGGCACCGGTCCGTTCTCGCTCACCGGCCAGCCGTCGGCGTGCGGCACGGCGCGTGAAGTTGGTACATTCGCCCACCGTTTACCGGCGGACATGGTGGTCAACAATGACAAACACCGCGCCACCGCCGAGAAGCTGTGGAAGCTGCCGCAGGGCACGGTGCCGGCCAAAATTGGTTTGCACGCCGTGGCGCAGGATCGCGCGCTGAAAGATGGCAAGCTCAACGCCTATTGGGTTATGTGTAACAACAACATGCAGGCCGGTCCGAACCTGACGCAGGAGCGTATGCCGGGTTGGCGCGATGAGCGCAACTTCATCGTGGTGTCCGATCCCTATCCCACCGTCAGCGCCTTGTCGGCTGACCTGATTCTGCCGACCGCGATGTGGGTGGAGAAAGAGGGCGCCTACGGCAACGCCGAGCGTCGCACCCAGTTCTGGCATCAGCAGGTGAAAGCGCCGGGCGATGCGAAATCCGATCTGTGGCAGCTGGTGAACTTCTCCAAACGTTTCAAAGTAGCGGAAGTGTGGCCGGAAGCGCTGCTGGCGCAGAATCCTGAGCTGCGCGACAAAACGCTGTTTGATGTGCTGTACGCCAACGGCCAGGTCAATCAGTTCCCGCTGAGTGAAGTGGCAGATGACCAGCTGAATGATGAAGCGCGCGAGTTTGGCTTCTACATCCAGAAAGGTTTGTTTGAGGAGTACGCCAGTTTTGGTCGCGGTCACGGCCACGATCTCGCGCCGTTCGATGCTTACCATCAGGCGCGCGGTCTGCGCTGGCCGGTGGTGGATGGCAAAGAGACGCGCTGGCGCTATCGCGAAGGATACGACAGCTACGTCAAAGCCGGTGAAGGCGTGCGTTTCTACGGCAAGCCGGATGGCAAAGCCACCATTTTTGCGCTGCCTTACGAAGCGCCAGCCGAATCGCCGGATGAAGAGTATGACCTGTGGTTCTGTACCGGTCGCGTACTGGAACACTGGCATACCGGCACCATGACGCGTCGCGTGCCGGAACTGCACCGCGCGGTGCCGCAGGCGCTACTCTATATACATCCGCTGGATGCCAAAGAGCGCAATTTCCGTCGCGGCGAGAAGGTCCGCGTGGTATCGCGTCGTGGTGAAACCCTTGCCACCGTGGAGACGCGCGGTCGCAATCAGCCGCCCAAAGGTCTGGTATTTATGCCGTTCTTTGATGCGGGCGTGCTGGCCAACAACGTCACCCTGGACGCCACCGATCCGCTGTCGAAGCAGACCGATTACAAAAAATGCGCCGTCAAGCTGGTTAAAATTTAAGGCAGGATGCAATGAAACCCTTAATCACACTCGTTACTTTGGCCGCCCTGATGCTGGGCGGCACGGTTTACGCCAATAACGGCGTCGATCTCAACCAGTCACCAGAAGTGACGGCCACGCAGCAGGGCACTATTCATCAGCCCAAAGAGCAGAGCCGCAAGCCGTTGAACTACGTGAATCAGCCGCCGGTGATCCCGCACAGCGTGGATGGCTATCAGGTGACGAAAAACGTGAACCGTTGTCTGCAGTGTCACGGCACGCAGAGCTATCTCACCACCGGCGCACCGCGTGTCAGCCCAACGCACTTTACCGATCGCGATGGTCTGGTGAGCAGCACCGTGTCGCCGCGCCGCTACTTCTGCCTGCAGTGTCACGTACCGCAAACCGATGCCAAACCGGTGGTGGAAAACACCTTCAAACCGGCTGACGGCTTCGGTAAGTGAGGACATGATGAAAGAGAAACTTCTGCGCATCTGGCGCTGGTGGCGACGTCCAAGTCGTCTGGCGCTCGGCACCTTGCTGATTCTGGGCTTTGCTGGCGGCATCATTTTCTGGGGCGGCTTCAACACCGCGATGGAGATGACCAACCGTGAGCAGTTCTGTATCGGCTGCCACGAGATGCGCAATAACGTCTATCAGGAATATATGCAGACGGTGCACTACAACAACCGCAGCGGCGTGCGCGCCACCTGTCCGGATTGTCATGTGCCGCACGAGTGGGGCCCGAAAATGCTGCGTAAGATCCAGGCGAGCAAAGAGGTGTATGCCAAGATTTTCGGCATCATCGATACGCCGCAAAAGTTCGAGGATCACCGCATCGAGCTGGCGCAAAACGAGTGGCGCAGGATGAAAAACAACAATTCGCAAGAGTGTCGTAACTGCCACAACTTCGATTATATGGATTTCACCGCGCAGAAAACCGTGGCCGCGAAGATGCACAGCAAGGCGATTGAGGAAGGGAAAACCTGTATCGATTGCCACAAAGGTATCGCGCACCATCTGCCGGATATGAAAGACCAGCCGAACGGTTTTTGAAGCGGTTGCCATAAATGGCAACCCTACGTTCGAGCGTGTTTCCCCCGTAGGGTCGCCATTTATGGCGACCTCCTTTTTATACCTCCACCATCCTCACAATTCAGATAGTTTTCCCCGCCGCTTCGTCCTATCATCTCAGGCTCCCTCAATTTAGCAGTGGAGCGGTTATGTCGTTAAAGATCAACATCATCAAAGACAAGTTGCTGTCAGAAAACTGGTTTGTGCTGCGCAACTTCACCTACGAACTCACCCGCAACAACGGCGAAGTCGTGCGTCACAAGCGCGAAGTTTACGATCGCGGTAACGGCGCCACCATCCTGCTGTATAACACTGAAAAAAATAGCGTTCTGCTGGTGCGTCAGTTCCGTATAGCTACCTATGTGAATGGCAACGAAAGCGGCGAGCTGATTGAGACCTGCGCGGGGCTGCTGGATGACGACTCGCCGGAAGAGTGCATTCGCAAAGAAGCGATTGAAGAGACCGGTTATCAGGTGGGCAAGGTGGAGAAACTCTACGAAGTCTATATGTCGCCGGGCGGTGTCACCGAATTGATCCACTTCTTCGCTGCGCAATACAGCGATGCGCAGCGCGCCAACAACGGCGGTGGCGTTGAGGATGAAGAGATTACCGTGCTGGAGCTGAGTTTCCCGGAAGCGCTGGCGATGGTGAAAGACGGCCGCATTCGTGACGGCAAAGCCATTATGTTGTTGCAGCATGCCCAGATCGCCGGTTGGTTAAAGCCGTAGTTTTTACGTAGGGTCGCCATTTATGGCGACCTGGCCAATCACCGCACAACTATGCCGACCTTGTCCATTACCGTACAGGATTATACCAACTCACCCAACGCTTCCGGCACGCACTGCGGATACGCCTGCAACCGCGCCAGCGCTTCGGCGTAAGAGGGCATCGAGTGAGCCGCACCGGAGCGTTCCACGCACAGCGAAGCGTAAGCTGAAGCAAATAGCGCTGCCTGCGGCAGTTCATCGCCAGAAGCCAGCCGCGCCGCCAGTGCGCCGTTAAACGCATCGCCTGCGCCGGTGGTATCCAGCGGCTGCGCCGGGAAGAGCGGAATACGCAGCGGCGGCTGCCCGGCTACCGAAAGCAACGCGCCGGACACCCCCAAGGTAATAATCACCTGACGCGCGCCTTTGCGGTGCAGCTTTTCTGCCGCTTGCTGCGCGCTGGGGAAGTCGGTGACTTTCACGCCGGTTAGCTGCATCGCTTCGGTGCTGTTCGGCGTCAACAAGTCCACTTTCGCCAGCAGCGCATCAGTAACTTTCTGCCACGGTGCGGGATTCATAATTACAAAGGTGCCGCCAGCGCGCGCGTTGTCGATCATGCGCTGGATGGCGCTGAGATTATTCTCCAGCTGCACCAGCAAAATATCGGCGGCGGCAATGGTGGGTTGGCAGCGCGTCACTTCGGCGGCAGTTACCGTGGTGTTTGCGCCGGGATAGACCGAAATCATGTTCTCGGCATCGTCACCGGCAACGTAAATCAGCGCATTGCCGGTGGGTTTCTCCTTGCAGGTAAACAAGGTGATAGCATCGAAACCGGTCTTTTCCAGATGACGACGCGCAAACATGCCGAAGTCATCATTACCAATCTTTCCGATATAGTGCACGCGTGCCCCAGCACGCAGCGCGGCCGTGGCTTGATTGGCACCTTTGCCGCCCGGTCCCATCATGCTGGTATGGGCGGTGAGCGATTCGCCCGGCATCGGAAAGCGGTTCATCACCGCGACCACGTCGAGGTTGAACGAGCCAAACACACACACTTTTCCTTTCATCATGCACTCCTGAACAGACGTTCGGCGGCTAAACAGGCACCGCGACAACCGGTGTGATCGGTGGATTGGCTAAACACGATCTTCAAACCGTCGCGCGTGGCGGGTGGACGAAGATGCTGCTGAATCTGGCTGCGCAACTGCGCCAGCGGAAAGTCCGCCATCGCCAGCACGCCGCCGCCGAGAATCAGGTATTCCGGATCGAGGATGTTCATCTCGGTGGCAATCAACTGCGCCAGACGCTGCACAAAAGCCTGCAGCTCCGGATGCTCACGATGCTGGCTAAACAGCGCCGACATGTTGGTCTCCGGCACGTTGGCGCTCGCCCAGCGGCTTAGCCAGTGGCCGGAAGTGACGGTTTCCGCACAGCCACGATTGCCGCACGGGCAGGGCAGATCGTTGCCGGCAACGGGCACATGGCCAAGCTCACCCGCGCCGCCGTGCTGACCATGATAAAACTGACCGTTGATCCACAAGCTGTTGCCCATGCCGGTGCCGGGATACAAACCCACCGCGCTGTCCGGCAACTGCTCCAGCTGCAACAAATCCCACAGCATCAGATGGTTAACATCTTTGTCCATCGCTACCGGCACGCCAAGACGCTCGGTGAGCAGCGCGGCAACCGGTTGTTGATCCAGCGCCTGGATAAACGGCAGCGAGATCACCTGCTGGCGGTCGCGGCTGAGAATGCCGGGTAATCCGAGCATCACGCCGCTCACCGGCTGCTGCTCCAGCGTTTCACTGATTAACTCGCCCAACGCGCTCAGCGCATCAGGTTGCTGCGCCCAGCTGGCCGTCGGCACTTTACGGAAGCTTGACCAAACGCGGCCTGCTTCCATCAGCTGCAGACGTGTGCCGGTGCCGCCAATGTCGATACCGAGCCAGCATTTTTTCATGCGGATACCTGCGCCAATCCCTGAGCCTCATCAATGCTTTCGCGCATCATATTCCAGGCGGTTTCCAGATCGTCGTGAATATTGAACAAACCGGAAGTACCAACAATTAGCACTTCTGCGCCCGCGCCAACCAGCGTGTTGTAAGTGCGGGTGTTACAGGAACCGTCGATCTCAATCAGGTATTGATAGCCGTTGGCCTGCTTCAGCGCTTTCAGCTCCTGGACCTTCAGCACCATTTCCGGAATAAACGGTTGTCCGGCATAGCCCGGATCCACAGTCATCACGGTGATCTTATCCACCAGATGAATGTAGTGATGGATAAAGGAGACCGGCGTCGCGGGGTTGAGCACCACGCCAACTTTCTTGCCGAAGCTGCGGATCATGTTGATCACGCGGAATGCATCGCGATTGATGGTTTCGGCGTGAGGGCAGATGTAATCCGCGCCGGCTTTGGCAATCACTTCAATGAAATCGGTGGGTTGCTCGACCATCAAATGCACATCCAGCGCCACTTTGGTGAACGGGCGAATCTGCTCAATAAAGAACGGCGACAGCGTGATATTTTTCACGTAGTGACCATCCATAATATCGATGTGCAGGAAGTCGGCGCGGGAGTCCAGCACGGCGAGCTGGTGCTTGATCTCCATCAGATTCATACACATCAACGACGGGGAGACTTGAATACGCATCATACTTCCTTTTTTTCGGTCAAAGGGTTAAGCGCCGCGGCCAGCTTGCTGAGTTTGACGGCACGATGTTCGTTAAAGCGGGTTTTGAATTGTTTGAAGGCCAGCACCACAATCAGTACCGCGCCCCACATCGCCAGGCTGACGTGCTGGCTGATGTTCATCAGGTTGAAGCCGGTGGAGAGCACTTGCAGCGCGATCAGCGCCAGCACCACGCCGGTGACGCGACCAAAGCCGCCGTTGGGATCGGTGCCGCCAAGGATGATCGCCAGCACCGTCAGCAGCAGATACGCATCGCCGTAACCCATACGCGCCGAGTTGAAGCGTGCCATCATGATCAAGCCAGCCAACACGCACAGCAGGCTGGAGATGACGTACACCAGAATCACCATGCGATGGGTGTTGATGCCGCTAAACCAGGTGGCGTTGATGTTGCTGCCGCCCATATAGATGCATTTACCGGCGCGGGTTTTGCCGAGGAACAGCGCTAGCAGCGCGGCGGCAATCAGGAACACCCACAGCGGCAGCGGAACACCAAGCAGCGTGTTGGAACCGAGCGCCTGCACCACCGACGGCATGCCGCTGACCGCCGCACCTTTGGTGAGCCAGATGCCGATACCGTTCAGCGTCATCATGGTCGCCAGCGTCACCAGAATCGGGTGCGCTCCGATGCGCGTTACCATCACGCCGGTAATCACGCCAATCAGCGCGGCAATCAGCATCGCGCCGATGATGGCGATGAACAGCCACAACAGTTGCATACCGGTTCCCGCATCGGCGGGCAGGGCGCGCATCAGCGTCCAGGCGATAAACAGCGCCGTCAGATTAGCGGTGGCGATGATCGCCAGATTCAGTCCGCCGCTGAGAATGGCGATAAACATCGCCAGCGTCAGCAAGCCGAGCTCAGGCAACTGGAACGCCATGCTCATAAAGGTCGAATCCGTGAGAAAGCGGCCCGGTAGCATGATGGTGAAGGTCGCCAGCGCCAGCGCAATGAGCAGCATCAGGCCGATATTGGTGCCGTCCGGACGCAGAGCAGAGAGTGATTTCATGTGAATGCGCCTTCCGTTAGACGAAACTGACATCAGTTTCTTTACGTTTTTTGTAGTGAGTCACGGCGATGGCCACCATGATCACGCCGCCCACCACGATGTTCATGAAGTAGTTGGAGACGCCAATCAGGTTGAGGCCGTTCTTCAGAATGGCGATGAGGAACACGCCCATTAAGGTGCCGCTCACCGTGCCTTTGCCGCCCATCAGGCTGGCACCGCCCAGCACCGTGGCCGCCAGCACATCCAGCTCGCCGCCAACCAGCGCATTCGGCACCACTTCACCCATGCGATAGACCTGCACTAAGCCGCCAATCGCCGCCATCGCACCCAGCCAGCCGTAGGCGAAGATGTGGATAAGACCCACGCGAATACCGATACGGCGCGCCGATTCCGCATCGCCGCCTACCGCATACAGCTGGCGGCCAAGATTGGTTTTGTTCAGCAGCAGCGCGGTGAGTCCGGCAATCACCAGCATGGTCACCAGCGGCAATCCAATCTGGAAGCTGTTGCCTTGCCAGTTGAAGGGCAGCACGCTGCGCAGCGTGATCCACCAGTCCGGCAGCGAATAGAGGCTTTTGCCGCCGGTTACCCACATCAACAGGCCAAACAGCAGCGACTGCATGCTGATGGTGATGATGATCGAAACCACGCGCAGCGAGGTAATCAGCAGGGCGTTGATTACGCCAAACAGCGTGCCGCACACCACCGCCAGCAGAATGCTGAGCAGGGCGTTATCAAACTGGAACTGCACAAACAGCGAGGCGATCAGGTATTGCACCACCGACGCCACCGCAGCAAAGGAGATATCGATGCCGCCGGTCACCAGCACCACAAACAGGCCGAGGGCGAAGATGCCGGTCACGGCGTAGCTTTCCGCCAGATCCAGCAGGTTTTGCACCGTCAGGAACTGGTCGCTGGCGGCAGAGAAAAACACGATGAACGCCAGCAAAACCCAGGCAAGCCAGCCCTGGCTGGAGCTCGGACGTAAACGAGAAAAATCAGGCATTGATCACCTCCGCCAGCTGCTGTTGCTCAACGGTATCGGGTTGGTATTCGGCATGAACGGTGCCATCACGGAAGTGCAGGATGCGGTCGCAGTTGTACCAAACCTCGGGCACTTCGTCGGAAATCAGGATGATCGACAAACCTTCCTTCGCCAGCAGATGAATCAGCTGATAGATGCTGGCTTTAGCGCCGACATCCACGCCAACCGTGGGCGAATCGAGGATCAGGATGCGCGGCTGGGTCAGCACCCATTTCGCCAGCACGATTTTCTGCTGGTTGCCGCCGGAGAGCGTGGAGATCGCCAGATTGGGATCGGCGACGCGCACGCCAAGCTGCTGAATCCACTGCAGGATCAGCTTATTCTTGCGGTATTCGTCAATCAGGTGGAAACGGTTTTGCAGTTTGTCGAGGATCGGCAGCACCATGTTGTCGGCCACCGATTGCTGCTGCACCAAACCCAGCGTTAAGCGATCTTCAGAGACATAACCGATACCCGCTTTGATCGCGTCCTCGTGTCCACGGAAGCGCACCGGTTTGCTGTCGAGCCAGATCTTGCCGCTGTCGGGCTTGGTCATGCCAAACAGCGACAGTGCCAGTTCGGTGCGCCCAGATCCCAGCAGGCCGCACAGGCCCAGCACTTCGCCCTGATAGAGTTTGAAATTAACGTCGTGATATTGTCCGGCGCGCGTCAGCTTTTCGACTTCGAGGATCAGGCGATCGTCATTGCGCGTCGGCGTTTTTAGCTGATAGTCGAGTTTCAGGCCGGTCATCAGTTCGGTCAGATGGTGCGGCGTCATCGCTTTGGCGGGCCAGCAGCCCATTTTGCGGCCGTCGCGGATCACCGTCACGCGATCCGAAATCTCCAGCACTTCATCCAGACGATGGCTGACAAACACCACGCAGATGTTTTTGTCTTTGAGGTAACGCACGGTGCGCAGCAGCTGATTCACTTCGGTGCGCGTCAATGAAGCAGTCGGCTCATCCATGATCACCAGCCGCGCATCGGCGACCAGCGCACGGCAAATCGCGACCTGCTGGCGGGCGGCAATCGACAGCGATGCCACTTTTTCATCGAGGTCGAGGTCAAACTTCAGCTCATCAATGATGCGCTGCGCCGATTCACGCAGTTTGGCTTTGCGGTGCCAGCCGAGCAGGCTACTCAGGTTGTGCTCGAAGGCGATGTTTTCCGCCACGCTGAGATTGGGGAACAGCGACAGATCCTGATAAATCACCTGGATGCCGAAGTCACGCGCCTGACGTGTGGTCAGACGCGGGAAGCTTGGGCCTTCGCCCAGCGTAATGCGGCTGCCGCTATCCGGGGCGTGCACCCCGGAAATGACTTTGATTAAGGTGCTCTTGCCACAGCCGTTGGTGCCAGCGAGACAGTGCACTTCGCCAGCCAGTAAGGTCAGCGAGATATCGCTCAGTGCGCGGTTGCCACCAAATGTTTTCGACAGGTTGTCGAGCGCAATCAGCGTCTGTGGGATCACCTCTTTCATCATTACAGCCCCATTTTCACCAGTTTTGGCAGGTTCTCTTTGTCCAGGCTTTCGGTGTTGTTGCCGAGGATGGTGTGGGTCGCCTCGTCAACTTTCACTTTGCCTAAACCCTCGATGGTCATTCCGTCGGTGATTGGCTCTTTCTTCTGCATCATGTCGGCGATGCGCACGAACACTTCGCCAGCGGTCTGCGGGTTCCAGATGTAGCCGCCTTTGATTGCGCCGCGCTGCACCAGCGATGCGCCCTGGCCAGGACTGAAGGCACCAATCACGCACACCTGATCAATTTTGTTACGGTTCATCACCGCACGACCGGCGCCAATCGGACCTTGTGAACCAAAGGCCATAATCCCTTTCAAATCCGGGTATTTGGACATCAGCTCATTGGTGGTACGAATCGAGTCATCCAGCGATTCGCCGACGCCAAACTTGTCGGTGACCATCTGCATCTTCGGATAGTGTTCTTTCTGGTAATTCAACGCCGCATCGGTCCACTGCTGATGCAATGGCACGGTCAGGCTGCCGACGTACATGGCGTATTTGCCCTCTTCATGCATGCATTTCGCCAGCGCTTTCATATGGTTGATGCCGTGCGTCGGCGCATCCACCAGTTCGAAGTCCCAGTTAGCGCCTTTCTGATCCGGCGATTCGTGGGTGATGACTTCAATGCCAGCATCACGGGCGCGCTTCAGCACCGGCTCCAGCACCTTCGGGTCATTCGGCACCACGCCAATGATGTCGACCTTCTGGGCAATCAAATCTTCGATAGCACGCACCTGCAGAGCCGGATCGGCCGCCGTTGGGCCCACCATCCACGCGTCAATGCCGCGTTTCGCCGCTTCACTCTTGATGCCCGCTTCCATGGCGTTGAACCACGGAATACCGCCAATTTTCACCACGATGCCCATGCGTAATTTGTCAGCAGCGTGCGCGCCGGAGGCGGCAAACAGGGCGAGCAGAGAACAGGCGATAAGATGTTTTTTCATAAAGACTCCGATTTAATTTTTTATTAGCTGCATAGAATGGCTGCGCTGGGAGCAATCAATAATATTGACGCCGTTCCACGCTAATTCTTGTTCCAGCTCTTTGTCTTTTAATTGGTCAGTAATGAGAAAGTCCACATCGCGATAATGACAAATACGCGCGAATGAGGGCCGCAGGAATTTACTTCCGTCCAGCAACAGATGTTTTCTTTCCGCTGCTAATAACATTTGCTGTTTTAAATGTGCGTTGTTTTCGTTACCTTCGCGTAAATAACCGTCATTGCCTAAACTGCTACAGGAAAAAAAGATCTTATTGATCTGAAATTCCCTGAGCGGTTGCTCGGCGACCACGCCGTGGAAATCTTCATAACGGTCAGAATATTCTCCCCCCAGACAGATGGTGCGGATGCTGCCGCGCGCCGCAAGGGTTTGCACAATCCTGATGGAATTGGTTAATACCGTTAATTCAATATCTGGCAGCTGTCGCGCTAAATACCAGCAAGTGGTGCTGCTATCGAGTAATAGACAATCGCCGGGGCTAATGAAATCGAGTGCGCGTTTGGCAATCGCCATCTTGGCATCAACGTGTTCATTTATTCTCTGGCGGAAAGATAATTCATACTCGTTAACGCCTCTTGTATTCCCCTGAATGTTAGCGGCCTGTCGTTTTGCTGGTACCGCACCACCGTGACTGCGTTGTAACAGACCACGTTTCTCCAGCTGAGTTAAATCACGCCGAATGGTTTCTTGTGAAACCTGACATAACGTGACTAATTCAGCGACAATGACCCGACCATTTACATTTAATTCGTCAATAATTCGCTGCTGTCTTTCAATCGGCAACATACTAACCTCCGATGGATATAAATTACTGGATAGCGCATTTGGAAAGTGTGGGCTGCGCACGAGTCCACAGTCACCAAAACGCCTTAGCTGATTAGAGTGATCTGGATCTTTCTTTGATGTAAATGAGATGTCTGGTTATCAAAATTACGTGATGCGACTCGCATAAAAGCGCCTGATGCCGCGAAATCCGCGCTCTACGCGCGTTGCATAGCCTCAACATGGATTTAATCTAACATGACCGCTTATGACCGTTTGTGTGTATTTGACCGTTTGTGATGCGCCAACAAGAGTGCGACGAATCCGATTGAGCAGGAATCGGTCAAAACGGATGATGAGCCATTGCGTCATCCAATACCCGATCGCTACAAGGTGATGTCTTTTTCAGCGGTTGACCCCGCTTTTAGGGCCGGCTCACAGTTTAGGCCTGCTGACAGCGTTCCCGTTGCGCTATTATTTTCTTTCCAGGAATTTGGGGACCGATTTTTTTGATGTCGTATTGGATGAAGTTACTGCTTTTATTGCCCTTTCTTTTTGTCGCGTGCGTACAGGCTCAGCCACTGCAAAAGTCATTTTCTGACTGGCAACTGACCTGTAACAATGCGGCTTTTTGCGTGGCACGCAGTTTTCCCGGTGACAACGGCTTAGTGATGACGATTTCACGTCATGCTGGCGTCAACGATCGCCCCTTACTGCGCATCGATTACGGCAGCGCCTACAGCGGTGAGCTGCCTGGCGGCCCGCTCAAGGATAATTTGCTGCTCGATCAACGCCGTCTGACGCCGGATCTCAAACACTGGACGGTGGAGCCGCATCATCTGGCGACCAGCAATGCTATCGCCATCGACGAGTTCCTGGCGCAGACGCTGGATGCGCAGAATCTGCAATTGACCTACAAAGCCAACGCCACCATTCCGCTCAGCGGCATGAAGGCAGCGTTATTGTTGATGGATGACGTGCAGGGCCGCGTCAACGGTGCCAGCGCCTGGGTGAAGCGTGGCGACCGCGTGCAGTGGGATGTGCCGCCGCAACCCGCGTTGCCGGCGTTACCCGCGCCGTTACCGCCGCCGCCGCCGCTGACGCAGGAAGAGACCAGCGGTTTGATTGATTTTGGTACCTGGCGGGTGAATACCGATAACTGCTCGCTCGATCCGCTGCGGCGTGAAGTGAGCGTTTCACCGCTGACCGACAGCAAAGCGCTGCTGCTGATCAGCTGTGAAACCGGTGCTTACAACGTTATCGATCTGGCATTTGAAGTGACGCGTGATGCGCCTTATGTGTCGCGTGGCTTGAGCTTAACGTTGCCGTTCACCCCAGCATCACGCAGCGATAATCAGCTGGAGTTGGTGAACGCCGAATTCGATGCCAGCCATGGATTGCTTTACACCTTCAGTAAAGGACGTGGATTGGGGGATTGCGGCGTGGCGACGCGCTGGCAATATGACGGCAACGAATTTGTGCTGGCGGAGTATGCGGAAGAGAAGACCTGCGATGCGTGGCACAGCAGTGAAGATTGGCCAACGTTGTGGGTTACCGAATCGCAGAACCCGGTGCAGTCGCGTTAATCTGTAGGGTCGCCATTAATGGCGACCTTCCCCATATGATTAACGAATCGCTTGCACCGTCATCGGTGAACCCGACTGATTGGCCACCAATTCCGTCAGCATATTATTCACGCCATCGCTCATCGGGGTGAAACGCGTTAACGGCGAGCGCGTCACCACCACAAACACACCAATGTTGTGCTGCGGCACCATCGCCATATAGGTAATGAAACCGCCGCCGCCGCCGGTTTTCTGAATAATTCCCGGACGACCTTCCTTCGGCCCCATATACACCCAACCCATGCCCAGCGCATCGGCGCGACCCGGCACATCCATGCCTTCGACTTTGGTCAACTGGTCGCGGCGGTAGATCAGCGTTTGCAGGCGATCGATTTGCGGCGTGCGGTGATTCACCGCCGAGTTGAGGAACTGCTGCATCCAGCGGCCCATATCGTCTGGCGTTGAGTAAACGCCGCCGCTGCCGATAGCCGCCAGCGTGTTGTTACACGGACTGGCGCCTTTCTCCGCAATCATCAGGCGCTGACACTGATCCGGTGACGGCGTGAAAGTGGTGTCTTTCATGCCCAACGGACGCGTTATCAACTGTTGAAACAGCGCCGGATACGGCATGCCCGCCGCTTTGGCGAGTGCATCGCTCAGCAGATCAAAGCCCAGGTTGGAATAGGCGGCATTGGTGCCCGGCGCGGCCTTTAATGCGGCGCCGCTCAGCCATTGCCAGCGATCGGACTTGGTTGGCCAGACAAACACCGGACGATGCGGTTTACCGCCGGGCTGCTCGCGCGGCAGGCCGCTGGTATGCGTGGAGAGGTTAATCAGGCGAATCGGCTGGCCGTTATAGCTTGGCACGCGCGCGCCAGGCGGCGCGTATTTGCTCAGCGGATCGTCAAGACGCAGCTGACCGCGCTCGGCCATCTTCACCATCACTTCGCTGGTCATCAGCTTGCTGAGCGAGGCAATACGAATCACCGAATCGGGCTGCGGACGCACGTTGTTGCCGGGGCGCGTATCACCAAAGCTGGCGAAAACCCGCTGATTGCCGTCAATCGCTACCAGCGCCATGCCGGTTGCGCCGCTGCCATAGAAAATGTGCTCAGCGTAACGATCAACAATTTGCGATGCCAACAGTGGATCGGGCGATGACTGCGCCATGCTTTTTAATGGAAGCACTGAAACCATTAAGGCCAGTAAAAAAGGAGTACGTTTTTTCAACGGGAAAGCGTCCGCTATGAGAATCGGAGGAAAGCTTATAGTAATCAGTTTGAGCGAGGCGTGAAGAGGGCAGGGCAGATTTTTTTCTGTATCAGGCTGTGATCAAAAAATGGCCCTTACGCCAAAAAGACGCAGGGCCAGATCGATTAGTGTGGCTTGAGTAATGCTTCGGTATGGCTAACGATGTTCTCGACGGTGAAACCAAATTCCGGGAACAGTTTGCCGGCCGGAGCAGACTCACCAAAGGTGGTCATACCGACAATCGCGCCGTCCAGCCCGACATACTTGTACCAGTAATCCGCAATACCGGCTTCGACCGCCACGCGCGCTTTCACGCCAGATGGCAGCACCGATTCGCGATAAGCGGCATCCTGCTTATCAAACACGTCGGTACTCGGCAGCGACACGACACGAATCTTGTGGCCGTTGGCGGTGAGTTTTTCCGCCGCGCCGAGCGCGATTTCAATCTCTGAACCGGTGGCGATAATGATCGCTTCCGGTGTGCCCGCGCTATCTTTCAGCACGTAACCCCCGCGCGCGATATTCGCCACCTGCTCTTTGCTACGATCCGGCTGCAACAGATTCTGACGCGACAGAATCAGCGCGGTTGGCCCGTGATGGCGCTCAACGGCAGCTTTCCAGGCTACAGCGGTTTCCACCTGATCGCATGGACGCCACAAGCTGAGGTTTGGCGTAACGCGCAAGCCAGCGATTTGCTCAACCGGCTGGTGCGTCGGGCCATCTTCGCCGAGGCCGATGGAGTCATGCGTATACACCAGCACCTGACGCGCTTTCATCAGCGCCGCCATGCGCACCGCGTTACGCGCATACTCGACGAACATCAGGAAGGTTGCAGTGTACGGCACGAAGCCGCCGTGCGTGGCGATGCCGTTGCCAATCGCCGTCATACCAAACTCACGCACGCCGTAGTGAATGTAGTTACCGGCGAGATCTTCTTTGATCGATTTTGAACCCGACCAAATAGTGAGGTTGCTTGGTGCCAAATCCGCCGAACCGCCGAGGAATTCCGGCAGCAGCTTGCCATACACTTCCAGCGTATTTTGCGAGGCTTTACGGCTGGCAATTTTTTGCGGATTAGCCTGCAACTGCTCAATAAATTTCTGGGTTTCCGTTTCCCAATTTACCGGCATTTCGCCACTCACGCGGCGGCTGAATTCCTCTGCCAGCTGCGGATGGGCGGCTTTGTAGGCGGCAAATTTTTCATTCCAGGATTTCTCACGCTGACTGCCGGCTTCTTTAGCATCCCATTGCTGATAAATCTCTTTGGGAATCTCGAACGCCGGGTACTTCCAGCCGAGTTTCTGTCGCGTCAGCGCCACTTCTTCTTCGCCCAGCGCTGCGCCGTGTGACTCTTCTTTACCGGCTTTATTCGGCGAACCGAAACCAATCACCGTGCGGCAGATGATCAGTGACGGCTTATCGGTAACGCTTTGCGCTTCCTTGATGGCCGCCGCAATGGCTTCTGGATCGTGGCCATCAATACCCTCTGCGCTGCCGATCACATGCCAGTTATAGGCTTCAAAGCGTTTATGCGTATCGTCGGTGAACCAGCCTTCGGTTTCACCATCAATCGAGATACCGTTGTGGTCGTAGAAACCAATCAGCTTGCCAAGACCGAGCGTACCGGCCAGCGAGCACACTTCGTGCGAGATGCCTTCCATCAAACAGCCATCGCCCATAAACACGTAAGTGTAATGGTCAACGATATCGTGATCGGGTTGATTAAACTGCGCCGCCAGCGTGCGCTCGGCAATCGCCATGCCCACGGCATTGGCTAAACCCTGGCCGAGCGGACCGGTGGTGGTTTCGATGCCTGGCGTGTATCCGAGTTCCGGGTGACCTGGCGTTTTGGAATGTAACTGGCGGAAGTTTTTTAACTCTTCCATCGGCAGATCGTAACCGGTGAGATGCAGCAAACTGTATTGCAGCATTGAACCGTGACCGTTGGAAAGAATGAAGCGATCGCGATCAATCCATGCCGGATTATTGGGATTATGGTGGAGAAAATCGCGCCATAAAACTTCGGCGATATCGGCCATGCCCATCGGCATGCCGGGATGTCCGGAATTTGCTTTTTGTACCGCATCCATGCTGAGTGCACGAATCGCGTTAGCCAACTCTCTGCGTGAAGACATAAGGTTCTCCCTTGTGATTTGGCGATAGCGGATGAGCAAATGCCCATCCGCCATAAGAGTGAGTGCGGATTACAGACGAGAAGAGAGCACGTCTTCCAGCTTCTGCTGGTCGATGGCGAACTGACGGATGCCGTCTGACAGTTTTTCTACCGCCATCGGATCCTGATTGTGTTCCCAGCGGAATTCCGCTTCAGACAGTGAAGCCGGCTGATGGAAGCCTTCGGTTGATGGCTCCAGCTTACGCTCCAGCGGCGCATCGCTGTTGGCCAGCTCTTCCAGCAGGTTAGGGGAAATGGTCAAACGGTCACAGCCGGCCAGCGCCTGTATCTGTTCTACTTTACGGAAGCTGGCACCCATGATGACGGTGCTGTAACGGTGCTTCTTGTAGTAATCGTAGATACGACGCACAGATTTCACGCCCGGATCTTCATCAACCACGTACGGGTCGATCGGTTTGCGGGAGTTGTACCAGTCGTAAATTCGGCCAACAAACGGCGAGATCAGGAACACACCGGCTTCAGCACAGGCACGCGCCTGAGCGAAGGAGAACAACAGCGTCAGGTTGCACTGAATACCGTTTTTTTCCAGCTCCTCGGCGGCTTTGATGCCTTCCCAGGTCGAAGCCAGCTTGATCAGAATGCGTGAGCGGTCGATGCCATGCTCTTCGTACAGACGGACCAGCTTCTCGGCTTTGGTCACACACATGCCACGATCGAAGGAGAGGCGCGCATCCACTTCGGTCGAAACACGGCCCGGTACGCTTTTCAGAATTTCCATACCGAGGTTGATTGCCACTTTGTCGCTGGCGTTGATGATTTGCGTCTCTTTGCTGCCGCCCTGTTTTTTCGCGTAGTCGATGGCGTCATCAATCAGATGTTTGTAGGCGTCGAGACCGGCGGCTTTCAGAATCAATGATGGGTTGGTGGTCGCATCTTCCGGGTGATAATGGCGAATGGATTCGATATCGCCGCTGTCTGCCACCACGGTGGTGTACTGTTTTAATGCATCTAGCTGGTTCATCGCTTAACTCCTTGATGAGCAAATTTGTGGGCAAATCTGTGGTGCCCATTCCTGTTATAGTCCGGTCCAACACAGTGCTACAGACGTTTCACGAAGAAAATGCGTTTTCTCTGAAACGCTTCAGCCACGCGTTTTGCCATCAATAAGGATAGCAGGCTGTGACAAAGCCGCAGGCGCAGCGGTAGCAATCCGTGCCCTTTGTACTGTGCGTTCTTTGAGCGCCTTCACCCTCTTGTGTGCCGCAAATTCCTATACTGATGGCTCATTTAGCGGTGCCAAAGGATGCCCAATGGACGATCAACTCAAGCAAAGCGCGCTCGATTTTCACCAATTCCCCACGCCCGGAAAAATTCAGGTTTCACCCACCAAACCGTTAGCCACACAGCGCGATCTGGCGCTGGCCTATTCGCCCGGCGTCGCCGCGCCTTGTCTGGAAATTGCCGCCGATCCGCTGGCGGCACGCAAATACACCGCGCGCGGCAATCTGGTGGCGGTGATCTCCAACGGTACGGCGGTGCTGGGATTGGGCAATATTGGCGCGCTGGCGAGTAAGCCGGTGATGGAAGGCAAGGGCGTGCTGTTTAAAAAGTTCGCTGGCATTGACGTATTTGATATCGAAATCGATGAGCGCGATCCCGATAAGTTGATTGAGGTGATTGCCGCGCTGGAACCCACTTTTGGTGGCATCAACCTGGAAGATATCAAAGCGCCCGAGTGCTTCTATATTGAGCAACAGCTGCGTGAGCGCATGCAGATTCCGGTGTTCCACGACGATCAGCACGGCACGGCGATCATCTGTACTGCCGCGGTACTCAACGGCTTAACCATCGTCAAAAAAGCCATCAGCGATGTGCGGCTGGTGGTCTCCGGCGCGGGTGCTTCGGCGATTGCCTGCCTGAATCTGCTGGTGGCGCTCGGCATGCAGCAGCACAACATTGTGGTTTGCGATTCCAAAGGCGTGATCTATCGCGATCGCGAGCCGAATATGACGCCGACCAAAGCCGCGTACGCGGTAGCCGACAGCGGCGCACGCACGCTGGATGAGGTGATTGGCGGCGCAGATATCTTCCTCGGTTGTTCTGGTCCCAAAGCTTTAACGCCGGAAATGGTGCAGAAGATGGCGCAGGATCCGCTGATTCTGGCGCTAGCCAATCCCGAACCGGAAATCATGCCGCCGCTGGCGAAACAGGTGCGGCCCGACGCGATTATCTGCACCGGTCGCTCTGATTTCCCCAATCAGGTGAACAACGTGCTGTGCTTCCCGTTTATTTTTCGTGGTGCGCTGGATGTGGGTGCCACGGCGATCAATGAAGAGATGAAGCTGGCGGCGGTACACGCGATTGCGGCGCTGGCGCAGGCGGAACAGAGCGATGTGGTGGCGTCGGCGTATGACGATCAGGATCTAAGCTTTGGCCCGGAATACCTGATCCCCAAACCTTTTGATCCGCGTTTGATTGTTCAGATCGCGCCAGCGGTAGCCAAAGCGGCGATGGAATCGGGCGTCGCCACGCGACCAATAGAAGATTTTGATGCCTATCGTGAGCAGCTTACCGAGTTCGTCTACAAAACTAACCTGTTTATGAAGCCGATCTTCTCGCAGGCGCGCAAAGATCCCAAACGCGTGGTGCTGGCCGAAGGCGAAGAGGTGCGCGTGCTGCATGCCACGCAGGAACTGGTAACACTGGGCCTGGCGAAACCGATTCTGATTGGTCGCCCGAACGTCATCGCCATGCGTCTGCAAAAGCAGGGGTTGAAGATCGAGGCGGGTAAAGATTTTGAGATCGTTAATAACGAGTCCGATCCGCGTTTCAAAGAGTACTGGAACGAGTATTACCAGATCATGAAACGGCGTGGCGTGACGCCGGAAACCGCCCAGCGCGCTGTGATCGGCAATCCTACGTTAATTGGCGCAATCATGGTGCATCGCGGCGAGGCTGACGCGCTGATCTGCGGCACCATCGGCGATTATCAGGAACATTACGACGTGGTGGAGAAAGTGTTTGGGCTGCGTGAAGACGTGAAGGTGGCGGGCGCGATGAATGCGCTGCTGCTGCCGAGCGGCAACACCTTTATTGCCGACACCTACGTCAATGAAGATCCCAGCGCCGAGCAGCTCGCGGATATCACGCTGCTGGCGGCGGAAACGGTGCGACGCTTCGGCATTGAACCGCGCGTGGCGCTGCTGTCGCACTCCAGCTTTGGCACCTCGAATGCGCCGGGCGCGCGCAAAATGCGCGACGTGCTGGCGCTGATTCAGCAACGCGCCCCGGAACTGGAAATTGATGGCGAGATGCACGGCGACGCGGCGCTGGTTGAGAGCATTCGCCGCGAACTGATGCCAGATAGCCCGCTGAAAGGCACCGCAAATTTGCTGATTATGCCGAACGTCGAAGCGGCGCGTATCAGCTATAACCTGCTGCGCGTCTCCTGCTCCGAGGGTGTCACGGTGGGACCGGTGCTGATGGGGATCAGCAAACCGGTGCATGTGTTGACGCGCATCGCATCGGTGCGGCGCATTGTAAATATGGTGGCGTTAGCGGTGGTGGAGGCGCAGACTGAACCGTTATAAAACTATCAAAAAGGTCGCCATGAATGGCGACCCTACGGGTTATTTCAGCCAATCTTTGACTGGCAGGAAATCGCGGTACAGCGCGGCTTCGGGGGAATTGGCTTCTGGCTTATAATCATATTCCCAGCGCACCAGCGGTGGCATCGACATCAAAATCGATTCGGTGCGGCCGCCGGTTTGCAGGCCAAACAGCGTGCCGCGATCCCACACCAGATTGAACTCGACGTAGCGACCACGACGGTAAAGCTGGAACTGGCGCTCGCGATCGCCCCACGGCAGCGCTTTGCGCTTCGCCACAATCGGCAGATAGGCAGCGGCGAAACCGTTGCCGACCGCCTGCATGAAATCGAAGCAGTAATCGAAATCGGGCGTGTTCAGATCGTCATAGAACAGGCCGCCGATGCCGCGCTGCTCGTCGCGATGCTTGAGATAGAAGTAATCGTCGCACCACTTTTTGTAGCGCGGGTAAATCTCTTCACCAAACGGCTGGCACAGATCGTGTGCGGTTTGATGCCAGTGCAGCGCATCCTCTTCGAAGCCGTAATAGGGAGTGAGATCGAAACCGCCGCCAAACCACCACACCGGATCGGCTCCCGGTTTTTCCGCAATAAAGAAGCGCACGTTGGCGTGGCTGGTTGGTACGTAAGGATTGGATGGATGCACCACCAGCGACACACCCATCGCTTCAAAGCTGCGGCCAGCCAGTTCGGGACGATGTGCGGTAGCGGATGCTGGCATTTGATCGCCGTGTACGTGCGAGAAGTTAACGCCAGCTTGTTCAAATACCGCGCCATCACGCAAGACGCGACTGCGTCCACCGCCGCCGCCGGGACGCTGCCACTCGTCTTCGGCAAAGCTCGCCTTGCCATCTTCCGCCGCTAATTGGGCGCAAATATCATCTTGCAGCGCCAGCAAAAAGGCTTTGACGCGGGAAATATCGGGATTGCTCATCAGTCACTCGTTCCAGAAATTTGCCGCGATTCTACCACAGGATAAAGGCTATGCTTCGCGACGATCGACCTCATCGAAGTAGCGGGCGATGCCGTCGGCAATGGCGCTGGCAATTTTCTGGCGGAACGCCTGCGTGCCGAGCAATTGCTCTTCACGCGGATTGGTAATGAAGGAGGTTTCCACCAGCACCGACGGAATCGACGGCGATTTCAGCACCGCAAACGCGGCTTGTTCGGTGTGCTGGCTGTGCAGATGATGCACCGGGCGAATCTGATCGAGCACGTGTTTACCCAGCGTCAGGCTGTTGCGGATGGTATCGGTCTGCACCAGATCGAACAGAATCTGGTTGAGGTAATGATCTTTATCCTGCACCTCGGCGCCGCCCACTTTGTCGGCGTCGTTTTCACGCTGTGACAGGTAACGCGCCATCGCGCTGCTGGCACCGCGATTGGAAAGGGCAAATACCGATGCGCCGTTCGCATCGGGGCTGGTGTAGCCGTCGGCGTGAATCGACATAAACAGGTTAGCGCCGTGCTGATGGGCAATTTCGACGCGCTGATAGAGCGGAATAAAGTGGTCGCTGTCGCGCGTCAGGCGCACTTCGATGCGCGGATGCGACTGCAGCAATGTCTTCACGGTGTTAGCGATCGCCAGCACGATGTGTTTCTCTTCCGAACCCTCTTCGCCGACAGCGCCGGAATCGATGCCGCCGTGGCCGGGATCGATCATCACGATGCGTTTGCCGTTGCTGGCGGGTTTCGGTGGCGTATGACGCGGACTGACGCGCAAATCGCTGTTCTGTTCTTTGGCCTGTACCGCGCGCGGTGACAACACCGCCAGCGCTAAACCGGAAAGTATCAGTTGGCGACGATTGGTAAGGCGCTTAAGCAGTGAAATCTTCTTCATTTACGGGTCCATGGCAGGTAAATCCTGCCCAGTGTTATAGCGTAACAATTGCCAGGCGGCGACCTCGTAACTATTTCAAGTGTTTACTTTCTATTGCAACTGACTAACAGCGATGTCGCGCTTTTTTTGCCCCGTTGTCACGCGTGAGGGTTGCGCCTGGCAAAGAATGCGTGATAATCAGCGAATTGTGCCTAACAGCAGGGTAACGTCGATGGAAATCCGTTCTTTCCGCCAGGAAGATTTTGAAGAAGTGATCACGCTCTGGGAGCGTTGCGATTTGTTACGCCCATGGAACGATCCCGAGCTGGACATCGAACGCAAAATGAACCACGACCCGGAACTGTTTCTGGTTGCGGAAGTCGGTGGCGAAGTGGTCGGTACGGTGATGGGCGGTTACGACGGCCATCGCGGCTCCGTTTACTATCTGGCGGTGCATCCTGATTATCAGGGGCGTGGCTTTGCTAATGCGTTGATGAATCGTCTCGAGAAGAAGCTGATTGCGCGCGGTTGCCCAAAAATCAATTTGATGGTGCGTGAAGAGAACGATCAGGTAGTGGCGTTCTACGAAAAGCTCGAGTACGAGCCGGTGGATTCGCTGCTGCTGGGCAAGCGTTTGATTGAAGATCGCGAGTATTAATGGTCGGTTTGAAATACCTTCCTGAAGAGTACGATGCGAAAGGGCAGCTGCGGCTGCCATTTCTTTTCTGGCTGATCCTGTTATTACAGGCGCGCACCTGGCTGCTGCTGGTGATGGCGGGCGCATCGCGTCAGCAGGGCAATGATTTGCTGGCGCTGTTCTATCCCGATCGCCAAAGCTTCTGGCTGGGACTGGCGTTAGGCATTCCGGCGGCGATTGGCTTGTTACTGACCGGCTATCGCCAGCGCTGGCCGCGCCTGTGGCAAAGCTGGCGCCATGTATTAAGTGCATCGCTGCTCATCAGCCTGCTGTGGCAAGGTTCCAGCCTGCTGCAAGGCGCCTTTCCCGACTCGCCGCTGCCGCTGTTATTGACGCTATTTGACCTGCTGGCGCTGTTCTGGCTGCAAACGCAACCGCGCCTGCGCGACTGCTTTCTGCCGGAACATCAGCACATCGAATAAACTTTTTGCCGGTTTGCTACTCCAACAGGCACGCCAATCGGCTTAGCAGATCAAGGAGTTTTCATGAAAGTTGTTCGTCACGCACTGCTGGTTAGCAGCATGGTTTTGGCCGGCTGCGCCAGTTCGGGTTCCTCAACCAACGCGAGCGATAGCGAAAGCCATTGGTACAATCCGCTGAGCTATCACTGGTCGGCGCTCAATCCGCTCGGCTGGTTTGGTGGATCGCTGGAGGTCACCGAGCAAGGCGTTGCGGGCCTGACGAGCACCACCTCAATGTCGGAAGACGCCATTAATAAAGCGCTGAACGGCGATTACAAATTGCGTCAGGGCATGCGCACGCAGAATGGTCAGGTGGTGGATTTCTGGCAGGCGCTGGATGGCGACAAGGTTAAATTGGTGATTAACGGCAGCACCAGCGTTGAGCGCATTGAAGTGCAGGATGCCGATGCCAAAGCGGCGGACGGCAGCAAGATCGGCGATCTGTTCAGCGCGAAGTTCAGCAAAGCCTTTAATAACTGCAAAATGGTCACCGGTCTCGATGCACGTAATGTTGAGTGCCGTGCGCCGGGTAGTCAGCACCTCTCCTACATCTATAGCGGAGAATGGCATGGTCCGGAAGGCTTGATGCCGTCGGACGATACCCTGAAAAGCTGGAAAATCAGCAAGATTGTCTGGCAGCGTTAAACAAGATAAAACTTGCTTAAACACCCGCTCAAAGAGTGTGGCTTTCCGGTATGATACGGGCGAAAAAAACATCGTCTAACTTTCATGCCGGAGAGCAGTGCAATGTCTCAGTTTCAGAGCGGGATCCTGTTGGAACACCGCCGTTTCGCCATTTGGCTCGAAGCCCGCGTCACGGGCGATCTTGACGCGCTGCGCCAGGGCAGCAAATCCTTCCTGCAGCAGCTTGAAGCGCTGCAAACTAAATTCAGTGATGCCGGAATGGGCGCGGTGATCGCCTTTGGCGATGCGCTGTGGCGCGATCTGCAAGGCAACGCTTCTGCACCTGAACTCAAAGCTTTCGCCGCGCTCGGTAACGGCATTGCGCCGGCCACGCAGCGCGATTTGCTGATCCATATTCAATCTCAACGACACGACGTGAACTTCGCGCTCGCTCAGGCCGCACTCAGCGCCTTTGCTGCTGCCGTCAATATCGAAGAAGAGACGCACGGTTTCCGCTGGATTGAAGACCGCGATTTGTCGGGCTTCGTCGATGGCACGGAAAACCCGCAGGGCGAAGCGCGCAAGGATGTGGCGATTATCAGCGCAGGCCCCGATGCGGGCGGCAGCTATGTGTTTACCCAACGCTGGGAGCATAACCTCAAGCTGTGGAATCGTATGGCAGTAGAGAAGCAGGAAGCGATTATTGGTCGTACCAAAGAGACGGATGAAGAGCTGCCAGGCGATCGACGTCCGGTGACGTCGCATCTCAGCCGTGTCGATCTGAAAGAAGAGGGCAAAGGGCTGAAGATTCTGCGCCAAAGCTTGCCGTACGGCAGCGCCAGCGGTACGCATGGCCTCTTTTTCATTTCTTACTGTCATCGTCTCTACAATATTGAGCAGCAGCTGCTGAGTATGTTTGGCGAGCGCGACGGAAAAATGGACGCGATGTTGCGCTTCACTAAACCGGTGAGTGGAAGCTACTTTTTTGCGCCGTCGCTGGATGTGCTTACAGCGCTGTAATTAAGCGAGGTCGCCATAAATGGCGACCCTACGAAACGCCGCACACTTCAATCCCACTCACCGCATAAATTCTCCCGCCGTCTTATGCCTTTTTAGACTTTGAAATCCCTAAACGATATATAAAACCGTTACAGCTTTCCCCTGAGTTATAAATACACTGACAGCATCTAATGGCATTGGCTTAACTGCCGTCTTTCAGGGTGCAGCATGACACTTCCGATTTCGAAAAAATGGCTTGGCGGTATCGCGCTGTCGTGTGCTTTAGCCAGTGCGGCGCAAGCAACCGAGTTGCTGAATAGCTCCTACGACGTTTCGCGCGAACTGTTTGTTGCCCTGAATGCACCCTTTGAAAAGCAGTGGGACGCTGCGCATCCCAATGACAAGCTGACCATCAAGCAGTCGCACGCCGGTTCTTCTAAGCAGGCGCTGGCGATTCTGCAAGGTCTGCGCGCCGATGTGGTGACTTACAATCAGGTTACTGATGTGCAGGTGCTGCATGATAAAGGCCAACTGATTCCCGCTGACTGGCAACAGCGTCTGCCAAACAGCAGCTCACCGTTTTACTCCACCATGGCGTTTCTGGTGCGTAAGGGTAATCCAAAGCAGATTCACAGCTGGGCCGATCTGGCGCGCGATAACGTGAAGCTGATTTTCCCAAATCCAAAAACGTCCGGTAACGGTCGTTATACCTATCTAGCCGCGTGGGGCGCTGCCGATCAGGCTGATGGCAACGATAAAGCTAAAACTGAAGCTTATATGGCGAAGTTCCTCAAGAACGTTGAAGTGTTTGATACCGGCGGTCGCGGCGCTACCACTACGTTTGCCGAGCGCGGGCTGGGCGATGTGCTGATCAGCTTTGAATCGGAAGTGAATAACATCCGTAATCAGTACGGCAAAGATCAGTACGACGTGATCGTGCCGAAAACCAATATTCTGGCGGAGTTCCCGGTGGCGTGGGTCGACAAAAATGTCGAGCACAACGGCACCACCGACGCGGCCAAAGCCTATCTGAATTATCTCTACACGCCTGAAGCGCAGAAAATTATCACCAGTTACTACTATCGCGTGAACAATGCGCAGTTGATGGCGGAGCAGAAAGATCGCTTCCCACAAACTGAACTGTTCAACGTCAAAGATGCCTTTGGCGGCTGGGACAACGTGATGAAAATCCATTTCGCCAGTGGCGGTGAGCTGGACAAACTACTGGCAGCGGGGCGCGGTTAATGTTTGCGCTCGCTCAAAAACGTGTCTTGCCCGGCTTTGGATTGAGCCTCGGCACCAGCTTACTCTTCACCTGCCTGATTCTGCTGCTGCCGATCAGCGCGCTGCTGATGCAATTGTCGCAGATGACGCTGGCGCAATACTGGGATGTAATCACTCATCCACAGCTGGTTGCTGCGTACAAAGTGACGATTCTGGCAGCGGGCGTGGCTTCGCTGTTCAATGCGGTATTCGGCATGCTGATGGCGTGGATTTTGACCCGCTATCGCTTCCCCGGACGTACGCTGCTTGATGGTTTGATGGATCTGCCGTTTGCGCTGCCAACTGCGGTGGCGGGCTTAACGCTGGCAGGCCTGTTTTCGGTCAACGGCTGGTACGGCCAATGGCTGGCGCATTTTGATATCAAAGTCTCTTATACCTGGCTCGGTATTGCCGTGGCGATGGCCTTTACCAGCATCCCGTTTGTGGTGCGTACCGTGCAGCCGGTGCTGGAAGAGTTAGGTCCGGAATATGAAGAAGCAGCGGAAACCCTCGGCGCTACGCGCTGGCAGAGCTTCCGTCGCGTGGTGCTGCCAGAAGTGGCACCGGCGTTGCTGGCCGGTACCGCGCTGTCGTTTACCCGCAGTATCGGTGAGTTCGGCGCAGTGATCTTTATCGCCGGTAACATCGCGTGGAAAACCGAAGTGACTTCGCTGATGATTTTCGTGCGTCTGCAGGAGTTTGATTATCCGGCGGCGAGCGCCATCGCGTCAGTGATCATGGCCGCTTCCTTATTGCTGCTGTTCGCGATTAACACCTTGCAGAGCCGCTTTGGCCGTCGCTTAGGAGGCCACTGATGGCGGAAATTTCACACATCAATCACGCTGACCGCCAGCCAGTCAACTGGGGTAAGTGGCTGCTGATTGGCATCGGCGCGCTGGTTTCCATCCTGCTGCTGGTGGTGCCGATGGTTTCCATCTTCTGGGAAGCGCTCAACCAGGGTTTGGTTGCCTCGCTGAATAACCTGAAAGATGGTGACATGCTGCACGCCATCTGGCTGACCCTGTTAGTGGCGCTGATTACCGTGCCGGTCAATATGGTGTTCGGTACGCTGCTGGCGTGGCTGGTAACGCGCTTTACTTTCCCTGGTCGCCAACTGCTGTTGACGCTGTTTGATATCCCGTTTGCGGTGTCGCCGGTGGTTGCCGGTTTGATGTATCTGCTGTTCTGGGGCGTCAACGGTCCTGCCGGTGGCTGGCTGGATGCGCACAACATTCAGATTATGTTCTCCTGGCCGGGCATGGTGTTGGCCACCATCTTCGTTACCTGTCCGTTTGTGGTGCGTGAGTTGGTGCCGGTGATGCTGAGCCAGGGTAGCCACGAAGATGAAGCGGCGGTGCTGCTTGGCGCATCCGGCTGGCAGATGTTCCGCCGCGTGACGCTGCCAAATATCCGCTGGGCGCTGATGTACGGCGTGGTTCTGACCAACGCACGAGCGATTGGTGAATTTGGTGCGGTCTCGGTGGTTTCGGGATCGATTCGCGGCGAAACCTATACCTTGCCGCTTCAGGTTGAATTACTGCATCAGGATTACAACACCGTGGGCGCCTTTACCGCCGCCGCGCTGCTGACCCTGATGGCAATTGTAACGCTGTTTCTGAAAAGCGTGGTGCAGTGGCGATTAGAGCATCAGCAGAAGCGCCTACAGGAGGAAAATCATGAGCATTGAGATTAAACAAATCAACAAATCGTTTGACCGCACGTCGGTACTGAACGACATCTCTCTGGATATTCCTTCCGGCAAGATGGTGGGGCTGCTGGGGCCGTCCGGCTCCGGTAAAACAACGCTGCTGCGTATCATCGCTGGGCTGGAACATCAGAACAGCGGACAAATCCATTTCAATGGCAAAGACGTCAGTCGCATCCATGCGCGCGATCGTCAGGTGGGCTTCGTTTTCCAGCATTACGCGCTGTTCCGCCACATGACGGTGTTCGACAACATCGCCTTTGGCCTGACGGTGCTGCCACGTCGTGAACGTCCGAGCGCTGCTGAGATCAAACAGCGCGTTACGCGTCTGCTTGAGATGGTACAACTTTCCCATCTCGGAAACCGTTTCCCGGCGCAGTTGTCTGGTGGACAGAAGCAGCGTGTGGCGCTGGCGCGTGCGTTGGCGGTAGAACCGCAAATTCTGCTGCTGGATGAGCCGTTTGGCGCGCTTGATGCGCAGGTGCGTAAAGAGCTGCGTCGCTGGTTGCGTCAGCTGCATGAAGAGTTGAAATTCACCAGCGTGTTCGTCACCCACGACCAGGAAGAAGCGATGGAAGTGGCGGATACCGTGGTGGTGATGAGCCAGGGCAACATCGAACAGGTTGGCACACCAGATGACGTGTGGCGCGACCCGGCGACGCGCTTTGTGCTCGAATTCCTCGGTGAAGTGAATCGCTTTGCGGGCGAAGTGCACGGCTCGCAGTTCCATGTTGCCGCGCATCGCTGGCCGCTGGGCTATACGCCGGCGCATCAGGGCGAGGTTGAGCTGTTCCTGCGTCCGTGGGAAATCGATATTTCACGCCAGAGCAGTCTGGAAACGCCTTTACCGGTGCAGGTGCTGGAGATCAGCCCGCGTGGTCACTTCTGGCAATTGGTGGTGCAGCCGAGCGGTTGGCAGGGCGATGTGTTCTCGGTGGTGTTTGATGGCGACCATAACGCACCGATTCGCGGTGAACGCCTGTTCGTTGGCCTGCAACAGGCGCGAATTTACCATGGCACTACGCCGTTGCGCCCGGTTGCCTTTGCCGAGAGCGCCTGATATTTTTGACACTCCTTCGGGCGGGACTTTCCCGCCCGTTTTATTTGCACTTCTTTCGTCTGGAATCAAACCGTGACCACACTGGAAAATACCATCGGCAATACGCCGTTGATTAAGTTGCAGCGCCTGACGCCTGATAACGGCAGCGAGATCTGGCTAAAGCTGGAGGGCAACAATCCAGCCGGTTCCGTGAAAGATCGTGCGGCCTGGTCGATGATTCATCAGGCGGAGTTGCGCGGTGATATCAAACCGGGCGATACCCTAATCGAAGCCACCAGCGGCAACACCGGCATTGCGCTGGCGATGATCGCCGCGATGAAAGGCTACAAGCTGCGTCTGCTGATGCCTGATAACATGAGCCAGGAGCGTCAGGACGCGATGCGCGCCTATGGCGCTGAGTTATTACTGGTGACGCGCGAGCAGGGCATGGAAGGGGCGCGCGATTTGGCGCAAGCAATGGCCGAGCGTGGCGAAGGGCGTGTGCTGGATCAGTTCAACAATCCCGATAACCCGCTGGGCCACTATCTCACCACCGGCCCGGAAATCTGGCAGCAAAGCGCTGGCCGTATGACGCATTTTGTCTCCAGCATGGGCACCACCGGCACCATCACCGGCGTGGGACGTTACCTGAAAGAGTTCGCGCCTGCGGTGCAGGTAATTGGCCTGCAGCCGCAAGAGGGCAGCAGCATTCCCGGTATACGTCGCTGGCCCGAAGCCTATCTGCCCGGTATTTTCCGTCCGGAGCTGGTGGATGAGGTGATCGATATGGCGCAGCGCGAAGCGGAAGAGACCATGCGCGCGCTGGCGCAGCGTGAAGGGATTTTCTGTGGCGTTAGCTCTGGCGGCGCGGTGGCGGGCGCCTTGCGTATCGCAACCGCGCAGCCAGGCAGCGTGGTGGTAGCGATTGTTTGCGATCGTGGCGATCGCTATCTCTCCACCGGCGTTTTCCATTGAGCGATTTTCCCCGCATTTAATTTGGCCTATGCATACCTTTAAAGTATGACTGGGCCATTTTTGTCTATAGTTCCCCTAATAATCGTCTAGCGTAAGCACTGTAAGGATCGCGTAAAACCGGCTGCGTTCGCGGCGGAGTCAGGACAAAATAGCGGCAATTTTGTACGAGAGATAAAAATGAAAATCCTGCTGGTTGATGATGATGTAGAGCTTGGCACCATGCTGAGCCAATACCTGATTGCGGAAGGCTTTGAAACGCAATTGGTTTTAACCGGAAGCGCCGGTGTTGAAGGTGCGCTGTCGGGTAATTATACCGCGATGATTCTCGATATCATGCTGCCTGATATGAGCGGCATCGATGTGCTGCGTCAGGTGCGCCAGAACAGCCGTTTGCCGGTGATTATGTTGACGGCGAAAGGCGACAACATCGATCGTGTTATCGGCCTCGAAATGGGCGCGGATGATTATATGCCGAAACCGTGTTACCCGCGTGAACTGGTGGCACGTCTGCGTGCCGTGCTGCGGCGCTTTGAAGATCAAACTCCGCTGCCGGATAAGAAAGAGCTGCTGCGCTGGGGCGATCTCAGCCTCAATCCCGCCACACGTATCACCGAATGGCAGGGCAAAGCGTTCGACCTGACGGCTTCAGAATTCAATCTACTGGATCTGCTGCTGCGTGCGCCGGACCGCGTGGTATCGAAAGATGAGCTGTCGGAAAAAGGCCTTGGCCGTCCGCGCGAAGCTTACGATCGTAGCGTTGATGTGCATATCAGCAACATCCGTCAAAAGCTGGCTGCGTTAACCGCCGACAGCGTCAATATTGAAACTGTGCGCAGCATTGGTTATCGCATTCGATGAAACACAGCTATCGCGGCCGCATGTTCTGGAAGATTTTGCTCGGCTTCTGGATTGTGTTTGTCATCATCAGCCAGCTGTTGTGGCTGGGCTTTACGCTCTCCGGTAATCGACATGAGCCGCCCGAGATTGTCGCGATTCGCCGTATCGTTAATCTGCAAATGGCTTCCGCCGTCTCAGTGCTGGAGCGCGGCGGGCTGAGCTCGCTGGATGACATGATGGCGGACTGGGAGCCGAACGATCGTCAGTTTTTCTCCGTCATTCAGCACGATAAACCCGTTACCACGCCGGGCGATGCGCCACCGGAAACCTTTAGCGCACCGTTTCATGGGCCTTTTCCCAATGTGATTGTGCGTTGGGTGAAAGGGCAGGATGGTAAACAGTACGAGTTGCGTTATGACGTTAAAGGCCTGCGTGAAGATAGCTCGATGGGCGGCGGCGGCCCGCGTCGCATCCTGAATATCCCAGAACCGATGTTTACCTTCGCCGGCGCGCTGGGGCTGCTGTTTAGCCTGCTGCTGGCGTGGAACCTGACGCGGCCGATGCGGCAGCTGCGCGAGGGCTTTGCGCGTGTCTCCAGCGGCGATTTGTCGGTGCGGCTCTATCCGGTGATGCGTAAACGCCATGACGAGCTGTCAAACGTTGCGCAGGATTTTGATGCGATGGTGGAGCGCCTCGATACGCTGGTAAAAGCGCGCGAGGAGCTGCTGCATGATATCTCCCACGAGCTACGTTCACCGCTGGCGCGATTGCAGTTGGCGACCGGCTTAGCACGTCAGACCCCAGAATCCGTCGAATCCTCACTCAATCGTATTGATGAGGAGGCTCGGCGCCTCGACAAGATGATTGGTGAGCTGCTGACACTTTCGCGTGCTGAGCACGAGAGTATGCCGGGCGAACAGTATTTCGACCTTACCGGCCTGCTGCATGCGGTGGTGACTGATGTGCGCTACGAGGCGCAAATTCCAGGCGTGAAAGTCGATTTTCAGGTTGATGAGAACGCGGATTACACCGTTCACGGCAATGCAGAGCTGATTCGCCGTGGCGTGGAGAATGTGCTGCGTAATGCGCTGCGTTTCTCGCATAAAGGGCAGCATATCCATGTACGCCTGCAGGCGGAGAATCAGTGGCTGGCGATAAGCGTGCGCGATCAAGGGCCGGGAGTTGACGATGAGAAGCTCTCGAGTATCTTCGACCCGTTTGTCCGCGTGAATTCTCCGCTGATGGGCAAAGGCTACGGCTTAGGGCTTTCAATTGTGCGTAAGGTGATTCTGGCGCATCACGGAGAAGTGCAGGCGGTAAATCGCCCGGAAGGGGGGTTGGAGCTGACATTAAGGTTGCCGCGTTGGAAGCAGGATTGAGGCTTGGTGTTGTCGGTCAGGACGACGGGGCAGATCGTAAAGACGGCATAAACCGTCCCTGGGCCTCGGCTCGCGCCTTCCCTGGCGCGAGACGCTTTACTCCTCTGGCCCGTCGTCCTGACCTCACCTCGCGCATTCAGAACTCTAATTTTTAAGTAAACAAAAACGGCACCCATTGGGTGCCGTTTTACAATTCTCACGAATCAGCCGAAGCTTACTTCTTGATGCGGATAACCGGAGTCTCGCCCACAGTTACCTGACCGGAGAGTTTGATCAGGTCTTTAATCTCGTCCATGTTCGAGATTACAACCGGCGTCAGCGTGGATTTCGCTTTCTCTTCCAGCAGTGCCAGATCAAACTCGATCACCACGTCGCCTTTCTTAACCTTCTGGCCTTCTTCAGCGATGCGTTTGAAACCTTCACCTTTGAGCTCAACCGTGTCGATACCGAAGTGAACAAACAGTTCGATGCCGTTATCAGATTCGATTGAAAATGCGTGGTTAGTTTCGAAAATCTTGCCGATAGTACCATCAACCGGTGCAACCATTTTGTTGCCGGTTGGTTTGATTGCGATACCGTCACCAACGATTTTCTCAGCGAATACCACATCAGGTACGTCTTCGATATTTACGATTTCGCCTGACAGAGGCGCAACGATATCGATAGTGCCTGACGCGCTCTCTGATTTTTCGCCAAAAAGTTTAGAAAACAAACCCATGATCTTCTCCTAAGCAGTAATTTGAGGCTAGCGTCCGTGGATCAGCAGAGCGTTTTTTCTTTAATGAACTTGTTGACCAAATTCATCAAATCATCCGCTGTTGGTTGATCCAGAGCCTGCTCCGCCAATGCCTTCGCATCTTCGAAATTAGTATTACGAATGATTTTCTTGATGCTTGGGATTGAAATGGCGCTCATGCTGAATTCGTCCAGCCCCATTCCCAGTAACAGTAGTGTAGCACGTTCATCACCAGCCAGCTCACCACACATGCCGGTCCATTTCCCTTCGGCATGTGATGCGTCGATCACTTGCTTAATGAGGCCCAGAACAGACGGCGTCATTGGGTTATAGAGGTGTGAAATCAAATCATTACCACGATCGACCGCCAGAGTATACTGCGTCAGGTCATTTGTCCCAATACTAAAGAAGTCGACTTCTTTCGCCAGGTGGCGAGCAATCACTGCGGATGCTGGCGTTTCAACCATGATGCCCACTTCAATGGACTCATCAAAGGATTTGCCTTCTTCGCGCAGTTGCGCTTTCAGCAGCTCGAGCTCGCCTTTCAGAATGCGAACTTCTTCTACTGAAATGATCATTGGGAACATGATGCGCAGTTTACCGAAAGAGGATGCACGCAGAATCGCGCGCAGCTGCGCATGCAGAATCTCTTTGCGGTCCATCGCGATACGAATCGCGCGCCAGCCGAGGAACGGGTTGTCTTCTTTTGGCAGGTTCATGTAAGGCAGATCTTTATCGCCGCCGATGTCCATGGTACGCACGATAACCGCCTGCGAACCCACAGCTTCAGCAACCGCTTTGTATGCCTGGAACTGCTCTTCTTCGGTTGGCAGTGAATCGCGGTCCATAAACAGGAACTCGGTACGATACAAGCCAACACCTTCTGCGCCGTTGCGCTCTGCACCAGCGACATCGCGCACGGTACCGATGTTAGCGCAGACTTCAACCTGATGGCCGTCCAGCGTAATAGCTGGCAGATCTTTCAGTTTCGCCAATTCATGCTTCTCAGAAAGATATTGCGTCTGGATCGCTTTCAGCTCTTCCAGTTCCTGCTCGGAAGGATTGACGTAAATCTTGTTGTTCACGCCATCAATGATCAGGAAATCACCGTTTTTCACGGTGGTGGTCACGTTACCGGTGCCGACAATGGCTGGCAGCTCGAGTGAACGCGCCATGATAGAGGTGTGAGAGGTACGTCCACCAATATCGGTGATAAAGCCCAGCACCTTTTTCAGGTTCAGCTGTGCGGTTTCTGACGGCGTTAAATCTTTCGCCACCAGAATAGATTCTTCAGCAATCGCGCTCAAATCAACAATGTGCAGACCGAGAATGTTCTGCAGCAGACGCTTACCGATATCACGTACGTCAGCCGCACGCTCTTTCAGATATTCGTCATCCAGCTCTTCCAGTGCAACGGCCTGGCCTTCAATCACGGTGTGAGCAGCGGCGTCAGCGGTAGCGTGGTCTTTTTTGATGAGGTCGATGATTTCCTGCTCAAGCTCTTCGTCTTCGAGCAGCATGATGTGACCTTCAAAGATCGCCGCTTTCTCTTCACCGAAGGTTTCACCGGCTTTAATGCGAATGGCTTCGAGCTGTGAAGCAGCTTTGCTGCGTCCATCGAGGAAGCGCTGAACTTCCTGCTCAACCTGATCGTCAGTAATTTTTTTACGGCTAATGACGATCTCATCTTCCTTCAGCAAAAGTGCGTTGCCGAAAGCGATACCCGGTGATGCTAAAATGCCTGAAATCATAACCCTACCTTTTAATCACGATGGCTCATTGACCCGATGCGTCGCCACTGTCGCGGAGCAGTACTCTAAAGATGCAATAACGCGGACAGGTTGTCCGCGATCAAGATATTTGCACTCAATGGGGCAAAGGGGTCGGTTTAGTTGCGAACTGAGCCGGTTACTCCAGCTCAGCCATCAGCTTGACCAGGTGCTCAACCGCATTCTGCTCGTCTTCACCTTCGGCAGACAGCGTAACAACCGTACCTTGCGTCAGACCCAAAGTCTGCAGTTTGAACAGGCTTTTCGCGCTGGCAGATTTGCCATTGGAGGTCACAGTGATTTCTGACTGGAAAGCCTTTGCTTCTTTAACGAACTGGGCTGCAGGACGAGTATGAAGGCCGTTAGGTGCGGTAATGGTAACTTCTTGCTGGAACATTCTATTTCCCCAACTTTATCAGGTTTGGTGTTATGGATCTAAAGTCTAGCCTGGAGCCGTAACTTTAGCCTGCGTAGGTGCGCTGGTATGGTTTTAAGCTCACCATAAAATGCGCTCGAATGAGTACGTCATTAACAGTGACAGATCAAAAACTGCACGAATGCGTCACTCTTCTCATTATGCCGTGATTCGCCGTTACGCCAAATCAGTAAATCGATTCAGCTTGATCCACTTCAAAGGCAGATTAATTTCAGGCACCGAAATAATTGGAAGCTTAAATACCAGAGCCGCATCACTGAAAGCAATCTGTCTGGTGATAAAAGTGGGATCTGCACCACAAAAAAGCACCCATGCGGGTGCTTTTTTCGTCAGTTTCAGACTTTGAGCATCACTGCTGCAGTTCTTTCTCAGTGAAGAGGTCGGCAAACAGTGCGGTACTTAAATAGCGTTCGCCGGAGGAGGGCAGGATCACCACGATGTTCTTGTTGGCGAAGGCTTCATCCTCTTGCAGCTTCAGTGCAGCGGCAACGGCAGCACCTGAAGAGATACCTGCCAGAATGCCTTCTTCTTCCATCAGCTGACGTGCGGTGCTAATGGCTTCTTCGTTGGTGATGGCGATTACGCGGTCAATCAATTTCAGGTCAAGGTTGCCAGGAATGAAACCGGCACCAATGCCCTGAATTTTATGTGGACCCGGTTTGATCTCTTCGCCCGCCAGCGCCTGAGCGATGACCGGTGAATCGGTTGGCTCAACGGCAACGGTAATCAGCTCTTTCTTGCCTTTAGTGTTCTTGATGTAGCGGCTCACGCCAGTCAGCGTACCGCCGGTGCCCACGCCTGCGATGAACACGTCAACTTCACCATCGGTATCTTCCCAGATTTCTGGGCCGGTGGTTTTTTCGTGGATTTCCGGGTTGGCTGGGTTGCTGAACTGCTGCAGCAGCACATATTTATCCGGATCGCTGGCGACAATCTCTTCCGCCTTCGCGATGGCACCTTTCATGCCTTTTGGACCTTCGGTCAGCACCAGGTTAGCACCCAACGCTTTCAGCAGCTTGCGGCGCTCAATAGACATGGTTTCTGGCATGGTCAGCGTCAGCTTGTAACCGCGCGCTGCGGCAACGTAAGCCAGCGCAATACCGGTATTACCGCTGGTGGGTTCCACCAGTTCAACGCCCGGCTTCAAAATACCGCGTTTTTCCGCGTCCCAAATCATATTGGCACCGATACGGCATTTGATGCTGAAGCTCGGGTTGCGCGACTCGACCTTAGCCAGAATGCGGCCGTTACCGATGCGGTTCAGTCGAACCAGCGGCGTATGACCAATTGTCAGAGAGTTGTCTTCATAGATCTTACTCATAGCTCGTCCTTAACTGTATGAAATATTGGGAACCCTCAGAGCATACCTGTTCTAATGATGTGCGGAAGGAAAGAAATCGCATATCTATATAGCGCACAACCATAAGCCTTACGCAAAAATGCATAAGGCATTTTAAAGCTTTAGCGGCGCGCATGTTGTGCATAATAACGATCGACCCACATGGCCGTTGCTCCGCATACCGCCACTGGCAGAATCGCCAGATTGATAATCGGGATCATGGTGAACAGGCTCACCAGCGCACCAAACTGCATATTGGCGCTTTTGTGCTGGCGCAGCGCCTGACGCATCTGCTGAAAACTCACTTTGTGGTTATCAAAGGGGTAATCGCAATACTGCACGGACAGCATCCACGCACTGAATAAAAACCATAGAACCGGTGCCACCGTTTGTCCAAATCCAGGGATGAAGTGCAGCAACAGCAAACCAAGCGCACGCGGCAAATAGTAGCCAAGCTTCTGTAACTCTCGCTTCATGATGCGCGGTACATCTTTAACCATGGCCATCCAGCCACTATCGGGCAGTGGCGTTCCGGTCAATCGCCCTTCAAGCTGTTCGGCGAGCAAGCCACAGAAGGGCGCGGCAATCAGGTTCGCCAGCGTCGAAAAGAAGTAACTGAACACTAACACAATCGAAATCACCGATAGCGGCCACAGCAGATAACTTAGCCACTGCAACCAGTCGGGGATATGTGACATCAATGCTGGGATCCACTGCCCCAAACGCTGAAACAACCAGATAAAAGCACCGCCAAGCAGCACGATGTTGATCAGTAGCGGCATGATAACGTAGCGACGAATTCCGGGCAGGCGCACCAGTTTCCATCCTTCAGCGAAGTAGTGAACACCATTAAAAGTTGAGACCGAATTTCCTGCGGGCATAGCGAGCCTTTCTCCTAAATATAGCGGCGCGACCATCATAACCTGGCTTTTTGTCGGCTTCAGGCCTGCTTTGCGCGAAAAAACAGCAAAAAAGCGTGGGGCAGCTATCTAATTTGTCAGAAAATACTGCACAGACTTGCACTTGTTTAGCTGGGCAAATACAGTTAGAGGATAAAGTTTGCCGTGGTGGCAAGGTATTGGAACAACAGAGAATACAATGATGCAGGATTTGCGTCTGATATTAATCGTTGTTGGCGCGATCGCCATAATAGCGCTGCTACTTCATGGACTGTGGACCAGCCGTAAAGAGCGCTCCTCCGTGTTTCGTGATCGCCCGCACAAACGTCTGAAACAGCGCGAAGAAGCCGATGAAGATCTGCTGAGCGAAGAAGATGATGGCGTCGGCGAAGTCCGTGTACGTCGTCATCGTGATGCGGATGAAGAACCTGAATTCACTGCGCGTCCAGCGAGCGCACCGCGTGCGCCTGAACCTGTGCGTCAACCGGCATCACGTCAGGCCGACCCGTTATTGGGCGATCCTTTGTTGGATGACGAACCTGAAGTGCGTAAGCCAGTGGCGCCGCAAGCGCCCATGGCGAAGCCAACGTCAGCGCCTGCACCACAACCGATTCAGGCCGATCCGCTGCTGGATAACGAACCGCTTTCCGCAACGCAGCCTGCGCCAGAGTTCCAAGCGGCAGAAGAGCCAGAATTCGAACCTGAAGCGCCAGTCGCACATCAACCGGAAGCGCCACAGCCAGCGGCTGCTGCGCCGGGCAGTAAAAAAGAAGCCGTATTAGTGCTGCACGTTGCTGCACACGCGGGCGGCGAACTGAACGGTGAAGCGCTGTTGCAGGGAATTCTGCAGGCCGGATTCCAGTTTGGTGAGATGAACATTTTCCATCGCCATCTTAGCCCAGCAGGCAGCGGTCCGGTGCTGTTTAGCCTGGCGAACATGGTGAAACCGGGTTCATTCGATCCGGATCAGATGGGCAACTTCTCAACGCCTGGCATCTCCATCTTTATGATGGTGCCGTCGTACGGCGATGCGAACCAGAACTTCAAACTGATGCTGCAATCCGCGCAGCGTATCGCTGATGATGTGGGCGGCGTGGTGCTGGATGATGAGCGTCGCATGATGACGCCGCAGAAGCTGGAAACCTACAAAACGCGTATTCGCGAAGTTATCGGTTAATCGCCGCTAGCTGAGTCAAAACAAATACAACCCCCGCATGTCGGGGGTTTTTTATCGGATAAGAGACTATGAAATCGGTTCAGGAGCAGATTACCGCGCTGCGCACCACGTTACGTCACCACGAATATCTCTACCACGTGATGGATACGCCGGAGATTCCGGATGCAGAGTATGACCGATTGATGGTTCAGCTGCGCGAGCTGGAAAGCGCTCATCCTGACTTGATTACGCCTGATTCCCCGACACAACGCGTGGGCGCGGCACCGCTGGCGGCTTTTGAGCAAGTGCGTCATGAAGTGCCGATGTTGTCGCTGGATAACACCTTTGATGAAGCGGGCTTCCTTGCCTTCAATAAACGCGTGCAGGATCGCCTTAAAAGCACTGACGAATTGACTTATTGCTGCGAGCTCAAGCTGGATGGCTTAGCGGTGAGTTTGCTGTATGAAGATGGCCTGCTGGTGCGCGCGGCGACACGTGGAGATGGCACTACCGGGGAAAACATCACGGCGAACGTGCGTACTATTCACGCCATTCCGCTGCGTCTGCATGGCGATAACATTCCCGCACGCGTTGAAGTGCGTGGCGAAGTATTCATCACCGAAAGCGGCTTTGAAAAGCTGAATGAAGAAGCACGCCGCACCGGCGCGAAAGTCTTTGCAAACCCCCGTAACGCAGCGGCAGGTTCGCTGCGTCAGCTCGATCCGCGCATTACCGCCAAACGTCCGCTGACCTTCTTCTGCTACGGTTTTGGTCTGCTGGAAGGCGGTGAAATGCCCGCCAGCCATTGGCAACGTCTGCAACAGTTTAAGGCGTGGGGATTACCGGTCACCGATCGTATTCGCCTGGCACACAGCGCCGATGAAGTGTTGGCGTTTTATCGTCAGGTTGAGCAAGAGCGCCCGTCGCTCGGCTTCGACATTGATGGCGTGGTTATCAAGGTCGATTCACAGGCGCTGCAGGAGCAGCTCGGCTTTGTGGCGCGCGCACCGCGCTGGGCAGTGGCCTTTAAATTTCCGGCGCAGGAACAGATGACGTTCGTGCGCGATGTCGAATTCCAGGTAGGCCGCACCGGCGCGATTACGCCAGTGGCGCGACTGGAGCCGGTTCAGGTTGCCGGTGTTGTGGTGAGCAACGCAACTTTGCATAACGCTGATGAAATCGCCCGATTGGGATTGCGCATCGGCGACAAAGTGGTGATTCGCCGCGCCGGTGATGTGATTCCGCAAGTGGTCAATGTGGTGGAATCGGAGCGCCCGGAAGAGACGCGTGAAATCGTTTTTCCAAGTCATTGCCCGGTGTGCGGTTCAGACGTTGAACGCGTGGAGGGGGAAGTGGTGACGCGCTGCACCGGTGGTCTGATTTGTGGCGCGCAGCGCAAAGAAGCGCTCAAACATTTCGTTTCGCGTCGTGCGATGGATGTTGATGGCATGGGCGACAAAATCATCGATCAGCTGGTTGAGAAAGAGTACGTCTTAACGCCCGCCGATCTGTTCCGTCTTACCGCCGGTAAGCTAACCGGACTCGATCGCATGGGGCCGAAATCGGCGCAGAACGTGGTTGATGCGCTGGAAAAGGCCAAATCCACCACGCTGGCGCGTTTCCTCTATGCGCTGGGTATTCGTGAAGTCGGCGAAGCTACCGCCGCTAACCTTGCCAATCACTTTGGCGAGCTGGAAAAAGTGATGAACGCCGATCTTGATGCGCTAATTGAAGTGCAGGATGTCGGCAAAGTGGTGGCGACACATGTGCGTAATTTTATGGATGAAGAGAGCAACCGCGCCGTTATTCGCGATCTCACCGAAGAGATTGGCGTGCATTGGCCAAAGGTTGAAGTGGTCAATGTCGAAGAGATTGATAGTCCGTTTGCCGGTAAAACCGTGGTTTTGACCGGCTCTCTGTCGCAGATGAACCGTGATGATGCCAAAGAACGTTTGGTGGCGCTGGGCGCTAAAGTGAGCGGCAGCGTGTCGAAGAAAACCGATTTGCTGATTGCGGGTAAAGCGGCCGGTTCCAAGCTGGCGAAAGCGCAGGAACTCGGCATTGCGGTGATCGACGAAGCGGAAATGATTCGCCTGCTCGGAGCCTAACGTGGATAAACAGCAACTGGTTGAAATCGCCAATACCGTGATGCCGTTCGGCAAGTACAAGGGCAGAGTGCTGATTGATGTACCGGAGGAGTATTTGCTGTGGTTCGCCCGTAAAGATGAATTTCCGGCCGGTAAGTTAGGCGAACTGATGCAGCTGACGCTGACGATTAAGATCGAAGGTCTGGAAGGTTTAATTAAACCGCTCAAGCGCAGTGAATAACAAAACGGCCCGCATTTGCGGGCCGTTTTACTTAGGACTTCTGCGCTTCGACTTGCTGCTGCGCCAGCCGTTTTTCATTGCCGGCTTTATAGCGCTGGGCAATGAAAGAACACACCATTAACTGCACCTGATGGAAGATCATCAGCGGCAGCACGATAATCCCCACGGAACTGGCCGGGAACAGGATGTTGGCCATCGGCACACCGTTCGCCAGACTCTTTTTCGAGCCACAGAACAGCACCACAATCTCATCCGCACGGCTAAAGCCAAACAAGCGCGATGCCGCCAGGTTAATCGCCAGTGCAATAAACAGTACCAGCACGCTGCCAACCAGAATCCACAGCAACGTATCCACGCCAACGCGATGCCAGATGCCGTTCACTACCGCTTCGCTGAACGCGGAGTAAACCACCAGCAGAATTGAGGTTTGGTCGGTTTTACCAATCAGGCTGCGATGTTTCTCAACCCACGCGCCAATCCAGCGACGCGACAAATGTCCTAAAACAAACGGCACCAGCAGTTGCAGCATGATTTTACCAATCTGCTCCAGGCCGTTGCCCGGCATTTCGCTATGCACATTCATTACCAGATTCACCAGCAGCGGCGAAACAAAAACGCCGAGCAGGCTGGATGCCGAAGCTGCGCATACCGCTGCGGCGACGTTACCGCCCGCCATTGAGGTGAAGGCGATAGACGACTGCACGGTCGCCGGCAGAATACACAGATAGATAAAGCCGGTGTAGATTTCCGGGCTGACGTTAACCGGATGCCACCAGACAATCAGCAAACCAATAATCGGGAAAATCACAAAGGTGCTGCACATAATCCACAAGTGCAAACGCCAGTGGCTGCTGCCGGCAATGATCTTCTCGCGTGACAGTTTGGCGCCATGCATAAAGAACAGCAGCGCAATGGCGGCGGTGGTCAGATATTCAAAGATGTCGACAAACACGCCTTTGGCAGGAACGAAGCTGGCCAGCAGCACGGTGATGATGAGTTTAATCATCATCGGATCGAGGCGTAAAAATCCCATTGTTAAAATCCGGTTAAATTTAAAAAATTGATGGTGCTAATTGTGCGCCCGCTGGGTTTAGAAATAAAATTGATTTATTGCATCAATCTATGAGCGATATCGATGAATTACACTTTACGTCAGCTGCGAACCTTTGTGGCGGTGGCGCATCACGGCAGCTTCAGTCTGGCGGGTCAAGCGATTGGTTTGAGTCAGTCGGCGGTAAGTCACAGCATTAAAGAGCTGGAAGCGGAAATGGGCGTACGTTTGCTGGATCGCACCACGCGAGAAGTGATGCTGACCGAAGCGGGGCAGCAGTTGGCCACGCGGCTTAATCGTTTATTGGAAGATCTCAATACCACGGTGTTGGATGTGCGCAGTTATGGCGAACAGCGCAGTGGCACGGTGCGTGTTGCCGCCAGCCAAACACCTTCTGCCCATCTTATGCCGCAGTGTCTGGCCAGCAGCCAGCAGCGCTATCCGGATATCCGTGTCATCCTGCATGACCGCGTGCAGCAATGGGTGCTGCAAAGCGTACGTAATGCGGAGGTCGATTTTGGCATTGTGATTGGCCCGCTCAACGACACCGATTTCGATAGCGAAGAGATTTTGCAGGAGCCTTTTTTGCTGCTGTGTCATGAAGATGACGAGCTGGCGCAAATTGAGCAGGCGCAGTGGTCGATGCTGGCCGGACGCAATATGGTGCTGCAGGATTATGCTTCTGGCAGCCGCGTATTAGTTGATGCCGCGCTGCAACAGCTGGCATTGAGTGTGAATGTGGTGCAGGAAATCGGCCATCCCGCCACGCTTTATCCAATGGTGGAAGCGGGGATTGGCATCAGTATTCTGCCCGCGCTGGCCTTGCCGTTGCCGTCAGGACGCAAACTCACGGTGCGACGTCTCTATCCGGAAATTAATCGCAGCCTGATGCTGATCAAGCGTAAAAACCGCTCGCTGACACCCGCCGCAGAAGCGATCTGGCAGGAAGTGCGTCAGCAGGCGGCTCTGCTGACGCAACAACGCATGCTAAAGCCGGCGTTTTAAACGTACACGTTGATCTGATTGGTATCGGTTGGACGGTTGATACCATCGGCTTTGTTCGCCGCTGGTTGCTGAGCTTCCTGTTTCTGCTGCGCTTTCTCGGCTTGCTGCTGCTCAATCTGCGCGATTTGCGCTTCAATCATTTGAATCTGTGATTGCAGCATCTGCTCCTGTTCCGATTTTTGTTCATCGGTGAGCGTATCGTCGCTGGAAAGATCTTTCAGCTGCTTGGTGATGGATTGAATCTGCTTGTTAAGGCTGGCGATTTCTGAGGTCGATCCGCCGCCGCTACTTGCGGTGCTGACACTACTAACGCTGGATATAGACATGGTTTTCTCCTTGCAATAGACCATTATCGTTATCGGTCAAAGCATAAGGAGGCTTGAGGGCAGGGAGTGTTAAGCTTGCGAAAAGATGTGTTGGGATTTGGCGAGCGTGAGGACAAATTCTACGCATAGCAAAAAGGCGCCTTTAGGGCGCCTTTCTACATTGGTGGGTCGTGCAGGATTCGAACCTGCGACCAATTGATTAAAAGTCAACTGCTCTACCAACTGAGCTAACGACCCGAAGTGGTGGGTGATGACGGGCTCGAACCGCCGACCCCCTCCTTGTAAGGGAGATGCTCTACCAACTGAGCTAATCACCCACTTCGTACTGCTTAACAAGAGTGTCATCTGACTAAGATATGGTGGGTGATGACGGGCTCGAACCGCCGACCCCCTCCTTGTAAGGGAGATGCTCTACCAACTGAGCTAATCACCCATATCTTATCTCTTGTTCACTGCGGGCCATCTTTAAACCTTCTAAAGAGTGGTGGGTGATGACGGGCTCGAACCGCCGACCCCCTCCTTGTAAGGGAGATGCTCTACCAACTGAGCTAATCACCCCCGCTGTGTGGAGTCGCATTATAGGGATCCTTCAAAGTGAGTCAACGGTTTTTAAAACTTAAATGTGCGTTCGCTTTAAAAATAATCATCGTGGGGTGCTTTTCGCCAATGTGCTGGTTTTATTAGCAGAAAAGCGCACAGCAAACCGGGATGCCACCGCGACAATCATTGAGGAATCAGCCTCACCTGCTAGAATGTGCGCACTGTTTTTTCGCGTTAACCCGTTTTTTTGTCATCCAGACAATGAAACCTGCGCATTTAAGGCAATGCTGAATGAAAATCAAAACTCGCTTCGCACCCAGCCCAACCGGCTATCTGCACGTAGGCGGTGCTCGTACTGCTCTTTACTCCTGGCTTTATGCTCGCCATAACAAGGGCGAATTTGTTCTGCGTATCGAAGATACCGATCTGGAGCGTTCCACACCGGAAGCCATTGAAGCCATCATGGATGGTATGAACTGGCTGAGCCTTAACTGGGATGAAGGTCCGTATTATCAGACCAAGCGTTTTGATCGCTACAACGCGGTGATCGACGACATGCTGGAAGCGGGCACGGCCTATAAATGCTACTGCAGTAAAGAACGTCTTGATGCGCTGCGTGAAGAGCAGATGGAAAAGGGCGAAAAGCCGCGTTACGACGGCCGCTGCCGCGACAGCCATGAACATCACGCTGCTGATGAGCCGTGCGTGGTGCGCTTCCGCAACCCGCAGGATGGTTCTGTCATCTTTGACGATCAGATTCGTGGCCCGATTGAATTCAGCAATCAGGAGCTGGATGATCTGATCATTCGTCGTACCGACGGTTCGCCAACCTACAACTTCTGTGTAGTAGTGGATGACTGGGATATGGGCATCACTCACGTGATTCGTGGTGAAGACCATATCAACAACACGCCACGCCAGATCAACATCCTGAAAGCGATCGGTGCAGAAGTGCCAACCTATGCGCACGTCTCAATGATCCTTGGCGATGACAGTAAGAAGCTGTCTAAGCGTCATGGCGCTGTCGGTGTGATGCAGTATCGCGATGACGGTTATCTGCCGGAAGCGCTGCTCAACTATCTGGTGCGCCTCGGCTGGTCACATGGCGATCAGGAGATTTTCAGCGTGGCGGAAATGGCAGAGCTGTTCACACTGGATGCGGTGAGCAAATCGGCCAGTGCTTTCAACACTGAAAAATTGCAGTGGCTGAACCATCACTACATTAATACGCTGCCGCCAGAATATGTTGCTACGCAGCTGCAATGGCACATTGAGCAGCAGAAGATTGATACCCGCACTGGTCCAGAACTGGCCAAGCTGGTTACCTTGCTGAGCGAGCGTTGCAAAACTCTGGTAGAGATCGCGGCATCTTGCCGTTACTTCTATGAAGAGTTTGAAGCCTTTGATGCTGACGCGGCGAAGAAGCATCTGCGTCCGGTCGCGCGTCAGCCGCTGGAAGTGGTACGCGACAAACTGGGCGCCATCAGCGACAGCAACTGGAACGCTGAGAATGTACATCATGCAATTCAGTCTGCGGCAGATGAGCTGGAGCTGGGCATGGGTAAAGTTGGAATGCCATTGCGTGTGGCGGTGACCGGTTCAGGCCAGTCACCGGCGCTGGATGTGACGGTAGAAGCGATTGGACGCAGCCGCAGCGTTGCGCGTATTGAGAAAGCGCTGGCATTCATCGCTGAGCGTGAAGCAAACGCATAATATGAAAAAGCCGGAAGCATCTGCTTCCGGCTTATTTATGCTTCCTGAATCCCCAGACGTTCCAGTACGCCTCGAATTCCCTCCCGCAGTAACAACGCCGCAAATTGCTCTTGCTCCGCTGCCGTCATTTGCTGGACAGAATTTATTAATAACGCAGGTAACGTATTTTGTTGTGCACCGTAATTAGCCGCGGGTTCGTTAGCGTGGCGGGTGGATTGAACAAAGCTCTTTACGCGCTCATCAATGTGGATCAATCGCGCTTTACCGCCCTGAACACCGGGCTTTGGCGTGGTTGTCCAGTTTTCACGCTTGATCCATTTATTCACCGTTTGCCGACTGTAGCCCGTTTCCAGCGCGAGCTCCTCGGGAGTAAGCCATTCCTTTTTCACGATGCAGTCCCTGTTAAATACATTAGTTCTACATATTACAACAAAACGTAACGGGGAAAAGTAACCTGGGTAGAAAATGCCTTCTGTACTCCAACAAAAGGCAAAATTCGGTTATTGTGCTTCGCTCACTGCGGGTTGTTCCGGACGGAAAGCGATGAAATAGGTGAGACCAACAAAAATTGCACCACCCACGCCGTTACCAAGGAACACCGCAATCACGTTTGGCGCAAATTCCGCCCAGCTCATCTGACCGGCAAAAATCGCCGCCGGAACAATAAACATGTTAGCGACAACGTGCTGGAAGCCAATCGCCACGAACGCCATCACCGGGAACCACATACCGAAGATTTTACCCACCACATCTTTACTGGCGAAGGCGAGCCACACCGCCAGACACACCAGCCAGTTGCAGCCCACGCCGGAAATAAAGGCGTGCAGGAAATCGGCATTCACTTTAGCGTGCGCAATTGCCACGGTTTTCTTCAGGTAATCGCCCTCGGTCATGCCCAGCATGTGACCAAAAAACCATGCTACCGCAACGCTGCCAATAAAATTAGCGACGGTCACCCAAAACCAGTTACGCAGTACGCTGAAGCCACTGATGCGACGCGCGAACCAGGCGATGGGCATCGTCATCATATTGCCGGTCAGCAGCTCACCGCCCGCCAGCACCGTCATGATCAAACCAACCGGGAACACCGCTGCGCCGAGCAGCACGCCGAATGAGCCCCATTCAGCAGGCAGTTGGTTAATGACATGCAGATCAAGCAGGAAACCGGTAGCGATAAACGCACCGGCCATAAAGCCAAGAATTAACAAGGTGGAGATAGGAAGGCGGCTTTTAGTCACGCCAGCTTGAATCGCCAGTTGGGCGATCTCTTTAGGTGTATGCAGCGACATAATTCACTTTTCTTATATGGATTAATGGGGGACGTTGCTGGCCGGTCATTGAGAGAACACCCTGGCAGGATGACCGGTTAATTAGCGCGCTAAGTTTTACACGCACTTTTAACGAAAACAAGACCGCTCCTAACATCTTTAACCTTAAATTAACGCTGGGTTGAGGTTGGGTTTGGTGAGTATTGTTAAATAGCGCATATAAACAGAGGCAATATGGGATGAAGTGTTGAAAAAAAAGCCATGCCGACGCGGGGTTGACGCCTTTTTCAGCGATCAAACACAGATCAAGAATTTGACGTTGACACTCATGAGGCGGTTTCATATTATCCCGTCCGTCGAGTTTACTCGGCAGTTTTTCGGTTCGGGGGTATAGCTCAGCTGGGAGAGCGCTTGCATGGCATGCAAGAGGTCAGCGGTTCGATCCCGCTTATCTCCACCAAACCGCTCCCAACGGTTTGACCGAAAAATGATTTCCAGATGTGGGGGTATAGCTCAGCTGGGAGAGCGCTTGCATGGCATGCAAGAGGTCAGCGGTTCGATCCCGCTTATCTCCACCAAATCTCTGTTCATTCTGAACACATTCAAAAAAATCACCTTCTAAACGCAACGCATTTAACTGCGGTTTTGTCGTTTCGTAGGGTCGCCATTTATGGCGACCAATCTGCATGAGAGCAATGCCCCCACAGAATACGCTATCAGACGGTTGCTACCTGCGGCTGCAATTGCAGCACACGGAAACCGTGCGTGCCATCGCGATCCAGCTGCGCCACTAAACCGTATTCCCAGTCCAGATAAGCCTGCATCACGCCTGCTTCAATATCGGTACCTTCATACGGGCGACGATAGCGATCAATAGCCGGTGACAGCAGATGCTGTTCTCCTTGCTCCGTCGGCAAACCCGCACCACGCCAGGCAGCGTTACCGCCTTCCAGCACAAACACCGGTTTACCGGTCAGCTCAGCCACCTGTTCCACCGCATAGCCTGCCAGCAGGCTGCTGCCACAGGTTAATACATAGCGACGCGCCTCCGGCAACAACGCTTTGCCTTGCTGCTGCAGGGTAGAGCGCAGCAACCAGGCCGCACCCGGAATATGGTTGTTGAGATGGTTTGCGCGCGTGGTGAAATCCAGCACCTGCGTTTGCCCTTCCTGCAACCATTCCGCTAACTGCTGCGGTGAGATGAATTCGGGTTGAGCGACGGGCGGCACCTGCGCTTTCCAGTTTCCGCTTTCACTGAAATCACTGGACTGCAGCTCGTCCAGCACCGAAACCTGCCAGCCAAGCTGCGCCAGCCAGGATGCGGTCATATTGGCGCGCACGCCATCATCATCAATCAGCACGATGCGCGCACCGCGTACGCTGGCGTAATGATCGGTCTCCTGCACCAATTGGCCCCCTGGCACGTGATGGCTGCCCGGCAGATGCCCGGCGGCGTACTCGTCGGCATCACGCACATCAAACAGATAAGTGGTGCGCGTCTCCTGCTGCCAGCGTTTCAGCGTGGCGAGTGGGATACGTTCCACACCGGCGCGATCGGCGATGCTGCGCGCATTACTCGCCGCCTGACGCTGGGCGGTTTCGCTGGTCTCGCCGTAGCGGCGCGCCTGGCCTTGATCCAGAGCATGTCCGGCCAGCGTCCAGCCGATGGTACCATTGCGCAGCGCGAACACCGGATTGCGAATCCCGGCGTTCACCAGCGATTGCGTACCGATGATGCTGCGTGTGCGACCGGCACAGTTAACAATCACCGTGGTCTCCGGCGACGGCGCGATATCACGCACGCGCAGCACCAGCTCACCGCCCGGCACGCTGGTAGCGCCTGGAATACTCATGGTTTGATATTCATCGAAACGGCGTGCATCCAGCACCACCACGTTAGCATCGCTGTTAATCAGCTGATGCACGTCGTCCGCTGACAAAGAGGGCGTGTGATTGTGATGCTCAACCAGCTCGCCAAACGCTTTGCTGGGTGAATTCACGTCGATAAACAGTTCGCCGCCCGCCGCTTGCCAGCCGGCCAAATCATTTGCCAGCAGCGCGACATTGCTGTAACCCAGTGCGGCAATGCGCTCGGCGGCGGTTTGTGCCAGGCCTTCGCCACCGTCATACAGCGTGATGGCGGTGGTGCGCTGCGGAATGCGGTCGAGCAGCTCAAGCTCCAGTTTTGACAGCGGAATATTCACCGCAAACAGCGGATGCGCGGTGGCAAACAGCGCTTCATCGCGCACATCGACAATCGCCACTTCCTGCTGCTGACGCAGCGCATCAATAAGTTCCGCCGCCTGGCGTAAAGGGAAAACCGGTTTAGTCATGTGAAAGGTCCCAAATGTTCGGTAAGTAACGGTTGCTGTAACCGGAGATAAACGTTTTTTCGCTGCCGTCTTCGCGGTAGACCGCGCGTTTGACCGCGCCAATGTTGGCGCCATAAACGTGAATGCTGATGGAGACGCGATCGTCATAGGCGTTGCTGACGCGATGGATATCGCCCACCGTTGGCGATACCGCTTCAACGCTGCCAGGATCGAGTCGAACGGGAGCGCCTTCCGGCTGCAATCCGTTCGGCCCCGGCTGCCAGGATTGTGAAATTTCCGCGCCGCGCATCATGCCAATCAATCCCCATACGCGATGGTCGTGAATTGGCGTTTGCTGGCCCGGCCCCCAAACGAAACTCACCACCGAGAAGCGCTGCTGCGCATCGGCATATAACAAATATTGCTGATAGTGTTCGGGATGAGGTTGAGTAAAGGCGTCGTCCAGCCAGTCGTCGTGGCGAATCAGCTCGCCAAGCCACTCGCTGCCACGTTGTAACACCGTGGCTTCCTCGGGCTTTGTCTCCAGCAGATTAGCCAGATTGGCGACGAAATCGCGCAGACGATGGTGCTGATAATGGCTCATCAGACTGAGGCGCTCCTTTTATCGGCGGCGGAGAGCGCATGGACTTTCTCGCGCGTCAGCGGGATCAGCTCACGGCCATATTCCACTGCATCGTTAAGCGGGTCGAAGCCGCGAATCAGTACGCTATGGATGCCAAGGCGATAATATTCCAGCAGCGCATCGGAGACTTGTTCCGGTGTTCCCACCAGCGCGGTGGAGTTGTAGCCGCCCTGAACCAGTTTTGCGACGCCGGTCCACAACACTTTATCCAGACGATCGCCTTCATTGGCGGCGGCGAGTAAACGCTGTGCGCCAACGCTCTGCGGTTTCGCCTTGCCAAAGGCAAAGCCAGTTTCGTTGAGCTGTTTCTCTGCCGTAGCGCGGATGTGTTCCGCGCGTTCCCAGGCTTCTTTCTCCGTTTTGCCAAGAATCGGGCGGAACGAAATGTTGAAGTTGATTTCGCGCCCCTGTCTGGCAGCAGCAGCGCGCACGTTGCGTACCGTCTCCTCAGCACCTTTCAGCGGTTCGCCCCACAGCGCAAACACATCGGCATGCCGTGCAGCGACATCAATCGCTTCCTGCGACGATCCGCCAAAATAGATAGGCAGTTTTTTCTGCAACGGTTTGATGGCCGAAAACGCCTGTTCGACCTGATAAAAAGGACCTTGATGATCGTACGGCTGCGCAGATTCGAGGCTCTGCTTCAACACGGTGAGAAACTCATTGCTGCGCGCATAACGCTCGGCTTTGTTGAGGAAGTCACCGTCGCGGCGCTGCTCGGCATCGCTACCGCCGCTAATAATGTGCACCGCTAAACGGCCGTCGGTGAGGTGATCAAGGGAAGCCAGTTTGCGCGCCGCTAATGTCGGCGAGACAAAGCCGGGGCGATGCGCCAGCAAAAATTTCAGCGTTGAGGTGTGCGCCGCCGCGTGCGCGGTCACCAGAAAGCCATCCGGCTGATCCGACCAATAGCCCACCAGAATGCGATCAAAACCAGCGTCTTCATGCGCACGCGCAAAACGTGCAATGTACTCTTTATCGAACAGCGGGCCGCTAGCCGGGATAATCTCGGAGGCGAGGCGGTGGCCAATCATGCCAAGGAATTGAATGCTCATGCGGTTCTCCTGAAGTGACGTCATGGAGAAAAACTACGGGCGCAGGCGGTATGAACGGAAATTCAATATTGTGCAAAGGTTTTGCGTTTCACGGTGAAGCGGGTGATGGCGGGGGAAAAGCCGGGGCGAGGCGGGATAGAACCGATTGAAATAAATAAGAAGAGAAGGGCGAGCCGTAGCTCGCCCCTTTGATCAGAAGGCCAACACCAGGCCGGCGATAGCGGCTGACAGCACGCTCACCAGCGTTGAACCGTACAGCAGTTTCAGACCAAAGCGTGAAACCACGTTACCTTGCTCTTCGTGCAGACCTTTAATCGCGCCCGCCACAATCCCGATAGAAGAGAAGTTAGCAAAGGAGACGAGGAACACCGAGAGAATGCCTTCCGAGTGCGGTGACAGCTGACCAGCGATTTTCTGCAGATCCATCATCGCCACGAATTCGTTGGAAACCAGTTTGGTTGCCATGATGCTGCCCACTTGCAGCGCTTCGTGTGAAGGAACGCCCATCACCCACGCAAATGGATAGAACACATAACCCAGCACGCCCTGGAAGCTGATGCCGAAAATCAGATCGAACAGCGCGTTCAGACCGGTGATTAAGGCGATAAAACCAATCAGCATCGCAGCGACGATCATCGCTACTTTAAAACCGGCGAGGATGTATTCGCCCAGCATTTCGAAGAAGCTCTGGCCTTTATGCAGATCCTGCAATTGCAGATCTTCTTCACTATCGACGCGGTACGGGTTAATCAGCGACAGCACGATAAAGGTGCTAAACATGTTCAATACCAGCGCGGCCACTACATATTTTGGCTGCAGCATGGTCATGTAGGCGCCGACAATTGACATGGAAACCGTCGACATGGCGGTCGCTGCCATGGTGTACATGCGGCGCTGTGACATTTTGCCGAGGATATCTTTATAGGCGATAAAGTTTTCTGACTGTCCCAAAATCAGAGAGCTTACGGCGTTGAAAGATTCCAGTTTGCCCATACCGTTTACTTTTGACAGTACGGTACCAATACCGCGAATCACCCAAGGTAAGATGCGGAAGTGCTGCAAAATACCAATCAACGCAGAGATAAAGATGATTGGGCAAAGCACGTTGAGGAAGAAGAAGGCGAGACCTTTTTCACTCATATTGCCAAACACGAAGTTGGTGCCTTCGGCGGCATATTTGAGCAGATGATCAAAGAACCCAGCGAAGCCCTGCACGAAGCCGAGACCGATGGAGGAGTTCAGGAAGAACCACGCCAACAACAATTCGATCACCAGAAGCTGTACGATAAAACGAAGACGGATGCTTTTACGATCGTTGCTGACCAGCAAGGCCAGCACCGCTACCACCACTAGTGCTAAAATAAAATGCAAAACATGGGACATGTCGGCTCCAAATTTGAGGAGGGTTGTATTTTGTTGCGTATTCTATGTAACGCGTTACTTAAAAACGAGATCAAAACCACATTATAAGTATTCGCTATCGCGATTTTTCTCAGATAAGTCTGGCCGCTCACAACCCCATTACAAATCCATCACAAGAAATATCCACAAAAACATTGTCTATAAAATGACCCAAGAGTAGAGTCATTTGCGTTGCGAGTATTTTTGGCAAGAACGGGCTTTACCGCAATGTATAGCAATGGCTATACTTCATAGCACCATCTATTAATACAATAACTATAACCACATTTCATCTGCCTTGAATGCCCCTTAAGCTGGTCGGGTCAACAAGTGTTAAGACAGGGTAAAACTATGCTAGAAAGCCGCACCGCTGAGCGCGCCGCTCGCGGAGCCAGAAAGATTAAACTCGCGCTGCTGGGTCCCGCTTTTATTGCGGCGATTGGCTATATCGATCCCGGCAACTTCGCGACCAACATTCAGGCCGGTGCCGCCTACGGCTACAAGCTGTTGTGGGTGGTGGTGTGGGCCAACGTTATGGCGATGCTGATCCAGCTGATGTCCGCCAAGCTCGGCATTGCCACCGGCAAAAATCTTGCAGAACACATCCGCGATCGCTTTCCGCGTCCGGCGGTGTGGTTCTATTGGGTGCAGGCGGAAATCATCGCCATGGCCACCGATCTCGCTGAATTTATCGGCGCGGCGCTCGGCTTCAAGCTGTTACTCGGCATTTCGCTGCTGCAGGGCGCGGTGTTAACCGGTATCGCAACTTACCTGATTCTGATGCTGCAAAGTCGCGGCCAAAAGCCACTGGAATTGGTGATTGGCGGCCTGCTGCTGTTTGTGGCGGCGGCGTATATCGTGGAGCTGTTTTTCTCCCAGCCGAAAGTCAGTGAGCTGGTGGTTGGCATGGCGCTGCCATCGTTGCCGACGTCGGACGCGGTCTTCCTCGCCGCTGGCGTGTTAGGTGCCACCATTATGCCGCACGTCATTTATCTGCACTCGGCGCTGACGCAGCACGGTAATAAAGGCAGCAAGGCGCAACGCTACAGCTCAACCAAACTGGATGTGGCGATTGCCATGACTATCGCTGGCTTTGTGAATCTGGCGATGATGGCAACCGCTGCTGCGGCATTTCACTTTAGCGGCCACTCCAGCATCGTCGATCTCGATCAGGCTTACTTAACGCTGCAACCGTTGTTGGGCGAAGCGGCGGCGATTGTGTTTGGTTTGAGTTTGGTGGCTGCCGGTCTCTCTTCAACCGTGGTCGGCACGCTGGCGGGACAAGTGGTGATGCAGGGCTTTATTCGTTTCCACATTCCGCTGTGGTTCCGCCGCACTATCACCATGTTGCCCTCATTTATTGTCATCTGGGCGGGCTGGGATCCCACGCGCATTCTGGTAATGAGCCAGGTGTTGCTGAGTTTCGGTATTGCGCTGGCGCTAATTCCGCTGTTGTCCTTCACCGGCAACCGCGAATTGATGGGTGATGAGATGGTGAACTCGCGCCTGATGCAGAATGCTGGACGGCTGATTGTGGTGCTGGTCATCGCCCTCAATCTCTACTTGCTGGTCGGCGAAGCGCTTGGTTGGTAACAGCGCTACAAAAGAAAAATCCCGCTTATTAGCGGGATTTTTTGTTTAGTGATGATGGTGATCGCGGTGATCACGACGATCATCATGGCGATGATCGTGACGCCAATGGTCACGACGTTCACGTTCATGCCAGCGACGTTCGCGCTCACGTTCATAGGCGCGATGGCGCTTCCACTCTTCATGACGCCACCAGCGATGCTCATCGTAACGATAACGATCGTTCCACCAGCGCGGTTCACGCCAGTGACCGCCGTCCCAGTAATTGCCGTGACGATCGCGATCGCCGAGATGCAGCGTAACGCCCGGACCCAAATTGATGGTGGCGCTGTCGGCTTGTGCTGTGCTGATAGCCAACGGGGATAAAGTTGCCAGCAAGGCGGCAAACAAAATGGCACGTTTCATAACTTCTCCTTTTCAGTAGCTTATCACTGCCACCGTTGCGCTAGTTTGCCACATCGGACCAGGTAAGCCTTGAGAATCAGTCTGAAAACGCTAAGGGAAATCTGAAATGAGAATTTTCTGCTGCGGAAAATCCCCGACACATGCCGGGCGGGTAAACGTTTACACTAAGATATTGTGGATGGTGTCGATCTCGTCCTGGCTCAGCACCGGCTGGCTCAACATCTCAACCGCATCATCAATTTGCGCAGTTTTGCTGGCGCCAATCAGCACCGAAGTAACACGCGCATCGCGCAACACCCAGCTCAGCGCCATCTGCGCCAGTTTCTGGCCGCGCTGTTGGGCAATCGCCTGCAGCTGGCGCACTTTTTCCATCTTCTCTTGCGTTAACTGGTTTTCATTCAGGAACTTACTGCCGCTGGCGATGCGCGAATCTTGCGGAATGCCCTGCAAATAGCGGTCGGTTAACACGCCACCCGCCAGCGGCGAGAAGGCGATACAACCGACGCCGTTATCGCCCAGCACATCCAGCAAACCCTGCTCTGGCGTACGTTCAAACATTGAATAACGCGGCTGGTGGATTAGGCATGGCGTGCCGAGGTCGCGCAGAATCGCAATCGCTTCGGCGGCTTTGTCTGCCGGATAGTTAGAGATAGCGGCATACAGCGCTTTGCCCTGACGTACCACCTGATCCAGCGCGCGCATGGTCTCTTCCAGCGGCGTTTCGGGATCGGGACGATGGTGATAGAAGATATCAACGTACTCAAGTCCCATGCGCTTCAGGCTTTGATCGAGGCTGGAAATCAGATACTTACGTGAACCCCAATCGCCGTATGGGCCGTCCCACATGGTGTAACCGGCTTTGGTTGAGATCACCAGCTCATCGCGCAGCCCCTGAAAATCCTCGCGCAGAATGCGACCAAAGTTAGATTCAGCCGATCCCGGCGGTGGGCCGTAATTATTGGCGAGATCGAAATGGGTGATGCCGCGATCAAAGGCGTGGCGCAGCAGTTCACGGCTGTTATCAACGCGTGTACTGTCGCCAAAGTTATGCCACAAACCCAGCGAAATCGCCGGTAACTTCAAGCCGCTACGGCCACTGCGACGGTATTGCATCTGTTGATAACGTTCGGGATGGGGAAAAGCACTCATGCAGCGTTCCTGTCTCAGTAGGGGAGAAAGTGACATCAGCATAGCAGTGTATGCGTTTACACTAAGGCGAAACGCGCCGAAGATCGCAACTTACAGAATTATCTATCGTCGTAACGAATGCTTGCCACAAATCAGCATCACACGATGGTGAATATCTCGCCAATTCAGCCACATCGCTAATACTCCTGATTATCCCCTTAACAAGGAGCTGTCGATGAAAACCCCCAACGTTGGCGATTATTTACTGCACCGATTACAGCAAAGCGGCATCCGACATCTGTTCGGCGTGCCGGGCGATTACAACCTGCAATTCCTCGACAGTGTAATTGCGCATCCCGAAATTGCCTGGGTTGGCTGCGCCAATGAATTGAATGCGGCCTATGCGGCAGATGGCTATGGGCGCTGCAACGGCGCGGCGGCACTGCTGACCACGTTTGGCGTCGGCGAGCTTAGCGCGATTAACGGCATCGCCGGCAGCTATGCCGAATATGTACCGGTGATTCATATCGTTGGCGCGCCCGCGAGTCAGGCGCAGCAGCAGGGCGATTGCGTGCACCATTCGCTGGGTGATGGCGATTTTGGTCACTTCCTGCGGATGGCGCAGGAAGTGAGTGTGGCCTCTGCGGTATTGACGGCGGAGAACGCGGTGGCGGAGATCGATCGCGTTATCAGCGAGGCGCTAACGCAACATCGTCCCGGCTATTTATTGCTGGCGGTGGATGTGGCGGCGGCTGAGATTTCGCTGCCAGAGGAAAAAATTACAGCGGCAGACAGACATCAGCAGGTTGCCGCAGCCTTTGCTGATGCGGCAGAGCGCTTGCTGGCACCGGCGCAGCGCGTGGCGCTGTTGGCGGATTTCCTTGCCGCGCGCTGGCAGTTGCAGCCGCAGCTTGAGGCGTTGCGCCAGCTGCGCGCGATTCCTGCCGCCACCTTATTGATGGGCAAAGGCGTGCTCAACGAGCAGCAGCCGGGTTACGTCGGCACTTACGCCGCGCAAGGCAGCAGCGATGCGGTGCGCCAGGCCATCGAAGATACCGACGTCACGCTGTGCGTCGGCGTGCGGTTTACCGATACCTTAACCGCCGGCTTCACGCAAAATCTGCCTGCCGAGCGCGTGATCGATCTGCAGCCGTTTCAGGCCACGGTCGCTGGCGAGGTGTTTGCGCCGTTAAGCATGCAGCAGGCGCTGGCGGCGCTGACGCCCATTTATCAGCGTCACTGCGCGCACTGGCGGCTGGCGGATGCGCCTGAGTGCGAAGAAAGTGAGCAAATTGCTGCGGCGGTAATCAGTCAGCAGGCATTCTGGCAGGCAATGCAGCGCTTCCTGCAGCCGGGTGATATTATCCTCGCCGATCAAGGCACCGCAGCCTTTGGCGCTGCGGCGCTGCGGTTACCGCAGGATGCGCAATTGCTGGTGCAACCGCTGTGGGGATCGATTGGCTATACTTTACCCGCCACCTTTGGTGCGCAAACCGCGCAGCCGGATCGCCGGGTCATCCTGATCATTGGCGATGGCTCCGCGCAGCTGACGATTCAGGAGTTGGGTTCGATGCTTCGCGACGGCCAGCAGCCGATCATTTTCCTGATTAACAATGATGGCTACACGGTTGAGCGCGCGATTCACGGTGCTGAGCAACGTTACAATGATATCGCGCAATGGAACTGGACCGCGCTGCCGCAGGCGCTGAGTCAAGAGTGCGCGGCGCAGAGCTGGCGCGTCAGCGAAACGGTGCAGCTGGACGCGGTGATGGCGCAATTAATGCGGAATCGGCGTCTGTCGCTGGTGGAAGTGGTGATGGACAAACAGGATTTGCCGCCGCTGCTGCGTAAGGTCACCGCCGCACTGCATCAGCGTAATAGTGGCTAAATTTCGGAAAGTTGCCGCTGGGAAGTCGGGCAGGCGATCGGTAGGCTGTGCAGCATCTTTAAATGGATTACGCCCATCGTGCAGGTGGGCGTTGTTGTTTTATTGGCAGGCTTTTATAGTGTCCTGCAATTGTTTATGACCCAAGCGGAGCAGCAGAAGAATGACAACATACGCCCTGGTCGGCGATGTGGGCGGTACCAATGCCCGTCTCGCATTGTGTGAGGTAGAAAACGGTGCTATCTCGCAAGCCCAAACCTTCTCAACATCAGACTACGACAATCTTGAAGCGGTGATTCGTCACTATCTTGATGAGCAAAAACAGGATATTAAGCACGCTTGTATCGCCATTGCCTGTCCGATCACCGGCGATTGGGTAGAGATGACCAACCACGATTGGGCGTTCTCCACCAAAGTGATGAAAGAGCATCTGGCGCTGGAAAGCCTGGAAATCATCAATGATTTCACCGCCGTTTCGATGGCGATTCCGATGCTGAGCGAAAAGGAAGTGATTCAGTTTGGCGGCAAAGCGCCCGTTGAAGGCAAGCCCATCGCGATTTACGGTGCGGGCACCGGCCTCGGCGTCAGCCATTTGGTGCACGTGGATAAACGCTGGATCAGCTTGCCGGGCGAGGGCGGCCACGTTGACTTTGCGCCAAATAGCGAAGAAGAGGGTGACATTCTCGAAGTGCTGCGCGCGGAGATTGGCCACGTTTCGGCTGAACGCGTACTGTCCGGTGCCGGTTTGGTCAATCTGTATCGCGCCATCGTGAAGTCTGATGAGCGTGAGCCAGAAAACCTCAAGCCAAAAGATGTTACCGAGCGCGCGTTGCAAGACAGCTGCATCGATTGCCGTCGCGCACTGTCGCTGTTCTGCGTGATTATGGGTCGTTTCGGCGGCAACCTGGCGTTGAATCTGGGCACCTTCGGCGGCGTCTATATCGCCGGCGGTATTGTGCCGCGCTTCCTCGACTTCTTTAAAGCGTCCGGTTTCCGCGCGGCGTTTGAAGATAAAGGTCGCTTCCGCGATTACCTGGTTGATATTCCGGTGTATATGATCAGTCACGATCAGCCGGGCTTGCTGGGCGCCGGTGCGCACCTGCGTCAGGTGCTGGGCCGCGAACTGTAAGCACGCAGGCGAGCGGCATCCGCCGTTCGCCTTATAACCTCATCAACTGCCGAAAGGCTTTCACCTTGCTGCGACTCACCGGCACCTGCGCATCCAAATCACGCAACTTAACCAAATAGGTATTGTTAAACCACGGCTCGATTTCACGAATCTTGCTCAGATTGACGCAGTAAGATCGATGGCAGCGGAAGAATTGCTGTTCCGGCAAACGGCTGCAGAATTCACTGATCACCATCGACATCACATAGGCTTCGCGCCGCGTATAAACAAACGTCAGCTTCTCGTGCGCCTCAACGTAATAGATCTCGTTGATGTCGGTGACGATGATGCGTTCGTCTTTCACCAGATTGACGGTTTGTGGCGAGCTGGCCGCCGCGTTTTGCGGTTGCGACTGCTGCTGGGCGCTGGCTTCCAGTTTCTGCAGCATTGTCATGATGCGCGACTCGTGATACGGCTTGAGAATGTAGTCAAAGGCGTCCAGTTCAAACGCGTCAACCGCATGCTCTTTCCACGCGGTGATAAACACAATCAACGGCTTATGGGCAAACTGATTGATGTTTTGCGCCAGCAGCATGCCATCTAGCGACGGAATGTTGATGTCGAGGAAAATCACATCCACCCGATGATTCTGCAGATATTTCAGCACCTCAAGCCCATCATCAAAGCAGGCCTCAACGCTGATTTGGCTGTGTTGCTGAATCATCCAGCTTAACTCTTGCTGGGCGAGAAACTCGTCTTCAACGATGATGGCTTTCACGTGGTGGTTTCCGTGGTAGGGCGCAGCGGCGCAGGTAGCGACTGACCATTCTTGCTAAGCGTAAAGGCGATTTCAGTGCCCGGATGATGGCGGGTGATAACCAACCCCTGACCAGACAGCAATTTTACGCGATGATGCACATTCAGCAGACCAATCTTGTTGCCGGGCATCTCATTACGCGCCACGCGGCTCATCACATCCTCGCTGATGCCGTCGCCGGTATCACGCACTGCGACGCGTACCCGATCGCCCAAATCTTTCACGCTCAGCGTTACCACGCCTTTGCCGCGACAAGGCTGAATACCGTGCACAATGGCATTCTCCACCAGCGGTTGAATCAGCAGGCTGGGCAGCGTGAAGTGCAGATCTTCATCCACGTCATAAATCATCGACAGCTTGTCGCCGAAACGCGCCTGCTCGATCGCGATGTAGTCCTTCACCTGCCACAACTCTTTCTTGATATCGATAAGCTCGTCATCGTTGAGTTCGAGGTTGTAGCGCAGATAACGCGACAGGTTGATCACCAACTGGCGCGCGGTGTCTGGATTAAGGCGAATCGATGAGGAAATAGCATTCAGCGCGTTAAACAGGAAATGCGGGTTAATTTTACTCTGCAGCGCGCGTAATTCAGCCTTGTTCGCCATTTCACGCAACTGCTCAGCCCGCGACACTTCCAGCTGGGTGGAGATGATTTGCGACAGCCCAATCGCCATCTCTTTCAGCGAACCGGTAATGCGATGCGCACGGCGATAATAGATTTTTAGCGTGCCGGTCACTTCCCCTTTTTCCCAAAGGGGAATAACCAACATCGAGTGAATATCTTTGGTGCGATGCGCCTCATCGTTGTTCTTGATGATGATTTTGCCGCTGGCGATCGCCTGCGCAGTGGTTGGGCTGATGGCATCATCGCCGTTGTGATAGTTCTGCTCGCCATAACCGACGTAAGCGAGAATCTGTTTGTTATTGGTGATGGCGACCGCATCGGCGTGAATGTCGCTGCGGATGATATCGCACACTTTGTGCAGCGACTGGCTATCAACCTGACGAAACAGCGGCAGCGTTTTGTTGGCGATTTCCAGCGCCAGCTTGGCCTGACGCGCCGCAATCGCCTCTTTCTCACCTTCAACGCTCTGTACCAGCAGCACGATTAAACCGATACTTGATGCGCCCAAAATCATTGGCAGCGCAATCTCAGACACAATTGCCAGGCCCAGCGTCATCGGCTTGGCCCACAATACAATCAGCAGCATGGTCAGGCTTTCGCACAACATGCCGCCGAGAATACCGGCGCGCCAGCGCTGCTCTTTACTTACCCGGCGATTAATCACGCCTGAGGCAATGCCGGCAATGATGCTGGTGATTAGGCAAGGCACCGCCGTGACGCCATCCATATCAATCAGATAGCGATGCAAACCGGCAATCACACCGGTGGCGATGCCCACCCAGGGACCGAACAGAATGCCGCCGGACATCACCGCAATGACACGCACATTGAGCAGCGAACCGTCGACGTTAATGCCCGACCAGGTGCTGAATAGCGCAAACAGCGAGAATATGGCCGTCACCACCACTTTTTCGCGTACCGAATGCTCATCTTTTTGCAGCAGCTGACGGAACACCCGCGTGCGAGTGAGAAAGAACAGGCAAATCAGCATCAGCGCCGCGCGGTCAAAAACCGCCAGCAGCATGTCGAAGTGGGAAGGCAAGGGCATCTCTCAGGCAAGAAACGGGAGGCTATGATAAAAAATGTGATCACGTTCCGCCAGCGCCACGGCAATGTGCAGACCTTTCTCGTAGTCGAGATCAATTTTTAACATGCCAGGTCGCCATAAATGGCAATCGTACTCCGCCTGTGTAGGGTCGCCATTCATGGCGACCTCCCGAAAAGAGGAATACCTGACTCACAAAAAGAGGATTAGCGAAAGCGTGCGCCGATCGCTGGTTGTGAATACGCCGGTTTGCTATGTTGCCGTATAAAAAAAGGGGGGCTCAGCCATGCAATTACTCACTCCACGTTTATCCCTCAGCCGACTTCAGCCAGAAGACTGGCAGATTTTCAAAGCGGTACACCAGGACGCCGCCGCCATGACGTGGGTTAGTGAAATCCCGGATGAAAACGATATCCGTCAACGCTTTAACGAGCGTTTGGCGCCGTGGCAGGCGAGCAGTTTTCATATGCTGTGTTTGGTGGCACGCATTCGGGAAAGCGGTGAGCCGATTGGGTTGTTTGGCTGTAGCGCCGAATGGCATCCGTATCGTCAGGCCGAAGTGGGTTACATGCTACGCGCGGCGTTTACCGGTTTAGGCTATGGCAGTGAAGCGCTCGACGCGCTGTGCCAGTTTTTACTGCAGGCAGAATTTCATAAGCTGAAAGCGATGGTGATTGAGGGGAATTGGCCGTCGCGCCGTATTCTGGAGAAGAATGGTTTCGCCCTTGAGGGCACGTTACGGGATAATTATCTGCTAAACGGCCAATGGGTAAGCGATTGGGTGTTTGGCCGCCTGAATCCAAATAATTAAAATTATTTTATTCCGCTCTCGACAATCTTGTTATCAGCGCGTTATGTTCTTGGTGCGGTCACCACAGTGACCCACGTCGCTCGGACGGTCCGGGCGCTTACGTAAACCAGAGGACATCATGGCTGATAACAGCACACCCCGTCGTTTCTCGCGTATTGAACGCCTTCCCCCGTATGTTTTTAACATCACCGCTGAATTGAAGATGGCTGCGCGTCGGCGCGGCGAAGACATTATCGATTTCTCGATGGGCAATCCGGATGGCCCTACGCCGCCGCACATCGTTGAAAAACTTTGTCAGGTGGCGCAGCGCGAAGACACGCACGGTTACTCAACCTCGAAAGGCATTCCCCGTTTGCGTCGCGCGATTTCGCGCTGGTACGCAGACCGTTATCAGGTGGAAATCGATCCGGAATCGGAAGCGATTGTCACCATCGGCTCGAAAGAGGGTTTGGCGCACTTGATGCTGGCCACGCTCGATCACGGCGACACCGTGCTGGTGCCGAATCCCAGCTATCCGATTCACATTTACGGCGCGGTGATTGCCGGTGCGCAGGTGCGTTCTGTTCCGCTGGTGGCGGGTGTTGATTTCTTCAACGAGCTGGAACGGGCGATTCGCGAAAGCTATCCCAAACCGAAAATGATGATTCTTGGCTTCCCGTCGAATCCTACGGCGCAATGCGTTGAACTCGATTTCTTCGAACGCGTCATCGCGCTGGCGAAGCAGTACAATGTGCTGGTGATCCACGATCTCGCCTATGCCGACATCACCTACGATGGCTGGAAAGCGCCATCGATTATGCAGGTGCCGGGCGCGCGCGATGTGGCGGTGGAATTCTTTACCCTGTCGAAAAGCTACAACATGGCGGGCTGGCGTATCGGCTTTATGGTCGGTAACAAAGAGCTGGTTTCTGCGCTGGCGCGTATCAAGAGTTATCACGATTACGGCACCTTCACACCGTTGCAGGTGGCGGCGATAGCGGCGCTGGAAGGCGATCAACAGTGTGTGCGCGATATCGCTGAACAGTACAAACGCCGCCGTGATGTGCTGGTGAAAGGCCTGCACGAAGCGGGCTGGATGGTCGATTTGCCGAAGGCGTCGATGTACGTCTGGGCGAAAATTCCCGATCACTACGCGCATCTTGGCTCGCTGGAGTTCGCCAAATTACTGATGCAGGAAGCCAAAGTGTGTGTCTCGCCGGGCATTGGTTTTGGTGATTACGGTGATACCCATGTGCGTTTCGCGCTGATTGAAAACAGCGATCGTATTCGTCAGGCGGTACGGGGGATTAAATCGATGTTCCGTGCCGATGGCATTTTGCCGGGAACGGTGAAAGCGCTGGAAGAAGAAGAGGAATAACCATTAAGTGGGGCGACTCAGCGTCGCCCCGCCTGGCGGCTCTACAGCATCAGTACAAAGGTACCGACCCAAAGCAACAGGAAGAAAGAAATTCCCATCAAAGCGTATCTCACAAAACAACTCCTCTGAGCGGCTACCCGGCGGGCGATCCCAAACCCGCGTAACCCGAACAGAATAAGAGAAAGGTGGAGTTCATCATCGCTACACGCTTTCTTCTCAGGTCGCTCCAGGCAAGCCCGAAACAGGATCGAGGGCTAATTTACGCGGATTTGTCCCAAAAATAAATAGGCCGCTTCTGAGATATCGCTCACATTTTCAGCGGGTCTCAATCTCCGGTATCGCCGACATTCCCACGCGCAGTTTTGCCCGATCCGGCTGGTTCTCATCGAGCACAATTTTCACCGGTAAACGCTGTACCACTTTGGTGTAATTACCAGTGGCGTTGTCCGGCGAAATGGCGGAAAAGGTCGCGCCCGTCGCCGGAGCAATGCTGTCGACGTGACCGCTAAATACCTTGCCTGGCAAGGCATCCACCTTCACGCTCACTTTCTGCCCTTGCTGCACATCCGCCAGCTGCGTTTCCAGATAATTAGCGGTGATATAGGTTTGCTGCAGCGGCACCACCGCCAGCAAACGCGTGCCTGCGCTAACGTAAGCGCCGAGGCGCACTGAGCGCTGACCGACCATGCCATCCACCGGCGCTACAATCCGTGTATAGGAAAGATTGAGTTGCGCCTGATCGACGCTGGCCTGCGCGGCAGTTACATCGGCGGCGGCCTGACGCACTGCAGCTTGCAGCACGCCAACTTGCTTGACGGCAGAAGCCAGCGCCGCTTCGCTCTGGCGTACGGTGGCCGAGGCGGAACGCTGCGTTGAGTTGGCTTTTTGCTGATCGTCCGCGGCGATGGTGCCACTTTTATACAGCTGGTTGTAACGCGCGGCGCTCTGTCCGGCGTACTGCGCGGAAGCCTGGCTCGCCGCTAACGTGGCCTTCGCCTGGTCGATAGTGGATTGCTGCTGTTCCAGCTGCGCCTGGCTACTCAAACGCTTGGCCTCGCTGACCTGCAAATTGGCCTGCGCGGTCTCTAACGCCACACGATAATCGCGGTCGTCGAGCGTGGCCAGCAGTTCGCCGGCCTTTACGCGCTGGTTGTCTTGCACGTTGACGCTGGCGATGTAGCCGGAAACTTTCGGTGCAACCAGCGTGTAATCGGCATTCACATAGGCATCGGTGGTGCGATGATCGTTGCCGGTCATCGATGACCAGACAAAAAAGGCCATCGCCAATAACACCAGTAATAGGGCGCTCAACAGCACCGTTCTTTTCAGAGCAAAAGCTTGCATATCAATTATCTCGACGTCGTCGTAACAGGTTGAATCAGTGTTTGTGGTGGCCACACGCGTTTCGGCAGCCAGGCGGTTAACAGTAAAAGCAGGGCGGCGAAGGCAATAAGCATCTGGTAGCAATCACTCAGGCTCAGCACCATCGCCTGCTGCTTCAGCAAGGTGGCGAAGCCGCTGAGGTTTTCCGCGCTGCTAGCGCTGCCATCCGGCAGCAACGGCAAGCTGCTGCTGGATTGCGCGCTGTTCGGTGCGGTCATCAGCCACGCACGGCTGGCGGCGCTATCGACCAGCACGTTGGAGTGGAATTTTTCACGGTGACTGATAAACCACTCCACCAGCGTGCTGGCGGCGATGCTGGAGAAACCGCGCACGGTGTTGAACATCGCCGAGGCGAACGGGCCTTCCGGCGGCGCGACCACGCTGGTGGCGCTCATCAGCACTGGCAAAATCACCATCGGCTGACCGAACGCCTGCAGAATCTGTATCAGCCAGAAATTCTGCCGCGCCCAATCAGTGGTAATGTGCATGCCCATCAGGCAGGACGTCACCAACAACGCCACGCCCGCCGTCAACATCCAGCGACAATCCACCCAGCGAATATTCAGTAGCGCGGCAACAAATGGGGCGATCAGCAGTTGCGGCAAGCCGATGGTCAACGCCAGCGGTGCAAACTGCAGCGTGCGGAAGCCTTGCACCTGCGCCAGATAGGCCGACGGCAGCGCTGAACCCGACAGCGACAAAATCAGCACGCCCGCCAGCACCAGCAAGCCGTGTGCGAGATTGCGCCGCCCCAGCATCTGTAATTTGAACAGCGGCAGCGGGTGAAACCATTCATTAATAAAGAACACAGTCAGCAACGCCAGCGCGCTGAATAATAGGCCGCTGAATAACGGCGATTCGAGCCAGTCGAGCCGCTCGCCTTGCGTCAGCGCCAGAATCAGCAGCGCGATACCGGAGCAGCCGGTTAGCATGCCGAACAGATCGATCTGTTTAAAACGCTCGAGGCGCAGCGGATCCTGCGGTAAACCCCAGCTAATCAGCAGCATGGCAATCAGCATGGCCGGCACTACTTGCCAGAAGACAAACAGCCAGCTGACGTCATCGGTCCAGAACGCCGCCAGAGAAGCGGCCATATTCGGGCCAAAGGTGGCAGTCAGCGCATAACCCGCTAAACCGTATAATTTGATCGGCGGCGGCAGGAAGCGCAGTGCAACGGTCATCAGCATCGGCGGCAGCGCACCGCCAAATAATCCCTGCACCACGCGCAAAGTGATAAACAGCGTGGCATTGGGCATCAGCGGCAGCAGCAGGCCGCTCAACATAAATCCGGCGGAAACGGTGAGCGCAAAGCGACGCAGCGAAAAGGTGACGGCGAACCAGGGCGCAATCATCATTGCCGCCACTTCAGCAGCCTGATAAGCGGAGATAATCCAGCTGCCTTGATCGTAACTGATGCCGATGGCGGCGCGGATATCGGCTAACGCGATATCGGTGACGCGATCGTTTAATCCCGATGTGAGCGCGGCAATCAGCACGCCAACCAATCCCAGCGCCAGGCGCAGAGTAAACGGATGGGGTGCCGGAGCCGCAATGGGCTGGGCGTTCATAGCAGGTTTCTCGTTATATTGTTGATGCAGTGTATTGCGATGTGATACAGATGGCATCTTACATATCGATATGCTGTATTGCAATGTGATACAGGGTGTAAAAGTGCGATCATTCGCGTTAAAGTAGGGCAGGCCAAAAAGGAACGCATCATGGTTGAACTTCCCTCAAGCCGTGAGGATGAAAAAGCGGGTGGCATTCAGGTCATCGCGCGTGCGGCAAAAATTCTGAATGCGCTGGGTGAACATCCCGGCGGCATGAGTTTGGGTGAAATTGCGCAGGTGGTTGATCTGCCTCGCTCGACGGTGCAGCGCATTATTGGCGCGCTGGACAGCGCACAGCTGGTGCGCAGCAGCGGTGCCGGCGGTTTACGTCTCGGTCCGGCGTTGCTCAAGCTGATCTCCAGCGTGCACAGCGACGTGGTGGAAATCGTGCGTCCGTTCCTCGAACAACTCTCTGCCGAAATCAATGAAACGGTATCGCTGGCGCGGGCCAGCGGCACGCAATTGGCGATCGTGCATTATGTGGTGGCCTCGCGCGAACTGCGTGTGGTGCCGCGCATGGGTCTGAATCTGCCGCTTTACAGCACATCGGGCGGCCGCGCGTTGCTGGCGCTGGAGAGCGATGAAGATGTGCGCGTGATGGTGGGCGAAGCCTATAAAGAGTTAACCGAGATGACGGTGAAAACCCTGCCGCAATTGCTGGAGCTGATTGCCGAAGTGCGCGCCAGCGGATTAGCGATCGATCGCGGCGAGACGCTGGAGGGCATTTCGACCATGGCGGTTGCCATTGATACGCTGTTTGGCCGCTTCTCTATCTCATTGCTGGTGCCGACGGCGCGTTTTCATAAGCAGGAAGCGCACTATCGTGAGCAAATCATCAAGTGCAAAGACGCCTTGATTCGTGAAATTGGCAAAATGACCGCTGTGGAAGGATAACCAACTGATGAAAACCTTGCTGATGGCCATCGATAACTCTCCGGTGGCGGAAAAAGTGATTGCGTTGACCATTGAACAGGCGCTGGCGCATCAGGCGCAGGTCACGGTGCTGTGCTGCGTGGATCCCGCTTACTCCTCCTGTAATCAACCGATTGAGATTGACGCCGGTGAAGATCCGGATGATTTTGTGGCGGCGAAAGATGAGCAGAACACCGCCGAAATGGTGGTGCGTCACGCGCTGGCGCCGCTGCTGCGCGCGGGCGTGGCGGCGAAGGGATTGATTCTGGCCGGTGAAGCGGCGGAAACCATTGTGGCGCAATCCACACTTTTGCAGGCCAGCATGATCATCATGGGGCGTCGCCATTTGTCACCGTTTAATCGTCTGCTAAAAGGGTCGGTCAGCGCCGCAGTGATTGAGCGCGCCAATTGCCCCGTTTTAATTGATGTACGTAAGGATTAACCCCGCTCGATGCTCTCGCTTTTTCCGATTACGCTAGCGGCGTTTGCGCTGCTGGCGATCATTATTATTCTGCTGGTGCGCACCACTTCGCTGCGACTGTGGCAAGGCGTGCTGTTGTTTATCTTGCCGCTGATTCTGGCGAATCTGCTGTGGTTCAGCTGGCTGCACCCGCGTCAGGAGCGTCAGGCGCTGGTGGAAGAGGTGGCAACCCAACTCAGCCTTGCGCCCGGTTATCGTCTGCTAAAAATTCAGGAACCGGCATTGTGGCAGTTGCTCAATCGCGAACTGCTGCATAAACGCCTGGAAGGCGTTCCCGCCGATCAGGCGCTGGGAGATATGCGCGGCTGGTTGATGGATTTGGTCAATCAGCGTCTGACGCGTGCCAGCGATGCTGCGATCATTGACTACATCCGCGTCTCGGTCGAGGAGATGCAGGCACTGCAGCAGCAGGAACCGCAGCGCTGCTTCCGTTTCCTCTATCCGCAGGTGAATGGCGGCGTCAATTTGCAACAGGTGCTGTCACCGGAATTAAATCAGCGCGATGCGCAGGCGCTCGAAACGCTGCTACAGCAAAGCACCGGCAATGAACAGCCGCTGGATCAGGCTGCGGCGCAGCGCGATCTGCAAAGCGTGGTGGAAAAACTCTATGGCAAGTGGGGCGATAGGCTGCAACAGCTGAACATGCCAGCGGATACCGCGGTCGATCGCGGTGCGATGTGTGCGATGTCGATTGATCTCTACAGCGGCATTCTCGCATTGCCTGACAAACAAGCGGCCAATCTTTTACGTAAGATGGTCAGCCTTACCGGTTAGCGGGCAAAAAAAAGCCCGCTCAGCGCGGGCATGAAGGTCACTATCAGTATGTTTATTATTAACTCACCTGGTGTGGTGCAGACTTCGTTTTGTCTGGGTACATAATCGCACCACTGAGTTGATAAGAGAAACCGTTTGGTTTTATCGATTTGATTGGCGAAAGCTTCAATAATCCCGAACATTTCGCGCTTAATTCCTATAGATAAGCGCGGCGTTGCATTTTAGACTGCGACGCTTTAGAGGAAACCCTAATGAAAAAAATGCTTATTAGCGCATTGGCGCTTTTTATGCTGGCCGGTTGTAGCGTCAGCAAACCAGGAGGATTTGAGCGTGTCGATGAAGATACCAGCTCAAATACCGTGCAGTATCGTTACGATCCGCACACGCTGAATAAAGACGCAATGGAGATCGACCTTGCGAATTATTGCAGTCAGCGTGGATTTGATAAGGTGGAATCACTGCCGTCGCAAAATAGCCATTTGCCCGGATTAAAGAAAGCCTGGTATCAATGTAATTACGCGGTAAAAAGCTAAAAAAATAGGGCGGGATAATTTCCCGCCCTTTTTATTTTCTTATTATTTGCTGTGTATGTTCTTTGCCCAACTATCTGCGGTGTCCATAACCGCCGTGCCCATGATGCCAGCCGCCGCCACCATGATGGCCCCAACCTTGGCCGCCGCCTCCACGATGATGATCGATAATACAGCCACTCAACATCGTCATAATGGCTACAACCGATGCAACCTTAATAACTTTCTTCATGGAGAGTCCTCCTCTGTTCCAATGACGCCAGATTACAGGGGAATAGTGGAGTGAAGATGCAGGAAATGTAGAGTTATTGCTGAATGTATTACGGAGTGTGTCAATTAAATGCTAAAAAAGTCGCGGGGTAAAATAAACCAATCGGAATAAGCTGAATGCCTGCTAATAATAACGAGATTACTCCGAAAGGCAAGGGTTAATAATAGTGGTTCTCAATTAACGCTTTATTGTGGATCAATTGTGGAGGAATGGGATGCCGCAAATTGATACGGCATCCCAGCGAACTTAATTATGCAGTAAAGGTTCTACCACGTTTTGGCGATTTGGCAGACGGATACTCAGCGACAACACCAGCGAAATCACCAGCAAGGTCATAATCAGGCTGAAAGTAACGGTGAAGCCACCAAAGGCGGAAGCCACCAGTGAACCCAGCACGCTGCCGATACCGAAGCCAAGGTAAATCAATCCATAGTTCTTCGTCAGGTTGTTCAGACCAAAGAAATCGCTGACCAGCGACGGGAAAACGGTGATGGTGCCACCGAAACTGAAGGCCACGCAGGCTAAGGAGAGGAAGAAGGTCGATTCGTTCATATGGGTGAACAGCAGAATGCTCATGCCCACCAGCGAGACAATTTGCGCCAGCGTAATCACACGGATGCGTGCCATTTTATCCGACAGCACGCCGAGAATCAGGCGACCGCTGAGGTTGGCAATCGCAATCACCGTAACCGCATTCGCTGCCGTCTGCGCGCTAAGATGCACCATGCCTTCACCGATATCTTTCGCCACGCCAATCACGTACAGGCCGCTCATGCATGCGGTTAGGAACATTAGCGCCAGCATCCAGTACTGTGGTAAACGTACCGATTGCGCCAGCGTGTAATCTTTCGCTTCCAGCTGCGTATTGCCGCTGCTCTTCTGCATCGGCGCATCACGCATCAGCAACGCGCCGACAATAATCATGCTCATCGCCAGCACGCCCCAGATCATAAAGGTATTCTCCAGACCTTGTGCGCTCAGCAGTGCACCGCAGATGAATTTGAAGCCAAGGCTGCCCAACCCATACGCACCAATTGAACAGGCCGAAATGAGCCCTTTGCGCTCCGGAAACCACTTCACGCAGTTAGAGAGCGTCATCAGATATCCGGCACCATCGGCCAGTCCCACCAATATCCCGGCGCTGAGGTAGAGCATCATCAGATTATCGGCATGCGCGGTCAGCCAGAAACCGACAGCCATCAAAATGCCCGCGCCGAGGGTAACGTTGCGCACGCCAAAGCGTTCCTGCAGTTTTCCGGCAAGTGAAGAAGCGATCGCCAGGCCAAGACTGAGCAAACCGAACGAGAACGCCACTTCACTGATGGGCGCATCCAGCTTATTCGCCAGCGGGCCGTTAAACAGGCTCCAGGTATAAACCGAGCCCAAAGCGAACTGCGTGATAATGGTGCCGATAAGGGTCAACGTGCGGGTACGTTGGTAATTCGCGGGGGTTGCTGTTGTCATTTTTATCTCTCACTCGAGAAAGCGGAATCTGTGGAGATAATAAGTTGCTCTCGCGCGTGCGGGGGAAACCGTGGCGTGAATGCACCCGACGGTGGAATGAAATGCAGCTAAACGGGTATGAATGACATTGTGATGACAGTAAGTGATGTCATTTAAAGCGTAGCGGTTGCTACGGGTAACCATGTGTAAGCATTTGTATCGATCACGCCATAATGCCTGCAAAGTCGCGGATGTTTGCCAGGCTTAAAATTCATTCAAGAGGAGGAAATATGAAAGACCGAACATATGAATCCGCGTCTAATGAGGATGAGGTTTGCTGCATTATCGGTCAGGCGGTGATCGAGTTAAGCGATGAGCATCAACCAGTGAACAAATCCACGTTGTCGCTGAAATTACTGGCAATGGCCGACCGCGACAAAGATGATGAACGCGTCCTGCTTTACTGGATTGCCAGAAAAGCCATAACTAAACCTCACCAGCTCAATATCGGCGTTCAGGGCTGGCGTTAGAGGAACAAAAGAGCGGGCGCAATGCCCGCTCTCGTTATTTATGCGGTACGTAATCGACCCAGCGTCGGCCAGCGCACAAACATCACCATATTCCCCGCCAATATCATCACCAATCCGACAATTGCATTGCTATGCCAGTGATAACCTTCATAAAGCGTGGAGAGCGTCAGAGCCACCAGCGGGAACAGCAAGGTGCTATAGGCGGCCTGACTGGCACCAATGCGACCAACTAGGGTGAAGTAGGCACCAAATCCCAATACCGAACCCAATATTGCCAGATAACTCATCGCACCCAACCACTGCATATTTAGCGCGGGTGCCAGTGAATCGCCATTCACTAACGCCAGTGCGGCCATCACCAAAGCGCCATACAGCATCGCGTAGCTATTGGTGGTCAGAATATCGAGCTGACGACGCTGATGGCGCAGCGAAATCATATTGCCGAAGGAGAAGCCCAGCGTGCCAAGCGCGCTGAGGCCTACGCCCCACAGCAATTGCGGAGCGGGATGCGCCGCCTGAATATCATTCCAGAACAGGGCAACAATGCCGCCCAGGCCAAGCACCGCCGCTGGCAGCAGGCGAAATGATGGGCGCTGACGGAAAAAAATCCAGCTGTTGAGCGCGTTATACAGCACGGCCATCGAGAAGATCACCGACTCCAGTCCACTGCTGATCCACGCGGCAGCATGATAGAAGCAGACAAAGTTGAAGCCAAACACGCAGCAACCCTGCAGCAGACAAAACAGATGATCGCGCTTATCCAGCGTTCGCAGCCGACGCAGCAGTTTGAGGATCGCCAGCATCACCAGCGACGCCAGTAAGAAACGCCAAAATACCGCCACCAAAACCGGCGTATCGCCTGCTTCCTGTTGCAGGAAAATGGCAATCCAGGTAGTTCCCCAAATCATCACCACGGCAAGGTATAACATCACATTCATAACGCACTCTCCGACACAATCTGGCCCGCAGTGTGGCGTGAAAAGCAACGCGCGGCTTGCACGTTTTTGCGCGGCAATTGCAAAATCTTGCGCTTTTTACTTTTGCGTCCGGCTGTGACCTGTTTTCTGTCTGCGGAGATCCGTACACTGGGCGCTCATGAACTGCGAGTGATATCAACCATGGCTGATTACCAGACCTTCAACATGCTCCAGCGCCACAAAGCGCAGCTGCGCGACAGCGTGCAGTTGTCGAGCGGCATTAAGCTGGCGGCCTGGTTTAACAGCGGCGACCGCGTCACCAATCTTAGCGATCATCACACGCTGAGCCTGTATACCGCCGACGGTTATGAAACCTGGCATAAAACCCAGCACGGCTGGCGCAACGGCGGCGGGCCGGATCGCTTTTGCCTGATGCCCAGCGGAGTGGAATCGGTGTGGGATATTCGTGCCGATTTATCGTTTGTGCATCTCTACTGCACCGATGAACATCTGCGCCATCTGGGCGAACAGATCTGGGACCGCAGTCCGTCGCAGCTCAATCTGCATGAAAAGATCTTCGCGGCGGACGATCGTATCACCCAACTTTATCGCCACTTCTTGCTGAGCACCGATTGGCAGCAGCCGGCGAATCAATTGATGCTCAGCAGCGCATCAACGTTGCTGATGACGCATTTGTTGCAACGCTACAGCGATGTGCAATGGCAAGCGCCGCAGGTGCGTGGTGGATTGGCCCCCGCCGTGTTGCGGCGAGTGATGGCATATATTGATGCGCAGCTTGATCAGCCATTAACGCTGGCGCAGCTGGCCGCCGAAGCGGCGCTGAGCGAATACCATTTTGCACGCATGTTCCGTAGCAGCGTTGGCGAGGCACCGCACCAATATGTGATGCGCCGCCGCATGGATGCTGCGTTACAGCTGCTGAAATTCAGCCGTTTACCGCTAACAGAAATCGCGCTGCGCTGCGGTTTTCACTCCTCAAGCCACTTCAGTAACCGCTTTCGTCAACTGCATGGCGTGACGCCGTCGGCATGGCGACACGATCAGGCCTGATTACGATCTCACTCTTAAACCGATGTAATCGGCTGCAATAACCCCTGTTTTTTTCTGAACACATCTCTCAGTTAGGCCTTCTCACACTCTGTAAGGCATTTTTTCCATGGATTTTGGAGTAGGATGCTTTGCAGGAAAATTAAGCTATCACATTGATTACAATGACAAGTTACGAGAGGCCGTAATTATGGAAAAGCGCGTATCAAAGCTGGAAGCGGATATTGATGGTCTTAAAACCGATATGGCCCAGGTGAAAATGGACATTGCGGTAATCAAATCGAATTACGTCACCAAAAGTGAATTTCATCAGGAGATCGGCAAAATTCACCAGGAGATCAGCAAACAGACGAAATGGATCGTGGCGGGCATGATGAGCACTGCAGGTATGACGCTGGGGCTGGCTCGCTGGTTGTTTTAAGTGAATGATTAAGGAGTGAACATGGAAAAGCGCGTATCAAAGCTGGAAGCGGATATCGACGATATCAAAACCGATATGGCTGTCATGAAGACAGACATTGCGGTGATCAAGTCGAATTACGTCACCAAGAGCGATCTTTATCAGGAGATTGGCAAAGTGCATCAGGATATTGGGAGAATTCATCAGGAATTAAGTAAACAGACAAAATGGATTGTCGCGGGGATGCTGAGCACTGCGGGCATGACGCTGGCACTGGCTCGCTGGTTGTTTTGAGTGAGTTGATGATCAAGGAGTGAACATGGAAAAGCGCGTTTCAAAGCTGGAAGCGGATATCGACGATATCAAAACCGATATGGCGCTGATGAAAACGGATATCGCGGTGATTAAATCGAACTACGCCACTAAAAGCGATCTTCATCAGGCGATAAATCAACAAACGAAATGGATTGTGGCGGGAATAATGAGCACCGCTGGACTGACACTTGCTCTGGCAAGATGGCTGTTTTAAGCGGGAGAACGATGAAAATCTGGTGTCCCCTGCAGGAATCGAACCTGCAACTAGCCCTTAGGAGGGGCTCGTTATATCCATTTAACTAAGGAGACGCCGGGCGCGCAGTATAGCGCACCGCGAACCTGATTTTAACTATGCAGCGGTTGTTTGCTCAATCTATCAGCAATTTAAGACCAGGCTTACGCCTGTTTTTGCTTCTCTTTCCGCTTCTGTTCCGCACGTGCTTTGGCTTTCGCCGCTTCACTCATATCGTTACGAATCTGCGCATGGCTAATCAAGGCAAATATCAGCGTACCGCCCGTGATGTTGCCAAGCAGCGTTGGCAGAGCAAATGGCCAGAAGAATTCGTACCATGGCAGCGTGCCCGCAAACACCAGATACAGCACCTCGACCGAACCGACCACGATATGCGCTAAATCCCCTAACGCCACCAGCCAGGTCATCATCACGATCACCACAATTTTCGCCGCGCCCGCATACGGGAACATCCACACCATGGTGGCGATAATCCAGCCGGAGATCACCGCATTAGCGAACATTTCGCTGGGGGAATTGACCATCACTTTTTCACTGATGGCGGTAAACGCCTGACGCGTCGCATCGTCGAAGATCGGCATATGATTAAAAGCGAGCGCGCCCAACGCGGTACCCATCAGATTGCCGAGCAGCACCACGCACCAGAGACGCAACAGCAGCGCAAAGTTGCTGCCGGTCGGTTTGTGCATTACCGGCAAAACGGCGGTAACGGTGTTCTCGGTGAACAATTGCTGGCGCGCCATAATGACAATGACAAAGCCAAAGGTATAACCCAGATTTTCGAGTAAAAAAGCGCCGGGCACGCCTTTGAGGTGGACCTGGAAAATGCCTTTCGCCATCAGCGAAGCGCTCATTGACAATCCGGCCGCTACCGCCGACCAAAGCAGTGCCATACCATCGCGCTCGAGCTCTTTTTCACCGTCCTGACGTATTTCCTCATGAATTGCCGCCGCCTGCGAGGGCAGGGCATCTTCATCCACTTCAATCTCCTTGCCTTGTTCCTTCTCATCACTCTCTACATCGTTGTCACTGTTTGAAATCGATGGTGATTGTTTCATGTTTCCCTCGGGTGATAATGCCATTGCGCAATAAGCGTAGCTGGTTTTGGCAAGGTCATTTTGTTACGAAGATTCAATTTAAGAGTAACGAAATTTTAACTGAGTTGGTTTTTTGAGCAATTTCTTGATCTGATGCGCACGAATACCCCATTTGGGGTAAGTGGGAGCCAGCTCACAGACTTCGGCCCACAGATTCAATGTGGTATTATCGCCGCCTCATTCATTGCCGTGATTCTCCCTTCTATGCTCGAAGTCATTAATCTCTCATGCGTTCGTGATGAGCGAACCTTGTTTCATGGGTTGAGCTTCTGTGTGCAACCGGGTGACATTGTGCAAATTGAAGGGCCAAACGGAGCCGGGAAAACCTCGCTGCTACGCCTGTTAGCGGGATTAAGCCGGGCGGAAGAGGGCGACGTGATGTGGCAGTCACAGCCGATTCGTCAGCAGCGCGAAATATGGCAACAAAATCTGCTCTATCTCGGCCATCACCCCGGCGTGAAATCGGTACTCTCACCGCTGGAGAACCTGCATTTCTGGCACGGCAGCAGCAATGAAGACGCGATTTTTGACGCGCTTGAGCAGGTCGATCTGCTGGGTTTTGAAGAGGTGCCAGTGGCGCAACTCTCCGCCGGACAGCAGCGGCGTGTGGCATTAGCCCGCCTGTGGCTCAGCCCGGCGTCGATATGGATCCTCGATGAGCCTTTGACCGCCATCGATAAAGGCGGTGTGGAAAAATTAATGGCGCGATTCGCCACCCATGCCGATAACGGCGGAGCGGTGATTCTGACTACGCATCAGGATCTGCCCGATAACAGCGCGCGCGTGCGTAAAATTCGTCTTACTTCGGAGTGGGCTTGATGTTAGGTCGGGTCATTCAGCGCGAATTAAAAATCGCCTTTCGCAGCGGCGCGGAAGTGATCAATCCACTGTGGTTTTTCCTGATTGTTATCACGCTGTTTCCATTAGGTATCGGACCGGAGCCGCAGCAGCTGGCGCGCATTGCGCCGGGCGTGGCGTGGGTTGCCGCATTACTGGCCTCATTGCTGGCGCTGGAACGACTGTTTCATGACGATTTTCTTGATGGTTCGCTCGAGCAACTCCTTCTGCTGCCAACACCGCTGCCGGTTACGGTGCTGGGCAAAGTGATTGCACACTGGCTGATTACCGGGCTGCCACTGATTTTACTGTCGCCGCTGGCGGCATTGTTGCTGTCGCTGGATTTTGCCGGCTGGCGCGCGATGGCGTTAACGCTGCTACTTGGCACGCCAACGCTAAGCTTTCTCGGCGCGATTGGGACCGGGTTAACCGTTGGGCTGCGGCGCGGCGGCGTATTACTAAGTCTGCTGGTATTGCCGTTGTCGATACCGGTTCTGATATTCGCCAGCGCGGCGATTGATGCCGCCGGAATGGGATTGCCGATCGGGGGTTATCTGGCGATTCTCGGCGCGATGCTGGCCGTCAGCGCAACGCTGTCGCCGTTTGCGACAGCAGCAGCTTTGCGTATCAGTCTGCATTAATTCGTGTCGCCTCAGAGCGGCCGAAACCTGAATTCTCTTTATTGTGAGCTATGCAAAATGTGGAAATGGTTACACCAGTGGGCAAAGCCTGAGCGGCTTTACCAGCTATGCGGTCGCTTAATTCCGTGGTTCTCGGTGCTGGGTGTTGGCACGCTGTTACTCGGCTGGATCTGGGGCTTCGGCTTTGCACCGGCAGATTATCAGCAGGGCAACAGCTTCCGGATTATGTACATTCACGTGCCTGCAGCGATGTGGTCGATGGGCGTGTATGCGTCAATGGCTATTGCGGCGTTCATCGGCCTGGTGTGGCAGATGAAGATGGCCGATCTGGTCTCGGCGGCGATGGCGCCAATTGGCGCGGTGTTTACTTTTATCGCGCTGATTACCGGTTCCGCCTGGGGTAAACCGATGTGGGGAACCTGGTGGATCTGGGATGCCCGACTGACATCCGAGCTGGTGCTGCTGTTTCTCTATATGGGCGTAATCGCGCTCTATCACTCCTTTGAAGACCGTCGCACCGCCGGGCGCGCTGCTGGCATTTTGATTCTGGTTGGCGTGGTTAATCTGCCGATCATTCACTTCTCGGTACAGTGGTGGAACACGCTGCATCAGGGCTCATCCGGTATTCTGCAGCAGGCCATCGATCCCAGCATGCGCACACCGCTGCGCTGGTCCATTCTCGGCTATCTGCTGGTGTTTGGTGCTTTGACCTTAATGCGCTTGCGCAATCTGATTCTGTTTACCGAACGTCATCGTCCGTGGGCGATTGATGTGGCGCAGCGAGGAAGCAAATCATGACGCCAGCCTTTGCATCGTGGAGCGATTTCTTCGCCATGGGCGGCTATGCCTTTTACGTTTGGCTCGCCGTTATCCTCACGTTGATCCCATTATTCGGTCTGGTGCTGCACACCGTGCTGTTCCGCCGCCGTTTGCTGGTAGACATTCGCCAGCGTCAGTCCAGGGAGCGCCGCATTCGCGCGGCTAAATCGAAAAAAGCTGCCGATGAAGCAGCGGGAGAATCCGTGTGAATATCCGTCGTCGTAATCGCCTGTACGTGGCGATCGCGGTGTTGATCGGGCTTGGCCTGGCGACCGCGCTGGTGATGTACGCGCTGCGTTCCAACATCGACCTGTTTTATACCCCGAGTGAAATCATCAATGGCAAGGGCGAAGATCATCAGAAGCCTGAACCGGGCCAGCGTTTGCGCATTGGCGGCATGGTGATGCCGGGCAGCGTCAAGCGCGATCCGAAAACCCTCGCGGTCTCTTTCAAACTGTATGACGCCAACGGCGTGGTCAGTGTTACCTACGAAGGCATTCTGCCGGACCTGTTCCGTGAAGGGCAGGGCGTGGTGGCGCAAGGCGTGCTCGAAGAGGGCAATCTGGTGAACGCCAAAGAAGTGCTGGCGAAACACGATGAAAAATATACGCCACCTGAAATCGAAGATGCGATGAAGAAGAATCACACAGGACCTGCGGCAGCCTATCAGCAGTCAGGTGCGCAATCATGATGCCGGAAATTGGTAGCTTTCTGCTGTGTCTGGCGCTGGGTTTAGCGCTACTGTTGAGTGTCTATCCGCTGTGGGGCGCGGCGCGTCAGGATGCGCGTTTGATGGCGATGGCACGCCCGTTAACCTGGGGCATGTTCATCTGCGTCGCCGCCTCCTTTGCCGTGTTGGTGCACGCCTTTGTGGTGAATGATTTTACCGTTGGCTATGTCGCCACTAACTCCAACACCTTGCTGCCGGTTTACTATCGCATCGCCGCAACCTGGGGCGCGCACGAAGGTTCACTGTTGTTGTGGGTGCTGCTGCTCAGCACCTGGACGCTGGCGGTAGCGATCTTCAGTCGCGGTATGCCGCAGGATGCGCTGGCGCGCGTGCTGGCGGTGATGGGCATGATTAACCTCGGCTTCCTGCTGTTTATCATTCTCACCTCGAACCCGTTTACCCGCACCTTGCCAAACTTCCCGATTGACGGGCGCGACCTCAACCCGATGCTGCAGGATATCGGGCTGATCTTCCATCCGCCGCTACTGTACATGGGCTATGTTGGTTTCTCGGTGGCGTTTGCATTTGCTATTGCTTCGCTGATGGCCGGACGTCTGGATACCGCATGGGCGCGCTGGTCACGTCCATGGACCACCGCTGCGTGGGTGTTCCTGACTATCGGCATCGTGCTCGGTTCGGCATGGGCCTATTACGAACTCGGCTGGGGCGGCTGGTGGTTCTGGGATCCGGTCGAAAACGCCTCCTTTATGCCGTGGCTGGCCGGAACCGCGCTGATGCACTCGCTGGCGGTGACGGAAAAACGCGGCAGCTTCAAATCGTGGACGGTCTTACTGGCGATTACCGCGTTCTCGTTAAGCCTGCTTGGTACTTTCCTCGTGCGTTCCGGCGTGCTGGTTTCCGTGCACTCCTTCGCCTCCGATCCGGCGCGCGGCATGTTTATTCTCGCCTTCCTGGTGATTGTGATTGGTAGCTCGCTGCTGCTTTATGCGCTGAAAGGCGGTCAGGTGCGCAGTCGTGTGCAGAGCGAAGCCTGGTCACGCGAATCCTTCCTGCTGGGTAACAATGTGCTGCTGATCGCCGCGATGCTGGTGGTGTTACTCGGTACGCTGCTGCCGCTGGTGCATAAACAGCTGGGTCTCGGCAGCATCTCGGTGGGCGAGCCGTTCTTCAACACCATGTTTACCTGGCTGATGGCACCCTTCGCACTGATGCTCGGTATCGGTCCGCTGGTGCGCTGGCGTCGTGACCAACCACAGAAACTGTGGAAACGTCTTGGTGTGGGTCTGTTGGTGACGCTGATTCTGTCGATCGCGCTGCCGTGGCTGCTGCAGGATCGTATTGAAGCCATGACGGTTATCGGCCTGCTGATGTCGATCTGGGTGATCATGCTGACGTTGATGGAACTGCACGAGCGCGCCACCCATCGTCACTCCTTCTTCAAAGGTTTGCGTCATCTATCGCGCAGCCATTGGGGCATGGTGCTGGGGCATCTGGGCGTGGCGGTGACCGTGGTCGGTATCGCCTTTAGCACCCAATACAGCGTTGAGCGTGATGTGCGCATGAAGGCGGGCGATACCGTTGATATCCACAATTACCACTTTACCTTCCACGGCGTACGCAACCTGCAAGGACCAAACTACAGCGGCGGCGTAGCGGTGATTGAAGTGACGCGCAACGGCAAGCTGGAAGCAGTGATGCAGGCGGAAAAACGCTTCTATGCAGCCGCGCGCACCATGATGACCGAAGCGGCGATCAGCGGCGGTTTCACCCGTGACCTCTATGCGGCGCTGGGCGAAGAGCTGGATGACGGTTCATGGGCGGTGCGGATTTACTACAAACCCTTCGTGCGCTGGATTTGGTACGGCGGCGTGTTTATGGCGGTTGGCGGCTTGTTCTGCCTGTTCGATCCGCGCTATCGCTCACGTAAAAAAGAAGAGCGCGAGGAGCTGGAATGAACAAAAAAATCCTGTTTATCCCGTTAGTTCTGTTTCTGCTGCTGGCTGCGGCGCTGCTGTGGCAGCTGTCGCGCAACGCCAACGGCGATGATCCCACGCGTCTCGAATCGGCGCTGATCGGCAAGCCCGTTCCGGTATTCAAACTGGAAGCGCTGGATCAGCCCGGCAAAATCTACGATCAGCAGGTGCTAACCGACGGCAAACCGATTCTGCTCAACGTCTGGGCCACCTGGTGCCCAACCTGCCGCGCTGAGCATCAATACCTCAATACGCTGGCGGAAAAAGGCATTCGCGTGGTTGGCCTGAATTATAAAGACGATCGCACCAAAGCGGTGACCTGGCTGAACACGCTGGGTAATCCGTATGCGCTCAGCCTGTATGACGGCAACGGGATGCTTGGTCTCGATCTTGGCGTTTACGGCGCGCCGGAGACTTTCCTGATCGACGGCAAAGGGATCATTCGTTATCGCCACGCAGGCGACATGAACGATCGCGTCTGGCTCGAAGAAGTGAAACCGCTGTGGGACAAATACAATAAGGAGGCGGGCGTATGAAACGGCTGCTTCTACTGTTAGCGGGCATTCTGCTCAGCACCAGCCTGTGGGCGGCGATTGATACATACCAATTCGATTCGGTGCAGCAGGAAGAGCAATACCGCGATCTCACCGCATCGCTGCGTTGCCCGAAATGCCAGAACAACAGCATTGCCGATTCCAATGCGATGATCGCGGCGGATATGCGGCTCAAAGTCTACGAGTTGATGAAGCAGGGCGAAAGCCGCCAGCAGATCATTGATTACATGGTGGCGCGTTACGGTAATTTCGTGACGTATGAGCCGCCGGTAACCCCTTCCACGCTGATTTTGTGGGTGGGTCCAGCGTTGTTTGTGGTGCTGGGCGCGCTGATCATTATTCTGCGCAATCGCCGCGGCAGAGCGCGTAGCGAACTCGACGACAGTGAACAACAGCGCCTTGCGGCGTTACTTAAGCGTGACGGGAAGCCGTAATGACTGGATTCTGGATTACCCTGATTATTTTACTGCTGGCGGCTATCGCGCTGTTTCTGCGTGCCGGCTGGCGTCAGCGCGAGGCCAGCAGTGGCGATCGCGATCGTCTCAATACCGATTTCTATCAGCAACGCCTGCGCGAGCTGGAGCGTGATGAAGAAGAGGGCGTGGTGGCTGAGCGCCCGGAAATGGTGCGCGAACTGCAACAAACGCTGTTAACCGATGTGCCGCAGCAGGATGCCGCCACCATTCATCGCAGCAGCCGCTGGGTATTGTTGCCGGGCGTGATTGTGCTGTTGGTGGTGTCGGTTGGCATGTATCTGAAAACCGGCGGACTAGCGCAGCAAATCGCGTTTGTTAGCGTGCAACAAGAGTATCCTGCCTTACGTGCGCGCGTGATGGATCCCAAAGCGCAGCCGCTGACTATGGAAGAGCTGGCGCGTCTGCAGCTGGGTCTGCGCAGCTCGCTGCAAAATGACTCTACGAACCTCAACGATTGGGCGATGCTGGGCCGCCTGGGCATGGTGCTGAATAACGCCACCGATGCCAGCCAGGCATTTGAACATGCGCTGCAGCTGGCGCCAGACAATATCGAACTGCAGCAGGATTACGCCGAAGTGCTGACGCGCTCCAGCGATCCGCAGGATAACCGTCAGGCCAACGTGTTGCTGAAAGAGCTGCTGAAACGCGATCACAGCGATGTGCGTACGCTGAGTCTGCTGGCGTTTAACGCCTTCGAACAGCAGCAGTACAACGAGGCAATTGGTGCATGGCAGGTGATGCTGAAACTGTTACCGGCAGGCGATCGCCGCATCACCATGATCGAGCGCAGCATTGAACAAGCGAAAACTGACGCGGGACAGCAAAATAGCAATCTGGCATTGACGGTGAGTTTGACGCCGCAGGCAGAAAAAATGTTACCGCAAGGCGGAGTGTTGTATATTTCTGTGTCTGACGGTGTTTCACCGGTGCCTGTGGCTGTGAAGCGTTTACCGCTCAGCCACTTCCCGTTATCGCTCACGCTGGATGACAGCAATGCCATGATGCCGGATCGCCTACTTTCGGCGCAGCATCAGGTGCAAGTCAGGGTGCGTATTTCGCGCGACGGCAGTGCCAATCCGCAGTCTGGCGACTGGTTTGGATTAAGCGCGGTTACCCCCTGGAATGGTCATCAGCAACTGGCTGTGGAAATTAATCAACAGCAGCCCTGAAGCGATACCTTACTGATCCGCACAGGGAGAGAAGAATGAATAACCGCCTGACCGGTCTGGCGTTAGCCAGCTTACTGCTGGTAGGTTGTGCCAGCTCAAAACCGGCTGACAATACGGAACCTGCACAGCGCAGCGATCCGTTGGAAGGCTTTAACCGCACGATGTTTAACTTCAACTACAACGTGCTGGATCCGTATGTTCTGCGCCCGGTGGCGGTAGCCTGGCGCGATTATGTGCCGGTGCCGGCACGTAGCGGCATAAGTAATGTATTAGCTAACGTTGAAGAACCTGCCAGCATGGTCAACGCCATTCTGGTGGGTGAGCCGCGCCAGGCAGGTATCCACTTCACCCGTTTCTTCCTGAACACCGTGTTAGGACTGGGTGGATTAATTGACGTGGCGGGAAAAGCCAATCCGGAGCTGGCGCGTGAAGTGCCGCATCGCTTTGGTAGCACGCTGGGACGCTATGGCGTTGGTTACGGTCCGTATGTTGAACTACCGGCTTACGGCAGCTTCACCATCCGTGAAGATGGCGGTGACTTCGTCGATACGCTCTATCCGGTATTAAGCTGGCTGAGCTGGCCGATTTCGGTGGGTAAATGGACGCTGGAAGGGATTGAAACCCGTGCACAGTTGCTGGATTCGGACGCCATTTTGCGTCAGCAGCAAGATCCGTACGCCTTCATTCGTAATGCCTACTTCCAGCGACATGACTTTATCGCCAATGGCGGTAAGTTGAAGCCGGAAGATAATCCGAACGCCAGTGCGATTCAGGATGATCTGAAAGATATCGATTCGCAGTAAAAGAAAAAGGCGACTCATTAAGTCGCCTTTTTTTATCAAGCTAAGCATCAGAACTTGTAGTTAAAGTTCGCGCCGTACAGCCAGGCTTTACCTTCAGAGTTAAAGGTATACGGGCCTTCTTTCACGGTGACTTTCTGACCGTGCATGTAAGAAATACCCAAGTCGACGGAAGCATCTTCATTGAACGCGTATGACGCACCGGCGCTCAACCATAGACGATCCTGATCCGGGATGGAGATAGAACGCTTATCGGCCGGAACCGGGCTGTCATCAAAGGCGATACCGGTACGGAAGGTCCAGTTGTCGTCATAGAAGTACGAGGTACCTAACGCGATACGATAGGCATCGTGGAAGCCTTCATCCTTGTAAAACAGCGTCTGGCCATTGCTGCCGGTGGCTTTCAGCTCCTGAAATTGGCTCCAGCTGGTATACGTAAGGCTATAGTGAACCGCCCATTGTGGTGCGACTTTATGGTAGCCGGACAATTCCCACATCTCAGGCAGATTCAGTGTCAGAGAACCCGGAATGGTTGAGCCGCCGGTACCGTAAGGCAGGCCTAACAGCTGTGCCTGTGGCAGAGAGTTCACGTAACCCGGCAGGCTGCTTTTGTAATCGCCGTCAAAGTCGATTTTAACTTCTGAGCGATAGGTGAAACCGAAGCGGTTGTTCTTATCCACTTCATACAAAATGCCGGCGTTCCAGCCGTAACCCCATTCATCACCCTTTAAATGGGCAATTTGGGTATCGGCAGGAATGCCCAGCGCTGCGCCAGATTCACCAGCATAACGCTCAATCTTCGCCTTGGCATAAACCGCATCAAATCCGATACCAAAGCTGAAATTCTCATTCAGTCGATAAGCGGTGCTGATATTAAAGTTGCCGGTCATCAGGTCGGTTTTGCCGCCATAACCCCCTGCGGTATAGCCATTATTGAATTCGGTTGCCAGACCATAGTTTGAGGTTGCAGACGCACCAATCCACCACTGATCGTTAATCGGATGCACATAGTGAAGATTAGGGATCCACTGATTCGGTGCAATATTCTTGGCATCAAGGCTGCGACCAGAAGGGCTTTGACCGCTAATATCCACTTCAGGGTCAATGTAAACTGCGCCGATAGAGAAAGAAGGGCGATCCATCAACGCCATAGTTGCCGGGTTACGGCTGGCAGAGGCGGCGGTATCACCCATCGCACCTTCACCGGAATACGCACGACCTAAACCAATTGCTGAGAATTCATTCAGTTGAAAGCCCGCGGCGTAAACATGAGAACAGACGAGCGTTACTGCAGCTGCCACAGCTGACTTTGCAAACAGGTTTTTATGGTTCATGACCACAACCTCATCTAGATTTATTATTTAACGTTGTTACGTCGCGTAACAAAGAGCGGCGAATTGTAGGGACTGACGACAAAACCACATATCAGACCAGTGCGACGAGTATAGGTCCGACCTGTGTATTTGTTGCAATATTGTTTTTTAAATATTTCTGATTTGATCGATAAAATCAGATCTGCTTAACAAAATCTTAGCGGTTCGACTTAAACATAACGTTCAATTTTGCTGTGGATCAATTTTTAGTGTGATATTCGTCACTTAGCGGCTTGATCGTGGATGTGAAAACGCAGCAGGCGTACACTTTGCGGCAGAAAATGATCCGATTGTGTTGAATTTATCGTCAGGAGAAAACCATGACTGATGCCATTAAAAAATGTAGTGCGAACGAAACGGCGGCCTGCTGCTGTGTCGATGTGGGAACCGTGATGGATAACACCGATTGCACCGCAAGCTGGTCTGGCGTGTTTGCCGATCGTCATGCGGCGGAAGCGATGCTGGCGCATTTGACTGAGCGCGCGCGTCAGGTGGAATCCGATCCTTGCGATATTCGCGCGGAATTTGCCAATGAAGGCGACGCTGTGCGCCTGTCTATCGACTTCACCTTTGCCTGCCAGGCGGAAACCCTGATTTTCCAGCTCGGCCTACGCTAATCCCGTCGCTGCCGAAACCCCTTCGGCAGCCTTAACTCATTTTCGTGTATTCCCTCGCACTTTTTTCCTCTGCTTATTGGCTACTTAGCAACACTTAGTTAACACTGATGATCAGGTCAGACCTGTTTGGCAATGATGCCCCGGTCAAAAATTACAGGTGATTGCAATGAGCAAAGCGCAGCCGCTGCTGACGCGTCAGGGCGAACGTATCGCCATAACCCACGGATTACGCACCCCTTTTGCCCGTCAGGCGACCGATTTTCACGGCATTCCCGCGCTGGAGTTGGGACGCATGGTGATCAGCGAACTAGTGGCGCGCAGTGAATTACCGGTCGAGATTATCGATCAACTGGTGTTTGGCCAGGTGGTGCAGATGCCGGAAGCGCCGAATATTGCGCGTGAAATTGTTCTGAGCAGCGGACTAAGCGTACATACCGATGCGTATAGCGTCAGTCGCGCCTGCGCCACCAGTTTTCAGGCGGTGGCAAACGTGACGGAAAGTTTGATGGCGGGCACCATTGATGTCGGCATTGCCGGTGGCGCGGATTCATCCTCGGTGCTGCCGATTGGCGTCAGTAAAACGCTGGCGCGTGCGCTGGTGGATCTCAACAAAGCGCGCAGCTTCAGCCAAAAACTCAGCATCCTGCGTCGTTTGCGTCCGCGCGATTTGTTGCCAGTGCCACCGGCGGTGGCGGAGTATTCCACTGGCTTACGCATGGGCGATACCGCCGAGCAGATGGCGAAAAGCCACGGCATCACCCGTGAACAGCAGGATGCGTTAGCGCTGCGTTCGCACCAGCATGCGGCGCGCGCCTGGCAATCGGGCGTACTCACTCAGGAAGTGATGCCGGCGTTTGTGCCGCCGTGGAAAGCGCCCATCGAGCAAGACAACAATATTCGCTTCAACGCCAGCGCCGCCGATTATGCCAAACTGCGCCCGGCATTTGATCGTCGCCACGGTTCGGTGACCGCCGCCAACAGCACGCCGCTGACCGATGGCGCCGCAGCGGTGATCCTGATGCGTGAAGGGCGCGCGCGCGAACTCGGCATTCAGCCGCTTGGCTATCTGCGCAGCTACGCCTTTACGGCGATTGATGTCTGGCAGGACATGTTGCTCGGTCCGGCGTACGCTTCGCCGTTGGCGCTGGACCGCGCCGGCATCACGCTCAACGATCTGACGCTGATTGATATGCACGAAGCCTTTGCCGCACAAACCTTAGCCAACCTGAAAATGTTCCGTGACGAACGCTTTGCGCGCGAGGTGCTGAATCGTCCGCATGCGTTAGGCGAAGTGAATGAAGAACGCTTTAACGTGCTCGGCGGATCGATTGCTTATGGTCATCCGTTTGCTGCCACCGGCGCGCGCATGATCACACAAACGCTGCACGAACTGCGGCGGCGCGGCGGCGGTTTAGGATTGGTCACCGCCTGTGCGGCGGGCGGCCTGGGCACAGCAATGGTTCTGGAGGCCGAATAATGAGCGAATCCGCCTTTCATTTACATATGCGCCTCGACCATGTCGGTGTGATTACCATCGATGTGCCGGGCGAGAAGATGAACACGCTGAAGGCCGAGTTTGTGCCGCAGATCAAAGCGGTGCTGGATGACGCGCGCAGCCATCAGGATTTAGCCGGATTAGTGTTGATCTCCGGCAAGCCAGACAACTTTGTTGCCGGTGCGGATATCAGCATGATCGCCAGCTGCAAAACGGCTGAAGAAGCTGAAGCGCTGGCAAAGCAGGGACAAGATGTGATGGCGATGATTGCCGCGCTGCCGTTTCCGGTGGTGGCGGCGATTCACGGTGCCTGCCTTGGCGGCGGCCTCGAACTGGCGCTGGCCTGCGATGCGCGCATCTGTTCGCTGGATGACAAAACGCGCCTCGGTTTGCCGGAGGTACAGCTCGGTTTGCTGCCGGGTTCTGGCGGTACGCAACGTTTGCCGCGCCTGATTGGCGTGCAGCAGGCGCTGCCGCTGATTCTCACTGGCAAACAGCTGCGTGCCAAACAGGCGCTCAAACTCGGGATTGTGGATGACGCGGTGCCGCAATCGATTCTGCTGGAAACGGCAATTGCACGCGTACATAAAGGAAAAGGCGCACGCCGGGAACTTTCGCGCCGCGATCGTTTACTGCAAGGACCGATTGCGCGTCAGGTGCTGTTTTCACTGGCACAGCGTCAAACCCACAGCAAAACCCAGGGCAACTATCCTGCGGCTGACCGTATTCTTGAAGTGGTGCGCATCGGTCTGGAGCAGGGCAGCAGTGCCGGACATGAAGCGGAAGCGCGCGCCTTTGGACAACTGGCGATGACGCCAGAATCGGCCGCGCTGCGCAGCCTGTTCTTCGCCTCAACTGCCTTAAAGAAAGACTCGATGGCCAGTGTTGAACCGCAAGCGCTGAAGCAGATTGGCGTGCTTGGCGGCGGATTGATGGGCGGCGGCATTGCCAGCGTCACGGCGCTGAAAGCCGGTTTGCCGGTGCGCATTAAAGACATCAATCTCGTCGGTGTGAATCATGCACTGCAATACAGCTGGGACTTGTTGAGCAACAAGGTGAAGCGGCGTCAGCTGAAAGCGGCCGAACGTCAGCAGCAGATGGCGCGCATTAGCGGCGGCAACGATTATCAAGGATTCAGCCAGCGCGATCTGGTGATCGAAGCGGTATTTGAGGATCTGGCGCTCAAGCAGCAGATGGTCAGCGAAATCGAAAGCCATTGCCAGCCGCACACCATATTTGCCTCCAATACCTCGTCGCTACCGATTGCCGACATTGCCGCCCATGCGCAGCGACCGGAAAATATTATCGGCCTGCATTACTTCAGCCCGGTGGACAAAATGCCGCTGGTGGAGGTGATTCCGCATGCCAATACCTCAGCGCAAACGCTGGCGAACACGGTGCAGCTGGCGCGTCAGCAGGGCAAAACAGCGGTGGTGGTGGCGGATCGTCCCGGCTTTTACGTTAACCGCATTCTCGCACCCTATATAAATGAAGCGATGCACTGTTTGCAGGAGGGTGAGCCGATCGAGCATATCGATCGCGCTTTAGTGAAATTCGGTTTTCCGGTTGGGCCGCTGCAGCTGCTGGATGAAGTGGGCATTGATGTCGGCAGCAAAATCAGCCCGATTCTCGAGCAGGCTTACGGTTCTCGCTTCAGCGCACCCAACGCCGCGAACGCCATTCTGGCTGATGGCAGAAAAGGGCGTAAGAACCACAAAGGGTTCTACCTCTACCAACGTTCGCGCTGGCCGGGCAAGCGCAAAGCCGATGCGTCAATCTACACGCTGTTGAACATCAAACCGCAGGCGAAGCAGAGCGAAGCGCAGATTGCTGAGCGCTGCGTATTGATGATGCTGAACGAAGCGGCACGCTGTTTGGATGAAGCGGTGATCCGCAACGCGCGGGATGGCGATATTGCGGCGGTGTTTGGCATCGGCTTCCCGCCGTTCCTTGGCGGTCCGTTCCGCTATATGGATCAGCGCGGCATTGGCGATATCGTCAAAGCATTAAGCTCATTAATGCAGCAACACGGCGAGCGTTTTGCGCCAAGTGAAGCGCTGATCGCAATGTCAGAACAGCAAACGAATTTTTACACTTCTGCACAATCGTGAATAGGCGCACAGATTCAGCGGGTTAGTTAGAGGGCTGCGCAGCGGTAAGCGCAGCACCATTCTGAGATATGCTTATTTAATAAACAACCGGTTGACTATACTGAAGCCATTGGGGTAAAACACACCGTTCATTCGCAGAATGAAGCGTCTGGTGCTGTGGTACCGGGCGATATCGACAAACAACAGCGGTGCTTTATGCAAGTTTTTATCATGCGTCATGGCGACGCAGCTCTGGAAGCAGCGAGTGATTCAGTTCGACCTCTCACCCTCTGTGGCTGTGATGAATCGAGAGCGATGGCGAGTTGGCTCAACAGCAAAACGCCAGCAATCGATCGGGTATTAGTGAGTCCGTATCTGCGCGCCGAGCAAACGCTGGCAACGGTACGTGAAACGCTGAAGTTGCCGGAAGGGCAGGATGTGTTGCCGGAACTGACGCCAGGCGGCGATCCCGCTATGGTAGCCAGCTATTTGCAGGTGCTGGCGCAGAAAGGGGTTAAATCGGCGCTGGTGATTTCACACTTGCCGCTGGTGGGTTATCTGGTTTCTGAACTCTGCCCGCAGGAAGCGCCGCCGATGTTCGCGACCTCTGCGATAGCCTGTGTGAACTTTGATGCAGAGGCCTGCGAAGGCAAGCTGGAGTGGCAGGTCAGCCCGTCAAAATTGGCTAAAGCAATTTAATTCTCTGAAATTGCAACTACTGTGGGCCGCATTCGCGGCCCTATCCTTTTGTAGCGCGGCACGTCACGGCAGTTCAGGCGGCTGCCACTCTTCCACTTCTATCAGCACCAGCAGCGCGGCGTCTCCGCCGAACATTTTCGGTGCCTGATGAAACGCCATCACATGCGGATGTTGTGCCAGCCACAGCGGTGTTTGCTGCTTGAGGATATGTTTACCGTGTCCGGTCATGACGCTGGCGCAGAACAGATGCTCACGACGGCAGACGGCGATTAGCGCGCCGAGCTCCTGCTTGGCCTGCATCTGCGTTAAGCCATGCAGATCGAGAAAAATTTCCGGCGTGTAATCGCCACGACGCAGCTTCTTCTGCTCGTAGTGGCTCACATCGGCGCGCACATAGCGTACCGGACCTTCGCTGGACAGCAGCGGCTGAAACTCGTCAGAGAAATAATGACTGTTATCGGCTTGCTCTGATATCAGGCGTTTCAACGGCAGTTGGCGCGTTTTCACCACCGGTTTGTGCACGATGGTGTCCTGTTTCAGCTTGCGCGTTCCGGTCATTAACTGGCGAAACATTTGCTGATCGTCCTGGCTTAGCGGCGTTTTTTTACTCATGGCTCGGTGATAAGTTAAGAAAAAGCTGGTAAACAGCCGGTGGCATACCTTAACCGTTACTGTTAACAAATGTCAGCTTTTTCACCTCGCTGCGCTGAATTCTGCCCGGCTTCGTGGCACACTATCGGCCGATTGATTTTATGGCCTGCGGAGGGCTACGTGGACAAGATATTCGTCGATGAGGCAGTGAATGAACTGCACACCATTCAGGACATGCTGCGCTGGGCTGTCAGCCGTTTTTCGGCGGCAGGCATTTGGTACGGCCACGGCACGGATAATCCCTGGGACGAAGCCGTCCAACTGGTTCTGCCCACGCTGTGGCTGCCGCTGGATATTCCAGAAGATATGCGCAATGCGCGCCTGACTGCCAGCGAGCGTCATCGCATTGTTGAGCGCGTGATTCGCCGCGTCAACGAGCGCATTCCGGTGGCGTATCTCACCAACAAAGCCTGGTTCTGCGGCCACGAATTTTACGTTGATGAGCGCGTATTAGTGCCGCGTTCACCGATTGGTGAACTGATTGAGAACCGTTTTGCCGGTTTGATCGGCGAGTCACCTCATCACATTCTCGATATGTGCACCGGCAGCGGCTGCATCGCCATTGCCTGCGCTTACGCCTTCCCGGAAGCGGAAGTGGATGCGGTGGATATCTCCACCGATGCGCTGGCGGTTGCCGAGCAGAACATCGAAGAGCACGGCCTGCTGAACCACGTAACCCCAATCCGCGCCGATCTGTTCCGTAATTTGCCGCCGGTGAAATACGATCTGATCGTCACCAATCCACCTTACGTGGATGCGGAAGATATGGACGATCTGCCGAACGAATATCGCCACGAGCCGGAACTGGGTCTGGCAGCGGGCAGCGACGGCCTGAAACTGGTGCGCCGTATTCTGGCTTGTGCGCCAGATTACCTCACCGAACAAGGCGTGCTGATTTGCGAAGTCGGTAACAGCATGGTGCACATGATCGATCAGTACCCAGACGTGCCGTTTACCTGGCTGGAGTTTGATAACGGCGGTGACGGCGTGTTTATGCTGACGCGCGAGCAAATCGTCGCGGCACAGCATCACTTCTCATTCTACAAAGACTAAATAAGAGGGCGAGCGCTCGCCCGCAACATCGCAACAAGGAACCAGCATGGCCGGAAACAGCATCGGACAAGTTTTTCGCGTAACCACTTTTGGCGAGTCGCATGGTATTGCGCTGGGCTGCATCGTTGACGGTGTGCCGCCCGGCATTCCGCTGACGGAAGCCGACATTCAGCACGATCTCGATCGTCGTCGTCCTGGCACGTCGCGCTACACCACACAGCGCCGCGAGCCGGATCAGGTGAAAATTTTGTCCGGCGTGTTTGAGGGCGTGACGACGGGAACCTCAATCGGTCTGCTGATTGAGAACACCGACCAGCGTTCACAGGATTACGGCGCAATCAAAGATCTGTTCCGTCCTGGCCATGCCGATTATACCTACGAGCAGAAATACGGCCTGCGCGACTATCGTGGCGGCGGACGCTCTTCGGCGCGTGAAACCGCCATGCGCGTAGCGGCCGGTGCGATTGCTAAGAAGTATTTGCAGATGAAGCACGGCATTGTGGTGCGCGGCTATCTGGCGCAGATTGGCGATGTGGCTTGTGAACTGAAAGACTGGAACATCGTGGAAGAGAACCCGTTCTTCTGCCCGGATGCCTCGAAGCTGGAAGCGCTGGATGAACTGATGCGTGGCCTAAAAAAAGAGGGCGACTCCATCGGTGCGAAAGTCACCGTGCTGGCAGAGAACGTGCCGCCGGGATTGGGCGAGCCGGTATTTGATCGTCTGGATGCGGATTTGGCGCATGCGCTGATGAGCATCAACGCGGTGAAAGGCGTGGAAATTGGCGACGGTTTCGCGGTGATCAACCAGCGCGGCAGCCAGCATCGCGATGAGATTCGTGCCAACGGTTTCCAGAGCAACCACGCCGGCGGCATTTTAGGCGGCATCAGTAGCGGCCAAACTATCAGCGCCAATCTGGCGATGAAACCGACCTCCAGTATTACCGTGCCGGGCAACACCATCACCCGCGACGGCGAAGAAGTCGAGATGATCACCAAAGGTCGTCACGATCCCTGCGTTGGTATTCGCGCGGTGCCCATTGCCGAAGCGATGATGGCGATTGTGTTGATGGATCACCTGCTGCGCCAGCGTGCGCAAAACGGTGACGTCAACAGCAGCGTACCGCGCTGGTAAGCCTGATGATGCGCCGTCTGCTCATCACCTGTGCCGCGCTGTTATGCAGTGCGGCCGCCGTTGCCGCCACGCCGTGGCAGCAAATTCATCAGCCGATTGCCGGCAGCCCGCAGTCGATTGGCGGCTTCGCCAATGGCTGTATTGTCGGTGCGCAGCAGCTGCCGCTTAACTCAGCCAATTATCAGGTGATGCGTCAGGATCAGCGCCGCTACTTCGGCCATCCCGATCTGATCGCCTTTATTCAGCGTCTCAGCACCCAGGTTCATCAGCTTCAGCTGGGGCAAGTGCTGATTGGCGATATGGGCATGGCGGCGGGCGGCCGTTTTAGCAGCGGCCACGCCAGCCATCAAACGGGTCTGGATGTTGATATCTGGCTGCAGCTGCCGAAAACCCGCTGGACGGCGCAGCAATTGCTCAAGCCGCAGCCGCTCGATCTGGTTTCTGCCGATGATAAGCAGGTGATCGCACGTCACTGGCAACCACAAATTGATAGCCTGATTAAACTGGCAGCGAAAGACGACGAAGTAACGCGTATCTTCGTCAATCCAGCGATTAAACGGCAGCTTTGTGCCGATGCCGGTAGCGATCGCGCGTGGCTAAATAAGGTACGTCCGTGGTTTGCCCATCGCGCGCACATGCATGTGCGTTTGCGCTGCCCGGCGGGCAGTCTGGAGTGTGAAGATCAGGCGCCTCAACCGGCAGGCGATGGCTGTGGCGCAGAGCTGGATAGCTGGTTCCTGCCGAAAAAACCAGGCAGCACGCCGCCGGTGAAGAAAACGCCGCCGCCACTACCGCCGTCCTGTCAGGCGCTGTTAGATAAACATCTTCTGTAGGTATCTCAATGGATTGGTTTGTTGTCAGCCCGCTGGTGCTCGGCGTGCTGTTTTTCGTGGCGGTGCTGGCGGCGTTTATCGACTCGATCGCGGGCGGTGGTGGATTGCTTACCGTGCCGTCATTGCTGGCGGCCGGACTCTCTCCAGCGCAGGCGTTAGCCACCAATAAGTTGCAATCGGTCGGTGGTTCGTTCTCTGCCAGCCTCTACTTCATTCGTCGCGGCGCGGTAAAGCTGAACGAGCAGTGGCTGAATATCGCCATGACCTTTCTCGGCGCCGTGGCCGGCACTATCCTGATCCAACATCTGCAAGCCGACGTGCTGCGCCAAATCTTGCCGCTGTTGTTGATCTGCATCGGTTTGTGGTTCCTGCTGATGCCGCGTTTGGGTGAAGCCGATCGCGAACGTCGTCTGCACGGTTTGCCCTATGCGCTGGTGGGCGGCGGCTGCGTCGGCTTCTACGACGGCTTCTTTGGTCCCGGTGCCGGCTCATTCTATGCGCTGGCCTTCGTTACGCTGTGCGGCTTCAATCTGGCGAAAGCCACTGCCCACGCCAAAATCCTAAATTTCACCTCGAATTTTGGCAGTCTGCTGTTCTTTATGTTCGGCGGCAAAGTGGTGTGGGGCACCGGCGCGATTATGCTGCTCGGCGCCGTTATCGGCGCGCGTCTCGGCGCCAGGCTGGTGTTGAGCCGCGGTCAGAAACTGATTCGCCCCATGGTGGTGCTCGTTTCTGCGGTAATGAGCGCCAAATTGTTATGGGACAGTCATGGCGCAGAATTGATGGCCTGGCTGTCCACGCTTTAATCCAACACTCGTCAAGACCGGCTGCCAATGCGACAATGGCGCCGGTTTTTTTAAAGATTAAAAATTATGAGTACAACACACCATTACGATCAGCTGATTGCCATCTTTGATGGCTGCTTCGTTGACGATTTTCAGACCCGTCTAATTAAAGGCGACGACGAACCTATTTATCTTCCAGCGGATGAAACCTCCCCGTGGAATCGCGTGGTGTTCGCACACGGCTACTACGCCAGCGGACTGCATGAAATTTCCCACTGGTGCATTGCCGGTGAAGCGCGCCGCAAGCTGGTGGATTTTGGTTATTGGTATTGCCCGGACGGACGCGATGCGCAAACGCAGAGCCAGTTCGAAGCAGTTGAGGTGAAACCGCAGGCGCTGGAGTGGTTGTTCTGCGTGGCGGCGGGCTTTCCCTTCAACGTCAGTTGTGACAATCTCGAAGGCGATTGTGAGCCAGATCGCATTGCGTTTCAGCGCAAGGTTCATGCGCAGGTGATGACGTATCTGGAGCAGGGCATTCCGCTGCGACCGGCCCGTTTCATTGATGCACTGACGAATTATTACGGCACGCCGGCACTGACGGCGGCACAATTCCCCTGGCCGGAAGATCTGTAATCCGCGAAGGTTATAAGAAGAGAGGAAGAGATGATCGTAGAATTTGAAACCCGAATTCTGGCCCTGATTGACGATATGGTCGATCACGCCAGCGATGACGAGTTGTTTGCGGGCGGCTATCTGCGTGGTCATCTGACCCTGGCAGTGGCGGAGATTGAGCTGAGCGGTGAACACACGCCGGAAGCGCTGCAAACTCACGTTACTAACAGCCTGCAAAAAGCCATTGCTGCCGGTGAACTGTCGCCACGCGATCAGGCGCTGGTCACCGGCATGTGGGACAATTTGTTCCTGCAGGCACGTCAAACCGCTTAACGTCTCGGGGCGATCGCTCGCCCCGCAGATTATCGACCCGCTTTTTTACCCTTCAGCAGTTTTCGTACCCAGTAGCGATTTGGATTCATCGCCGCCAGCGTGGCTGCATCCAGCGGTTGCGGCTCGCCGCTCATCTGCGCCGCCAGCACTTCGGCCGCCAGCGGTGCGCTGCATAAGCCACGCGAACCTAATGCGCCCAACACAAACAAATCGTTATGCACCGGCGCATCGTCCACGTTTGTCGCGCGCGCACGCTGCTCCGGCAAGTCGGCATACTGCGCCAGGGTGGCGTCATAATCCGGCGCGCTGCCGCTCATCGGCAGATGATCGCGCGTGGCACAGCGCACGCCGTTGCGCGCCTGGTTATCTGACACATCAACCTGCTGCGGCCATTGGCTTTCCGGCAAACAGTTGATCAGCCGCTGGCGATTCTCCTGCTGATCGTCGGCGCGGAAATCCGTCGCGGTTTCGCCGCGATGATAGCTAGCGCCGATGCAATGGGTGGCGAAGTTCGGGCTGACCGGCGTGAGATAGCCGTCGTAACACAGCACGGTGCGCAGCGCGCCTAATGACGGATTGGTCGGCGCGTGGCTCACCTGTCCCGCCACCGCGTATACTGGCAGCATTTTGCTTTGTTCGAGATCCAGCAGCGCGTGACCATTCGCCAGCACCACTTGGGGATGTTGCACTGGCGGCTGCTGGCTAAAGTGCAGCGTCCAGTTATCTTCATCGCGCGTTAACTGCGTGACGCGATGCAGCCAGTGAAGGCGTAATCCCAGCGATTGCGCGTATTCCAGCAAATTGCTGGTTAGCTGAGAAGGCGACAGCCAGCCGCCCTGCGGATAGAAAATTCCGCCAAGGCTGAGTTCGACGCCCGCCAGCTGTTGCGCTTCTTCTTTATTAACGCCGTAGGCGATCTCATGCGGCAGTGCCATGTTGAGCATCTGCTTGATTTTCTCCGCGCTTTTGCTATCCCAGCCCAACTGCAACACACCGCTCCAGTCATGCTCAAACTCCACTGGCAGCCGATCGTACAGGCGACGGGCAAAACCAAAAGCCGCCGGGAAGAAGGTGGCCAGCGCGGGATCGTGCTGGTTCAGCAGCGGATAGAGCGCGCCCTGACGATTGCCGGAGGCGCCCAGCGCAGGCGCATCATCCGCGCAATAGAGCGTCACGCGCCAACCGCGTCGCAACAGCGCCAGCGCCAATACGGCACTGGCGACGCCGCCGCCAATCAGCGCCACATCCTGGCTGCTGGCCGGCGGGCGCGCATACCACGGCTGGCTGTGCGGCAATTCAGCAGCCTGTTCCATTACGCCGACCAGCATTTCACGCTTGTGAGCAAAGCCTTTGCGCTTCTGCATGCTGAAACCGGCGTCCTGCAACCCGCGACGCACAAACCCCGACGCGGTGAAGGTTGCCAGCGTGCCGCCTGGACGGGCGAGGCGCGCCATCGCGGCGAACAGCTCTGGCGTCCACATCTCCGGATTTTTCGCTGGCGCGAAGCCATCAAGGAACCACGCATCCACCTGACGATTAAGACTGTCATCAAAGGTGTGAATTAGCGCGTTAATATCACCAAGCCAGAGATCCAGCGTGACTTCGCCGCCATTAAACAGCAGGCGCTGACAACCCGGCAACGCCTGCGGCCACTGCTGTTGCAGCTGTTCGGCCCACGGCTGCAGCTCCGGCCAATGGGCATGCGCGGCAGCGAGATCAGCGTGCGTCAGCGGGAATTTCTCGCAGCTAATAAAGTGCAGACGCTGCAAAGTGGCGTTGGGTTGCTCATTACGGAAGCGATCGAAGGCTTGCCACAGGGTGAGAAAGTTCAGACCAGTCCCAAAACCGCTCTCGGCGACAATAAATAAATCGCGCGCATGTGCGGCAAAACGGTGTGGGATGTGGTTGCCAGCGAGGAACACATAGCGCGTTTCCTCCAGTCCATTATCGTTGGAGAAATAGACGTCGCCGAACGCTCGGGACACAGGTGTACCCTGTTCATTCCAGTTTATTTGGGCGTGTTCAACCGGGGTTAATTTCACGGGGAAAGGCTCATATTTCAGGCAGTGGCGCGAGTTTAGCGATAGACGTCACATGACGCAAATTTACAAAAGGAAATGGCTGATCGGACTTGTTCGGCTTACAACTGTACGCTAGAGTGCACGTCATCCAAATATGTGGAACGAGGATTATTGAATGAAACGTGCAGTGATTACTGGCCTGGGTATTGTTTCCAGCATTGGTAATAACCAGCAAGAAGTGCTGGCTTCTCTGCGTGAAGGCCGTTCCGGTATTACTTTCTCTGAAGAGATGAGAGATGCCGGTATGCGCAGCCACGTATGGGGCAACGTCAAACTGGATACCAACGGGCTCATCGATCGCAAAATCGTGCGTTTTATGAGTGATGCCTCTATTTATGCTTACCTTTCCATGGCCGAAGCGATCAAAGATTCTGGCCTGACTGAAGAGCAGTATCAGCAGAATCCACGTGTCGGTCTGATTGCCGGTTCTGGCGGCGGTTCTCCGCGTTATCAGGTATTTGGTGCTGACGCGATGCGTAGCCCACGCGGCCTGAAAGCGGTTGGTCCTTATGTGGTGACCAAAGCGATGGGTTCAGGTGTGTCTGCTTGCCTGGCAACCCCGTTCAAAATTCACGGCGTGAACTACTCCATCAGCTCAGCCTGTGCCACGTCTGCACACTGCATAGGTAACGCGGTTGAGCAGATTCAGCTGGGTAAACAGGACATCGTATTTGCTGGCGGCGGCGAAGAGCTGAGCTGGGAAATGGCCTGTGAGTTCGATGCGATGGGCGCACTGTCGACCAAATACAACGAAACCCCAGAAAAAGCCTCACGTACTTACGATGCCAACCGTGACGGTTTCGTCATCGCCGGCGGCGGCGGTATGGTGGTGGTTGAAGAGCTGGAACACGCTCTGGCACGTGGTGCACACATCTACGCTGAGATCGTTGGCTACGGCGCAACCTCAGATGGCGCAGATATGGTGGCTCCTTCAGGCGAAGGCGCAGTGCGCTGCATGAAGATGGCGATGCAAGGTCTCGATACCCCAATCGATTACCTCAACACCCACGGCACTTCTACGCCGGTTGGTGATGTAAAAGAGCTGGGTGCGATTCGTGAAGTGTTCGGCGACAACTGCCCATCACTGTCTGCTACCAAAGCCATGACCGGTCACTCACTGGGTGCGGCGGGCGTGCAGGAAGCGATCTACACCTTGCTGATGCTGGAGCACGGTTTCATCGCACCAAGCATCAATGTGGAAGAGCTGGATGAAGCGGGTAAAGGTCTGAACATCGTGACCAAGCCAACTGAAAAAGCGCTGACCACCGTGATGTCGAACAGCTTCGGTTTCGGCGGCACCAACGCCACCTTAACAATGCGTAAGTTGCCAGCATAATCCCGTAGGGTCGCCATTTATGGCGACCAAATTATGCAAGCACTATCACAAGGGCCGGTTATCCGGCCTTTGTTGTTTTGACAATCCACCTTCTGCTTACCTACACTCTCACTCCATCCGAAATAAAATTATCACTTCACACTAACGTGAACCAAATATGCCGTTTCTGTTTTGGCAGCAAGCGCGTGTCTGGTTAGTACAAGGAGTTCGACCCTTCATGACCACGACTGCTGACGCGCAGACGCAATCCGTTATGCCGCTGGCCTGCACCTCATTTGCGGTGTTCCTCACTTATCTGACCGCTGGCCTCGCGCTGCCGGTGATCCCGCTGTATGTCCATCATGAACTTGGCATGAGTAACCTGATGGTTGGCGTGGCAGTGGGGATTCAGTTCTTTGCCACGCTGTTAACGCGCAGCTTTGCCGGACGTCGTGCCGATCAGCACGGTGCAAAACTCACCACCCAGCACGGCATGCTGGCCATCGCGCTGGTGGGCGTGGCGTATCTGGCGGCGGCGTTGTTACCGGTTTCTCCATGGACGAAGTTTGGTTTGCTGGCGGTGGGGCGCTTGCTGTTAGGATTCGGCGAAAGCCTGCTGCTGACCGGCAATCTGACCTGGGGCATGGGATTGGTGGGCAGCAAACGTTCCGGATTAGTAATGTCGTGGAACGGCATGGCGATTTACGGATCGCTGGCGGCTGGTGCACCGCTCGGCTTGCTGATCAATCAGCACGGCGGTTTTGCTGCGTTAGGCGCTGTCGCGCTGGTTCTGCCGTTGTTGGCGCTGGGGATCAACAGTTGGATTGATAAAGTGCCGGTCGCCGGTGGCGATCGGCCATCGCTGTTCAGCGTAGTGAAAATTATCTTTCAGCCGGGATTGGCGCTGGCGCTGCAGGGCACCGGCTTTGCGGTAATCGGTACCTTTACGTCACTCTATTTTGCTGCGGAAAATTGGGGCAATGCCGGTTTCGCGCTGACCGCTTTTGGCTGTGCGTTTGTGCTGGTGCGCGTGTTCTTTGGCGGCTTGCCGGATCGTCACGGTGGCGTAAAAGTGGCGATGGTCTCTTTGCTGGTGGAAACTGCCGGCTTGCTGCTGCTGGCGTTCGCCAGTTCCGGCTGGATGGCGCTGATTGGCGCGGCCCTGACCGGCTGTGGCTGCTCGCTGATCTTCCCGGCGCTGGGCGTTGAAGTGATTAAGCGCGTATCGCCACAGATTCGCGGCACCGCGCTTGGCGGTTTCTCGGCATTTCAGGATATCGCCTACGGTGCCAGCGGCCCGTTGACCGGCTTGCTGGCGACGGCGCTGGGTTACGGATCGGTCTATGTCGCGGGTGCCTGCTGTGCGGCGCTGGGTATTCTGGTCACCTGGACGTTTGCACGGAGTGCGACAACAGCGTAACCAGCTTATCGCAGGCGCTGACAATCTCACCGGGCGTCAGCGCGGCAAAGCCCAGCAGCCAGCCCGCTTGCTGCACTTCACCGGCATAAAGCGGCGACAGGCGCGGCAGCAGCAATCCGACTTCGCTGGCTTGTTGCGTGAGTCGCGCTTCATCTCCTTGCAACAGCTGTACCGTCAACTGTAAGCCGCCCGCCGCTGGCAGCGGTTTGAGCCACAGTTGCAGGCGCGTTTCAATTTGCGCCAGCAAGCAGTCACGTCGGCTGCGATAAAGCTGGCGCATCAGGCGCAAATGGCTGGCGAAATGGCCTTGCTGCAGAAACTCCGCGCATATCGCCTGCGGCAGCAACGCGCTGTGACCATCCATCACGCTGCGCGCGCGGCCCAACGGCTCCACCAGTTGTGGCGGCACCACTATCCACGCCAGCCGCAACGACGGGAACAGCGTTTTGGAAAAGGTACCCAGGCAAATCACCCGGCCATCTGCGGCTAATCCTTGCAGCGCCGGAGCGGGGCGATCCTCGTAGTGAAATTCGCTGTCGTAATCGTCCTCGATCGGCCAGCCATCCTGCTGTTGCGCCCACGCCAGCCACTGCAAGCGCCGCGCCAGGCTCATGGCTGTGCCGGTGGGATGATGATGCGCCGGTGTCAGATAGACCAGTTTCGCGCTGCCGCTCAGCGGCACTGCACCTTCAGCATCCAGCGGCATGGCGCGACAGCGCGCCCCGGCGGCAAGAAACGCATTGCGCGCGCCGGGATAACCCGGCTCTTCCAGCCACACTTCGTCACCCGCATCGAGGAACATCAGCGCCAGCAACTGCAGCGCCTGCTGCGAGCTGGTGAGGATCACCACTTGTTCCGCCGTGCAGCGTACGCCGCGGGACAGTGCCAGATAATCCGCCACCGCTTGCCGCAGCGACGGCAATCCAAGCGGATCGCCGTAACCCATCACTTTGCTGCCCAGCGAGCGCTGAACCTGATTGCTGATACGACGCCACTGCGCGTGCGGGAAAGCGCGTAACTCGGGCGAACCGGCGGCAAAGGCGTGAGGAAAGGGCGGATCCTGACAGCCGCCGGTTGCCAAAACCTGCTGGCCGCGCCGGGAAAAGTGTGGTGAGCGCTCGATACGGGGTTTCTGGGTGGGCGACGCCATGCGAATTGACACAAACGTTCCGCGCCCAGCGTGACGCTGCAGATAACCTTCGCTCTCTAACTGTGCGTAAGCCGCCTCCACCGTAACGCGCGACAGCGATAAATCGCTGGCTAACTGGCGGCTGGACGGCAACTTCTGCTCATGGCGCAGATGCCCGTTGGCGATGGCCTGACGCAAGGTATTGCACAGTCGCTCACGTAAACCGCCTTGGGTTTGATGGCTAAACAGCGCGAGAAATGAAGTGGTCACAATGGTCTTATCACTATGCTGGAAGTGGTATCAATATGCAGACCACTTTGCCGTAAACTGGCTGGAAATCACAACAGGAGAATGCGATGTCAGCGGTTTTGAAATTTGCCCCAGCCAGCGCCAGTGAGAGCGTGACGTATCTGCAACATAAACTGGCGTACTACACCGATGCGTGGGATTTAGCGGAGGATCTGGCGCAGGGCATCACGGCAATTGTGGTGATTGATGCGCGTTCTGACGAGGTGTATCAGGCAGGCCATATTTGCGGAGCTCTCTCTTTTCCGCATCGCACCATGAATGCGGAATCCACTGCGCATCTCGATCGCAGCAAAGTTTACATCACCTATTGCGACGGCATCGGTTGTAACGGTTCAACCAAAGCTGCGCTCAAGCTGGCGTCGTTGGGTTTTCAGGTCAAGGAGTTGATTGGCGGGCTGGATTTCTGGAAGCGCGATGGCCATCCAATGGCGTGGGGCGCGGCAGCGGGTGAATGGCCGCACGCCACGTCCGCTGCCAACTGCGGCTGCTAGATAAACAGCCACAGCAGGAAGATAAACAGGAGGATACCGGCAATCAGCGTGAGTGCCGGACGCTGGGCCAGCGGCTGCGGCAGCATCTGAATAAACGGCGACCAGATTGGCTGCGGACGAATTTGGCTATCGGCCAGCGGCTGCTCATGCAGTTTCTCTGCGCGGCGGCTAAACAGCAGATTCAGCAGATCCTGCGTCTGCGCTGGCGTCAGCACGGTGGTCGGCAGCGCCTGGAAACGTTGCTGGCTGTAATCTTCCAGCAATCGCTGCTCATCGTGTGTTAACGGCTGGCGCAGCGAGGTTTCCAGCATCTGCAAAGTCGGCGCACTGTGCTGAGCCAGCGTCTGGCGCACCTGCAAATACTGCGTCAGCAGCGGGAAGTGGCGTGATGGAATTGGATCGCCACTTTTCAGCTGCACCAGCTTCAGCGTATCGGTCAGCAGTTTCACCGGCGATTCACCGGTTTTTGCCGCAAGACGCGTAACCTGCTGATTCAGCGATTGCTGCTCTGCTGGCAGCAAGCTGCGATCGGACACGCGCGTTTGCTGCGGCTGCGGGATCGCCATCTGGCCGTTTTGCAACATGGTCAGCACCTGACGCAGCTGATCCTGCGACAACGCGCTCAACACCGTTTGATTAAACTGCTGACGAATAAATTCGCTCACCGCCTGGCGATTATTGCCCTGCGGCAATTTCTCCAGCAGCTGTTGCAGCAGCTGGCGCGTAGCGAGGCTGTTTTGCACCTGGGTTAAGCGCCCATTGAGATGCTGTTCCGCCGCCGGGAAGTGGCGCGATTGCAGCTCCGCTTCACTCTTCACCCCAACTTCGTGCCGCACGCCAGCCCAGAGTTCCGGCGCTTTCAGCGTACTCAAAGACATGATGCGCACAATCAGGCGTTCCAGCGTGGTGCGCTGGGCAGGAGAAAGCGGCTGCTCACCGGCTGGACCGCCAGGACGCGTCGGGCCAGTGGCCTGAGATAAAGGGGAACGATCGCCCGCGGGCACACCGGGACCGCTGAGAGGTTGCATGGCGGAATCCTTGAAAACGGGTCAGATCCGGGTGCGCCGGAAAAAAGAGGCCACATGATAGCAAAAGCCCCCAGGAAATCCACGGGGGCTGCGGCCTTTCCGGATAATAAAATCAGGCGGCGGGATCGGCAAGGGTTGCGCTACGTGGCTTACGCAGCGGGGTTTTCAGACGTTGCGCCAGAATAACGCCGACTAACGTCATGCCACCGCCAATCCAGTGATAGGCGTGCAGCTGCTCATGCAGGAACATCACGGCAATAATGGCCGTAAACGCCGGTACGAAATTCATAAAAATGCTGGTGGTGCTGGCACCCAGACGCTGCACGCCAAGGATCCAAAGGAATGGTGCGATGATCGACGCAAACAGCCCCGCATACAGCACCAGCGGCAGATTGTGCATGTTGAGCGTGACATCCGGCGCGCGTAGGAAGCCAGGCAGCAACAGCAGCACGCCAAAGAAAATCTGCACATACAGGCTTTGCCAGGTTGGCAGCGGAATCGCCCAGCGTTTGGTCAGCACGCCGTACAAGGCGTAGGAAGTGGACGCTGCCAGCATCATCAATTCACCATTGCCGAGCCGTTGATTCAGCAACTGTGCCGGATTACCTTCGCTCACCAGCCACACCAAACCGGCGAAAGACAGCAAGCCGCCAATCAAAATGCCGCGCGTCGGCGCAAGGCGCAGCACCACCAGGCTGAGCAAAATGGTCAATAGCGGAATGGTCGCGCCAAGAATCCCCATCATCACCGCAGAAACGCTGTGCGCTGCGTAATAAGCGAGGCTTTGATACAGCACCATGCCGAGCAGGCCGAGGATCAGCAATCGCCAGCCATTGGCTTTAATGGTGTGACGATGGCGCCACACGCCCGGCAGGCAAAACGGTGCCAGCACCACCAGCGCCAGCAGCCAGCGATAAAAGGAGATCGCCGCAGGATCGATACTTCCCGCCGAGAGTTTGCTGACGATAGTGTTGATCGACCAAATCAGCACCGCGATCAGCGGAAACAGTAAATTCATGATACAGCTCCTCAGATAATCGCGAATAGTTTACGTTTGACCGGTTTAAAGCAGATAATTAAAATCGGACAATATTTGTTAGTGACCGGACAGAATGAATCTACAAGTCGAATACCAGCCGCCGATTGATGCGCCCTTGCTGCGCTTCTTCATGCGTTACGATGAGGTCAACGCCAAAACCGAGTACCTCACGCATGCGCATGATTGGGGCCAGGTGATTTTTGTCACCAGCCACGTACTGGAGATGGAAGTGGAGGGTGAACGTCTGCTGACGCCCGCCGATATTCCGATCTGGATCCCGGCCCGCCATCGTCACAGCAGCTACAACCACAACGAGGCGCGTTTTCGTACCTTTAATCTCGCCGCCGATCTCTGCGCGGGCCTGCCGGATAAAGCCTGTTTATTGCATGTCGATGCCATTGGGCACGCCATCATGAATGATTTTGCCCGCCGTGAACTGGAGCAGCCGCAAACGCAAGCCGACTGGCGCATGTGTGAAGTGTTGATTGATCGCCTGCGTCTGGCGCCGGTGCACAACAGCTATTTGCCGATGTCGGATGACAAATTCCTCGCGCCGATTCTGCGCGCGCTCGAAGCGCATCCCGGCGATAACACCACGCTGGCACAATGGGCGAAGCGCGTGTTCACCACCGAGCGTACGCTAGCGCGACGCTGTCAGCAGCAGTTGAATATGTCGTTCAGCGAGTGGCGACAACGTTTACGCTTTCTGCGTGCTATCGCGCTGCTGGAGCAGGGCTGCAGCGTGCAGGGCATCGCGCATGAGTTGGGTTACAGCTCGGCCTCGGCGCTGATTGTGATGTTCCAGCAGCAGGCCGGTACCACGCCGGATCGCTATCGCAGCCGGTTAGGTTAATCCCCGGCTTTATGGCAAAATACGCGCCTCAAATTTTTGCAGACAGGACCGCCGCAGTGAAAATTCTCGTCGATGAAAATATGCCTTATGCCCGTGAACTGTTCAGCCGCACTGGCGATGTTGTGGCGGTGCCGGGACGTCCGTTGCCGGAAGCTGAGCTGCAGGATGCCAGCGGATTGATGGTGCGTTCCGTCACCAAAGTGAATGCGGCGCTACTGGCCGGTACGCCGGTCAAGTTTGTCGGCACTGCGACCGCCGGCACCGATCATATTGATGATGCATCGCTGGCGGCGGCCGGCATCAGCTTCTCTGCGGCGCCTGGCTGTAACGCCATTGCGGTGGTGGAGTATGTGTTCTCGTCGCTGCTGCTGCTGGCGGAGCGCGATGGTTTTGAATTGCGCGATCGTACGGTAGGCATAGTTGGCGTGGGCAATGTCGGCGGCCGCCTGCAGAAGCGTCTGCAGGCCTGGGGCGTGAAAACGCTGCTGTGCGATCCGCCGCGCGCCGATCGTGGCGATCGGGAAACCTTCCATTCGCTGGATGCTCTGGTAGCGCAGGCCGACATCCTAACCTTCCACACGCCGCTGTTTAAAGATGGCCCGTATAAAAGCTGGCATCTGGCCGATGCGGCGCTGCTGATGGCGCTTAAACCCAACACCATTCTGATCAACGCCTGCCGCGGTCCGGTGGTGGATAACGCAGCGCTGCTGGAAGTGCTGAAGATGCGCCACGATCTCAGCGTGGTGCTGGATGTGTGGGAGCCGGAGCCGGATCTGTCGCTCGAGCTGCTGGATAAAGTCGATATCGCCACCGCACACATCGCCGGCTACACGCTGGAAGGTAAAGCGCGCGGCACCACACAGGTGTTTGAAGCCTGGTGCGACTTTATTGGCCAGCCGCAACAGGTGGCGCTGGAAAGCCTGCTGCCCGCACCGGAATTTGGTTCTGTCACCCTGCGCGGCAAGCTCGATCAGCCAACGCTAAAACGCTTGGTGCATCTGGTGTATGATGTGCGCCGCGACGATGCGCCACTGCGTAAAGTGGCGGCAAAGCCAGGCGAGTTTGATCGCCTGCGCAAGCAATATGAAGAGCGTCGTGAATGGTCATCGCTGCAGGTGCATTGCGATGATGCGGAGACGGCGTTGATGCTCAATCAACTTGGCTTCCGCGCCAGTTTGTAAAGAAATTTCAATCACCTGCAATATTGCGGGGGATAATTCCTAAATCTCGGGCGGTGTTTTCACCGCCTTCTGTTTTTGTGTCAATCTCTGGAGTAACCAACATGTCTGACGGCTGGAATATCGCGCTTTTGGGCGCAACAGGCGCAGTAGGGAACGCTGTACTGGAACTGCTGGCTGAACGCCAGTTCCCGGTTGGTGAGTTGTATCTGCTGGCGAGTGAAAACGGTGCCGGTGAGAACAAACGTTTTGAGGGACGTACCGTGCTGGTTCAGGACGCGGCCGAATTTGACTGGACGCAGGTGCAGCTGGCGTTCTTCACTGCGGGTCGTGAAGCCTCGGCGCGCTATGCCGAAGAAGCCGCTAGCCAGGGGTGTCTGGTCATCGATAGCAGCGACTTGTTCGCGCTCGAACCGGACGTGCCGCTGGTGGTGCCAGATGTGAATCCACAAGTGCTGGCGGATTACCGCAATCGCAACATCATTACCGTTGCCGACAGCCTGGTGAGCCAGCTGCTGTGTGCAATCAAACCGCTGGTGGATCTCGCCGGTCTGAGCCGTTTGCAGGTCACCAACCTGATTGCGGCTTCCAGTCACGGCAAAGCGGCGGTTGATGGCCTGGCTGGTGAAAGTGCGCGTTTGCTGAACGGCGTACCTGCGGAGCAGCATTACTTTGGCCGCCAGCTGGCGTTCAACATTCTGCCGCTGCTGGCTGACAGCAATGGCAGCGTGGAGAGTGAGCGTCGCGTGGTTGAGCAGGTGCGTAAAGTGCTGCAGGACGAAGGTTTGCCAATTGCAGTAAGCAGCGTGCAGGCACCGGTGTTCTACGGCAATGCGCAGATCGTGCACGTGGAGAATCTGCGCCCGCTTTCCGCTGAAGAAGCGCGCGATGAACTGGGCCGCTCCGGAGATATCAACCTGAGCGAAGAGAGCGATTACCCAACGCAGGTGGGCGATGCATCTGGCAGCGACGTGCTAAGCATTGGCTGCGTACGCAATGATTACGGCATCCCAGAGCTGCTGCAGTTCTGGTCGGTGGCAGACAACATCCGTTTCGGCGGTGCACTGATGGCGGTGAAAACGGCTGAGAAACTGGTGCAGGAGTATTTCTATTAATGTTGCCTGAAGGTAAGACGCTTAAGCTGGCGTTGGGTATTGAATACGATGGCAGCCGTTATTACGGCTGGCAGCGGCAAAATGAAGTGCGCAGCGTGCAGGAAAAGCTGGAAAAGGCGCTGTCGAAAGTGGCCGATCATCCGGTAGTAGTGTTCTGCGCGGGCCGTACCGATGCTGGCGTGCACGGCACCGGACAAGTGGTGCATTTCGAAACCACTTCGCCGCGTGCTGACGCAGCCTGGACGTTGGGTGTGAATGCCAATCTGCCTGATGACATCGCGGTGCGTTGGGTGAAAGCGGTGCCGGAGGAGTTCCATGCGCGTTTTAGCGCGACGGCACGCCGCTATCGTTACGTGATTTACAACCATCGGCTGCGCCCGGCGATTCTGGGCAATGGTATTACCCATTATTACCATCCGCTGGATGCGGAGAAGATGCAGCGCGCCGGGCAGGCGCTGATTGGCGAGAATGACTTCACCTCGTTCCGCGCGGTGCAGTGTCAGTCACGCACGCCGTGGCGCAACGTGATGCATCTCAATGTCACGCGTCATGGACCGTATGTGGTGGTGGATATCAAAGCCAATGCTTTTGTGCATCACATGGTGCGTAACATTGTTGGCAGCCTGATGGAAATCGGCACCGGTAATCAGCCGGAAGAGTGGATGGCGACGCTGCTGGCGGCCAAAGATCGTAAGCTGGCGGCGGCGACCGCCAAAGCCGAGGGGCTTTATCTGGTGGCGGTGGATTATCCATCCCACTTTGCATTACCTCAGCCTGCGTTGGGACCGTTGTTCCTCGCGGATTAACCGTTAATTGTTGGGTGTTAGGGGAGTTGTGGTTATATGGATTTCATCCACTTTTTAGTCGATTTTATTCTGCATATTGATGTGCATTTGGCCGAACTGGTGGCGCAGTACGGCATCTGGATTTACGCCATTCTGTTCCTGATTCTGTTCTGTGAAACCGGTTTGGTGGTCACGCCGTTCCTGCCAGGCGATTCCCTGCTGTTTGTTGCCGGTGCGCTGGCGGCGCTGCCGGGTAACGATCTCAACGTGCATCTGATGGTGACGCTGTTGGTGATCGCCGCCATCCTCGGTGATGCGGTGAACTACACCATTGGTCGTCTGTTCGGTGAGAAGCTGTTCAGTAACCCGAATTCGAAAATTTTCCGTCGCAGTTACCTGGATAAAACCCACGCGTTCTACGATCGCCACGGTGGCAAAACCATTATACTTGCGCGCTTTGTACCAATCGTGCGAACCTTTGCCCCCTTTGTGGCAGGGATGGGACACATGTCTTATCGCCACTTCGCGCTCTACAATGTTACGGGCGCACTGCTGTGGGTGCTGCTGTTCTCTTACGCCGGTTACCTGTTTGGCGACCTGCCGATTGTGCAGGAGAACCTGAAGCTGCTGATCGTCGGCATCATCGTGGTTTCCATACTGCCAGGCGTAATTGAAGTGTGGCGTCACCGCCGTCAGCAGAAGTCACAGTAAGCTCGTAACCAGATTTTTATCCACAGCGTGAACGGGTTGTGGTTTAATGAGCGACATTTACGGCCTGCTGAAGGTGATTTCAGCAGCAATGAGAAGACTGGACCAGGTCAGCATTAAATAGAAAGGTCATCAATGAGCTGGATTGAACGCATACTGAATAAAAGCACTGCCACGCCAACGCGCAAAGCCAGCATCCCGGAAGGGGTGTGGACCAAGTGCGATAGCTGTGGACAGGTGCTGTACCGCGCCGAGCTGGAGCGTAACCTCGAGGTCTGCCCGAAGTGCGACCATCACATGCGCATGCACGCCCGTGAGCGTCTGCATAGCATGCTGGATGAAGGTTCGCTGGTTGAGCTAGGTAGCGAGCTGGAACCGAAGGATCTGCTGAAGTTCCGCGACTCGAAGAAGTATAAAGACCGTTTGGTCGCCGCACAGAAAGATACCGGCGAGAAAGACGCGCTGGTGGCGATGAAAGGCACGCTGCACGGCATGCCGATTGTTGCTGTGGCCTTTGAGTTCTCCTTTATGGGCGGCTCAATGGGTTCAGTGGTTGGCGCGCGCTTTGTGCGTGGTGTTGAGCAGGCGTTGGAAGACAACTGCCCACTGATCTGCTTCTCCGCGTCAGGCGGTGCACGTATGCAGGAAGCGCTACAGTCGCTGATGCAGATGGCGAAAACCAGTGCGGCACTGGCGAAAATGCAGGAGCGCGGCTTGCCGTACATCTCCGTGCTGACCGATCCAACCATGGGCGGCGTTTCAGCCAGCTTCGCGATGTTGGGCGATCTCAACGTGGCGGAACCGAAAGCGCTGATCGGCTTTGCCGGTCCACGCGTTATCGAGCAAACCGTGCGTGAAAAACTGCCGCCGGGCTTCCAGCGCAGCGAGTTCCTGATTGAGAAAGGCGCGATCGACATGATCATCCGTCGTCCGGAAATGCGCTTTAAGCTGGCAAGCCTGCTGGCGAAAATGATGAACCTGCCAGCGCCGCAGCTGGATGGTGATCAGCCTAATGTGGCTGAGCCGGAGAGCAACGAAGCCTGACAGGCAACGGAAAGGCGCAGCAATGCGCCTTTTTATCAATGCACCGTAAATCAGTAAACGGGACACATGGATAATTCTCTTCCTCAAGCCACGTCGCCTTTGGCCACGTGGCTTCATTATCTTGAGCATCTGCACTCGCAGGCCATTGAACTGGGTCTGGATCGTATTCAACGCGTCGCCGCACGCCTCGACCTGCTCAAACCCGCTCCTTTTGTCTTCACCGTCGCCGGTACTAACGGCAAAGGCACCACCTGCCGCACGCTGGAAACGCTGTTGATGGCCGCGGGCTATCGCGTGGGCGTTTACAGCTCGCCCCATCTGGTGCGTTACACCGAACGTGTACGCGTGCAGGGCGCTGAACTGGATGACGCGCAGCACAGCGCCAGTTTTGCCGCGATTGAAGCCGGGCGCGGTGACATTTCACTGACCTACTTTGAGTTCGGCACCTTGTCGGCCTTAAATCTGTTCCGCGCGGCGAATCTCGACGTGGTGATCCTTGAAGTCGGCCTGGGCGGACGTCTTGATGCCACCAATATTGTCGATGCCGATGTGGCAGTGATCACCAGCATCGCGCTGGATCACACCGATTGGCTGGGTCCGGATCGTGAAAGTATCGGCCGGGAAAAAGCCGGCGTGTTCCGTGCAGGTAAACCGGCCATCGTCGGTGAAGCCGATATGCCGGGCACCATCGCGGATGTTGCGGCGGAGAAGGGCGCAATATTGTTGCAGCGCAATCGCGAATGGCAGTGGCAGCAAACCGGCACCAGCTGGATGTTGCAGGATGCGCATGGCGAGCTGCGTGATTTACCGCTGCCGCAGGTGCCGTTAGCCAATGCCGCCACCGCGCTGACTGCGCTGCGTGCGTCGGGTTTAACGGTGAGCGAAGCGATTATTCGTCAGCATCTGCCGCTTACGATTCTGCCGGGGCGTTTTCAGACCGTCAGCGAAGCGCCGCGCGTGATCCTCGATGTGGCGCACAATCCGCATGCCGCTTATTATCTGGCTTCACGCCTGGAAGAAGAGCCACATAGCGGTGAAGTGCATGCGGTGGTCGGGATGCTGCACGACAAAGATATCGCGGGGACGTTGGCGGCGCTGGCGCCTCAGGTTGACCGCTGGTACTGCGCGCCGCTCGACGGCCCGCGCGGTGCCTCCGCCGATGAGCTTCTCGCTCATCTGGATGGCGGCGTGGCTTACAGCAACGTTGATGCAGCCTGGCAAGCGGCGCGTCAGCAGGCGCGTCCCGAAGATGTGATTCTGGTGTGTGGCTCTTTCCACACCGTAGCGCAGGTTATGGAATCGATGGCAGCGGAGAACGGCAGTGGCAAGTAAGTTCCAAAATCGCTTAGTCGGTACGGTCATTCTGGTGGCGATTGGTGTCATCGTATTGCCCGGCCTGCTGGACGGTAAGAAGAAGCACTATAAAGAAGAGTTCGCCGCCATTCCGCTGGTGCCAAAACCGGACGATCAGCAGGATAGCGAAATGGTGCCGCCAGTGACGCAACCCTTACCGGCGCAGCCGCCGGAAGGGGCGGGCGCGGCACAAAATCAGAACGGCGGTAAGACCGCCACTAACGGCAGCGAGCAGCCCACGCAGAATAGCGAGCCAAGCGTGGTAACGCCGCCGCCGGTGCATCAGCAAGTGCAGCCGAAACTGGTTGAACAGCCGAAGCCAAAATCGGTCGAGCAGCCGAAACCGAAGCCGGTTGAACAGCCGAAGCCAAAACCGGTTGAGCAACCGAAGCCGGTTGAACAGCCAAAACCGGTGGAAACGCCGAAGCAGAGTGAACCTGCAGCGCCAGCCGGTCAGGCGTTTGTGGTGCAGCTCGGTGCGCTGAAGAATGCGGCGAAAGTAAGCGAGATTGTGGCGCAGCTGCGGCTTTCCGGTTATCGCGCCTTCACCGTGCCGTCGACGCCGGTGCAGGGACAAATCACCCGTATTTACGTCGGTCCGGACGCGAACAAAGCCAAGCTGCAAGGCTCGCTGAGTGAGCTGCAAAGCATCTCCGGCCTCGGTGGTGTGGTGAAACCGTATAGCGCCAGATAAAGTGCTGATAAGCCGCGCCGATAACAGTAAAAGGCGCGGCTTTACAAAATTTTCGTAGCGAAGCGCGGCGATAAAATCATTGAATATCAGGGGATTAAATCCCTGATAATACACAGGGCGAGGAAAGTTTTTTTCATCGCCCTTTTTGCGGAAACAGAACCGGAAAACCCTACGCAAACGTTTTCTTTTTCTGTTAGAATGCGCCCCGAACTGGATGCAGGGGTGCGATAGCACTGGGCTGGAAGAGTTCATGATCTGGATTGATTACGTCATTATTGCGGTAGTTGGTTTTTCGGCTCTGGTCAGCCTGATTCGTGGGTTTGTCCGGGAAGCCTTATCTCTCGTTACCTGGGGATGCGCGTTTTTTGTCGCCAGTCATTATTACGCCTACCTTGCAGTCTGGTTTACCGGTTTTAGCGACGAACTGGTACGCAACGGCATCGCCATCGCGGTGTTATTCGTTGCTACCCTGATTGTGGGTGCCATCGTCAACTATGTCATCGGCTCGCTGGTTGAAAAAACTGGCTTGTCGGGAACCGACAGGGTGTTGGGTGTCTGTTTCGGGGCGTTGCGTGGCGTGCTGATCGTGTCTGCTATGCTGTTCTTCCTCGATACATTCACCGGCTTTTCGAAAAGTCCGGACTGGCAACAGTCGCAACTTATCCCCGAATTCAGTTACATCATCAGGTGGTTTTTCGATTACCTGAAAAGTACGTCGAGTTTTTTACCCCGGTGACACCATCGGGCGTGCGGCTAATGAGGAAAAGACAATATGTGCGGTATTGTTGGTATCACCGGTTTTATGCCAGTAAACCAGTCAATCTATGACGCGTTAACGGTGCTTCAGCACCGCGGGCAGGATGCCGCCGGCATTTGTACCATCGATGCTATTAACTGCTTCCGTTTGCGTAAGGCTAACGGCCTGGTCAGCGATGTGTTCGAAGCCCGCCACATGCAGCGTCTGCAGGGCAACATCGGCATTGGCCATGTGCGCTACCCAACCGCAGGCAGCTCCAGCGCCTCTGAAGCGCAGCCTTTCTACGTGAACTCCCCTTACGGCATCACGTTGGCGCATAACGGCAACCTGACCAACGCTCATGAACTGCGTAAACAGCTGTTCGAAACGGGTCGCCGTCACGTCAATACCACCTCAGATTCCGAAATCCTGCTGAATATCTTTGCGCAGGAGCTGGACCGTTTTCAGCACTATCCGCTGGAAGCTGACAACATTTTTGCTGCGGTGGCGGCGGTGCATCAGCAGGTGCGCGGCGCTTACGCAGTGGTTTCAATGATTATCGGACACGGCATGGTCGCCTTCCGCGATCCCAACGGTATTCGTCCGCTGGTGCTGGGCAAGCGCGTTATCGCCGACGGCCGCACCGAATACATGGTGGCGTCAGAAAGCGTGGCGCTGGATACGCTGGGCTTCGAGTTCATTCGTGACGTAGCACCAGGCGAAGCGGTGTACATCACCGAGCAGGGCCAGCTCTCGACGCGTCAGTGCGCCGAGAACCCGAAAACCAATCCATGCCTGTTCGAGTACGTCTATTTTGCCCGTCCGGACTCCTTCCTCGACAAAATCTCGGTGTACAGCGCGCGCGTGCGCATGGGCACCAAGCTGGGTAACAAAATTGCCCGCGAGTGGGAAGATCTGGATATTGATGTGGTGATTCCGATTCCGGAAACTTCGACCGATATCGCGCTGGAAATCGCGCGCATCCTTGACAAGCCGTATCGTCAGGGCTTCGTGAAAAACCGCTACGTTGGCCGCACCTTTATCATGCCGGGACAGCAGCAGCGCCGCAGCGCGGTTCGCCGTAAGCTGAACGCCAACCGCGCTGAGTTCCGTGATAAGAACGTGTTGCTGGTGGATGACTCCATCGTACGCGGCACCACGTCTGAGCAAATCATTGAAATGGCACGTGAAGCGGGCGCGAAAAAAGTATATCTCGCCTCGGCGGCACCGGAAATTCGTTTCCCGAACGTCTACGGCATCGATATGCCTAGCGCGACCGAACTGATTGCGCACGGCCGTGAAGTGAATGAGATTTGCCAGCTGATCAAAGCCGATGCGCTGATTTTCCAGGATCTCAACGATCTGATTGAAGCGGTACGTGAAGAGAATCCGGATATCGCAAACTTCGAGTGCTCGGTATTTAACGGCATCTACGTCACCAAAGACGTCGATCAACAGTACCTTGAGTATCTGCAGTCGCTGCGTAATGACGATTCCAAAGCCATTGCGCGTCAGACTGAAGTGGAAGGGTTGGAGCTGCACAACGAAGGCTAAGCCGGAGGTTGTGGCAAAGTAAAAGCAGGGCGGGCGCAATCCCGCCCTGTTTGTTTTTGTATTTTTGTTCAGCGAGCCGCTATCATTGCCGCAATCTGAACCTGCAAGGCTGAATTATGAAACGACTGATCATTGGTATTTCCGGCGCCAGCGGCGCGATCTACGGCGTGCGCATGTTGCAAGTGCTGCAACCGCTGGCGGAGGTGGAAACCCATTTGGTGATCAGCCCCGCCGCGCGGCAAACGCTGGCGCTGGAGACCGATTTCAGCCTGCGTGAAGTGCAAGCGATGGCCGATGTGGTGCATGACGTACGCGATATCGCTGCCAGCATCTCATCCGGATCCTACAAAACCCTCGGCATGGCGATTGCGCCGTGCTCGATGAAAACGCTGTCGGGCATTGTGCACAGCTACAGCGACAGCCTGCTGACCCGCGCCGCTGACGTGGTGCTGAAAGAGCAGCGTAAACTGGTGCTGTGCGTGCGTGAAACGCCGCTGCATCTGGGACATCTGCGCATGATGACCACCGCAGCAGAGTTGGGCGCGCTGATTATGCCGCCGGTGCCGGCGTTCTATCATCGTCCGCAATCCATCGGCGATTTAGTCGATCAAACGGTGAATCGCGTGCTTGATCAGTTCGATATTGAGCTGCCGGAAGATCTTTTCACTCGCTGGAGTGGCGCATAATGGTGCATTAATGCACTGCTCGTGTGCAAATTCGCGTGTGCGATCACTCTTCGTGCATCTTGTGCACCAAAAGTTAACAATGTCGCTTTTTCTTCCTCACACCGCTGTTATATTTCCCTCACAAACTAAGTGCTTGCGCCGCTAACCGGCGCAGTATTTAGCGCGCTTGCGCAGCGTTTAGCCAATTCGCATAACTGGCATGAAACCTGCACAGCTTACAGCGCAAAACCAACACATCACGCACCACATAACAATAAGCACTTCACTTGAGGGTTACCTATGAAAAAGCGAGTTCTGGCTCTTTCTCTGATGCTGACAATGGTAAGTAGCGCGAGCGTCTTCGCCGCTGTACCGCAGTCGCTGCGCATCGGAACTGACCCGACGTATCCGCCATTCGAATCCAAGAACGCGCAAGGTCAGCTGGTTGGCTTTGATATCGATCTGGCGAACGAAATTTGTAAGCGTATCAAGACTAAATGTACTTATGTGGAAAGTGATTTCGATGCGCTGATCCCGTCGCTGAAAGCGAAGAAGATCGACGCCATCATCTCTTCTCTCTCCATCACCGAAAAGCGTCAGGAAGAGATCAACTTCTCTGAAAAACTCTACGCCGCCAACGCGCGCTTAGTGGCTCCGAAAGGCTCAACGCTGCAACCGACCATTGAATCGCTGAAGGGCAAAAACATCGGTCTGCTGCAGGGCACCACCCAGGAAACTTATGCAAAAGAGTACTGGCAGCCAAAAGGTGTCACCGTTACGCCTTACGCTAACCAGGATCTGGTGTATCAGGATCTGAATGCAGGTCGTATTGATGCCGCGTTCCAGGATGAAGTGCAGGCGAGCGAAGGCTTCCTGAAACAGCCTGTTGGCGCTAAGTATGCTTTTGCGGGTCCAGCGGTGAAAGATGAAAAAGTCTTTGGCGTGGGTACCGGTATGGGCTTGCGTAAAGATGACGCAGACCTGAAAGCGGCGATCGATAAAGCCTTTAACGAGATGCGCAAAGACGGCACTTACGACAAGATTGCTAAGAAGTACTTTGATTTCAACGTGTACGGCGATTAATTATCCTGTTTCCTAATCCTGGTCTGTGAAATGCAGGAAGGTTGCACATAAGTATTCACTCCGGGCGCTTACATATGTAAACTGCCCGGCTTCATACGCTTGCCGCCATCCACCCTGCGATTCAAATCTCCTGGTTAGGACTGTCCGTCAGTTGGGCAGCGTTTGACATTTACCCTCACGACAGGATTGAACCCATGTTGTATGGCTATTCCGAAGTAATCCTCAAGGGCACCCTTGTGACGCTGGAGCTGGCACTCAGTTCCGTGTTGCTGGCGGTGGTGCTCGGCTTAATTGGCGCTGGCGCCAAACTTTCACGCAGTCGCCCGCTGGCGATGCTGTTTGAAGGCTACACCACCTTAATCCGCGGTGTGCCTGATTTGGTGTTGATGCTGCTGATCTTCTACGGTCTGCAGATCGCGCTGAATACCCTCACCGATGCGCTGGGACTGGCGCAGTTTGATATCGATCCGATGGTCGCCGGTATTATCACGCTCGGCTTTATCTACGGCGCTTACTTCACCGAAACCTTCCGTGGTGCGTTTCTGGCGGTGCCTAAAGGGCAGATCGAAGCGGCAACCGCGTTCGGATTCACCGGCTCGCAAACCTTCCGTCGCATTCTGTTCCCGGCGATGATGCGTTTTGCGCTGCCGGGCATCGGTAACAACTGGCAGGTTATTCTCAAAGCCACGGCGCTGGTTTCGCTGCTGGGGCTGGAAGATGTGGTGAAAGCCACGCAGCTGGCTGGCAAAAGTACCTGGCAGCCGTTCTATTTCGCCATCGTGGCGGGTGTGATTTATCTGGTGTTTACCACGCTGTCGAACGGCGTGCTGTGGTGGCTTGAACGTCGCTACACGGTGGGTGTGAAAAGGGCAGAGCTATGATTGAGATTATTCAGGAGTATTGGAAACAGCTGCTCTGGACCGATGGTTACCGTTTTACCGGCATCGCGATTACGCTGTGGTTATTGATCATCTCGGTGGTGATCGGCGGTTCGCTCGCCGTGCTGCTGGCGATTGCGCGCGTCTCTTCTAACCGCTTTATCTCCACGCCAGTTTGGCTGTTCACCTATGTGTTTCGCGGCACGCCGCTGTATGTGCAGCTGCTGGTGTTCTACTCCGGCATGTACACGCTGGAAGTGGTGAAAGGCACTGAGCTGCTGAACGCTTTCTTCCGCAGTGGACTTAACTGTACGCTGCTGGCGTTCACGCTGAATACCTGCGCCTATACCACCGAAATCTTTGCCGGTGCGATTCGTTCGGTGCCGCACGGGGAAATCGAAGCGGCGCGCGCCTATGGCTTCTCGCCGTTTAAATTGTATCGCTGCATCATTCTGCCTTCGGCGCTGCGTACCGCGCTGCCGGCGTACAGCAACGAAGTGATCCTGATGCTGCACTCCACCGCGCTGGCGTTTACCGCGACGGTGCCGGATCTGTTAAAAATCGCGCGCGATATCAACTCGGCCACCTATCAGCCGTTTACCGCGTTTGGCATCGCTGCGGTGTTGTATCTGATTATCTCTTACGGGCTGATTAGCTTGTTCCGCAAAGCTGAACAACGCTTCCTGGCGCACGTAAAACCTTCTTCATCGCATTGAGTATCACTATGGCTGACAATAAATTAAGCGTTACCGAACTGCACAAACGTTACGGTGAACATGAAGTTCTGAAAGGCGTATCGCTGCAGGCGAATGCCGGCGATGTGATCAGCATTATTGGCTCGTCCGGTTCCGGGAAAAGTACCTTCTTACGCTGCATTAACTTCCTCGAGAAACCGAGCGAAGGCACCATTGTGGTCAACAACCAGCAGATCAATCTGGTGCGCGACACCGATGGCCAACTGAAAGTCGCGAATAAAGAGCAGCTGCGTATGCTGCGTACGCGTCTGACGATGGTGTTTCAGCACTTCAACCTGTGGAGCCACATGACGGTGCTGGATAACGTCACCGAAGCGCCGATTCAGGTGCTGGGGCTGAGCAAGGCGGAAGCGCGTGAGCGGGCGATTAAGTATCTGGATAAAGTCGGCATTGATGCGCGTGCGCGTGCCAAATATCCGGTGCATCTCTCTGGTGGTCAGCAGCAGCGCGTGTCGATTGCGCGTGCGTTGGCGATGGAGCCCGAAGTCTTGCTGTTTGACGAACCCACTTCGGCGCTGGATCCAGAGCTGGTCGGCGAAGTACTGCGCATCATGCAGAAGCTGGCGGAAGAGGGCAAAACCATGGTGGTGGTGACGCACGAGATGGAGTTTGCTCGTCACGTCTCTAATCATGTGATCTTCCTGCATCAGGGCAAGATTGAGGAACAAGGTTCGCCGGATGAGCTGTTCGGTAACCCGAAGAGCCCACGCTTGCAGCAGTTTTTAAAGGGATCGTTGAAGTAGATTGTGCCCGCTGTCCCCCATCCTGGTCCGTGCTGGCTGCCCCCCTCCTCGGTCCTCCCCCATAAATGGGGGAGGAAGATCCTGCAATATGTCAGTGTTGAAGTTGCATGTGGCAGCGTCTCCTTCCCCCGCTTGCGGGGGAAGGCCGGGATGGGGGACAACCAACACCCTCTACCCCCGCAACAACTTCAGCGCTGTATCCTCATCGGTCACCAGACCTGACACCCAGCCGCCCTGCAGCGCGGCGCGGATCGCCGGATATTTACGCTCGCTGCCGGCAAAGCCAATAATCTGGCGTTGCGTCTTACTCTCCAGCAACACGCTGGTGAGCAGTTCATCGGTTTCACCCAATACGCGTTCACCTTGCTGATTGAAAAAATGCCCCAGCATTTCGCCGACCACGCCGCGTGCGTTGAGCGCTGCTACTTGCGCATCGGTGATAAAGCCTTCGGCATGCAGCGGACAACCGGGTTGCACTTCACCAATGCCGACGAAGGCGACATCCGCCTGCAATGCGCGCTGTGTCACGCGTTGGTAAACCTGATGCTGAATCCACATCGCTTTATCTTCGGGCGTATCCGCATACAGCGGCGCAGGAATGAAGAAATATTTGCCCTGCATCTTCTCTGCCATTTTCAGCGGCACGTCGTAACGCGTACCCGAATCGTCCCGCGCAATCGCGCCAATCATCGACACGCATTGATGCTGTGGTCGCTCAACCCAGGGAAGCACATCGATCATCGAGCGCAGCGTCTTACCAGAACCAATGCCAAACACCTGCGGCTGCTCCTCGCTGATGTATTGCGCCATCACGGCCGCGCCTTCAACTGCCAGCATCTGCTGAATAGCGTCATCATCCAGATTGGCGGAAGGCACCACGCGACACAGTTGCAGGCCAAACTTCTCCTGAACCTCGCGCGCCAGATGCAAACAGTGGGTGACGGGATGATCGATCTTTACGCTGACCATGCCCATTTCACGCGCGCTGGAGACCAAACGCTGCGCCACCTGACGCGACAATCCTAATGCGCGCGCAATCTCCTGCTGCGTTACGCCCGCCACGTAATACATCCAAGCCGCACGTGCTGCCAGTTCTTGTTTTTTCTCTTCTCTGCTCATCGCGCTGTTCCGTCAAAACCGGTGCGCCATGTTAACGCGAGATGCCGGTTAAGTGTTAACTGAGCAAAAGCCCTAAAAAAGAGCAAAAGTATTAATTGTGATTTGGCTCGCAGAACATGGCTGCGGGCTCGCACTATGCTACGCGTCATCGGGCAAATGCCCTTAATCGTGGCAAATGTTTATTTTGAGGCAGCTATGACCAATCAATCAGTGTGGATGCATATCGGCGCAGGCTCTTTTCACCGTGCTCATCAGGCATGGTATCTGCATAAATTACGTGCCGAGGGCGATGACAGCTGGAGCATCGCCCTCGGCAATATCCGCGAGGATGCCGCGCCGTTGCTGCAGAAACTCGCTGCGCAAGATGGCAAGTACGTGCTGGAAACTGTGACGCCAGAGGGCGAACGGGCCTACGAAACCATCACTTCACTGCGTAAAATCCTGCCGTGGGATAGCAATATCAGCGCACTGGTTGAGCAGGGTGCGAAAAGTGAAACCCGCGTGATTGGTTTTACCGTCACTGAAGCCGGTTACTATTTGACGCCAGAATTCGAACTGGACCTGACGCAACCGGATGTACAGGCCGATGTGAAAGGCGACATCCGCACGATTTATGGCGCGCTGGCGCGCATCCTCACGCAGCGCGTGGCGAACGGTGGCGCGCCGGTTACGCTGCTCAACTGCGATAACCTGCGCCACAACGGCGAACGTTTTCGTCACGGCTTCCTGGCATTTCTTGCGGCTAAAGGTGACAGCGCCTTAGCGAATTGGGTGCGCGAAAATACCACCTCGCCCAATACCATGGTGGATCGCATTACGCCGCGCCCGACGCCGGATGTGGCTGAGCGCGTCAAGGCCGCCACCGGTAAGGACGATGGCGCATCAGTGATGGCCGAATCCTTTATTCAATGGGTGATTGAAGATGACTTCATTGCCGGTCGCCCGGCGCTGGAGAAGGTTGGCGTTGAGCTGGTGGAATCGGTATTGCCGTGGGAAGAGGCGAAAATCCGTATCCTCAACGCCACGCATGCGGCGATTGCCTGGGCAGGCACGCTGATTGGCCTCAATTACATCGATGACAGCACGCGTCAGCCAACGATTTATCAGTTGGCGTATGACTACGTGACGCAGGATGTGATGCCATCGCTGTCGCCAAGCCCGCTGAATTTGGCTGAGTACCGCGATGTGGTTCTGGCGCGCTTCAGTAATCCCTATATCAAAGACACCAACCAGCGTGTAGGTGCGGATGGTTTGTCGAAAATCCCCGGCATGGTGACGCCAACACTGCGCGAATGCTATCAGCGCGGTGCAGAACCAGCGGCCACCGCCATGCTGCCTGCGCTGTTCTTCCTGTTCCTGCAGCGCTGGGCCAGTGATGATTTGCCTTACACCTATCAGGATGGCGTGCTGCAAGCCGATGCGCTGCGCCAGCAGTTTAGCCGCTCCGATGCTCTGAACGCTTTCCTCAGCGATAGCGCGCTGTTTGGCGAGCTGGCACAGGAGAAGGCGTTTCATGCGCTGGTGACGCGCAGCGTGGCGGATCTGCAGCTGTGGCTGAAACAGCCAGAACGCGCGCTGGCCGCAGTGTAAGGAGCGCAGCATGTATCTGGGAATGGATATTGGTACTTCGGAGCTCAAAGCGCTGATCATCAATGCGCAGGGCGAGATCATCGCCTCGAATCACGCCACGCTTAACGTACAACGCCCGCATGCACACTGGGCGGAGCAGGATCCGGAACGCTGGTGGCAAGCGTGTGGTGAAGTGCTTGCTGGATTACGCCAGCAGGCTGCACAGGCGTGGAGCGAGATTCGCGCCATTGGCTTGTCGGGACAAATGCACGGCGCGGTGCTGCTGGATGCGCAGGGCGAGGTGCTGCGTCCGTGCATTCTGTGGAATGACACGCGCAGCGCGCCGCAGTGTGAAGCGTTGAGCAGGCAACATCCAGAGATGATGCAAGTTAGCGGCAATATGATCATGCCGGGCTTTACCGCACCCAAACTGCGTTGGGTGGCGGAACATGAGCCAGAGATTTTCCGTCGCATCGACAAAGTGCTGCTGCCGAAAGATTATCTGCGCTGGCGTTTGACTGGACGCTTTGTCAGTGAACCTTCAGATGCGGCGGGCACGCTGTGGCTTGACGTAGCAAAGCGCGACTGGTCTGACGAATTGCTGGCTATCACTGGACTGACGCGCGCCAACATGCCGGAGCTTGTAGAAGGCAGCGTCGTCAGCGCCACATTAAAAGCCGATCTGGCAAGTGAATGGGGTTTATCGGCCGCAGTCTGCGTGGCGGGCGGCGCGGGCGACAATGCTGCTTCGGCAGTCGGCGTTGGCGCGGTCAATCCTGGCGATGCCTTTATCTCGCTGGGAACCTCCGGCGTGATCTTTGTGGTCAACGATCGCTTACTGGCCGATCCGCAATCGGGCGTGCACGCTTTCTGCCACGCCTTGCCCGGACGCTGGCACCAGATGAGCGTGATGCTCAGTGCCGCCAGCTGCCTGCGCTGGTTGTGCAATCTACTCTCCGTTACCGAAAGCCAACTAATGGAAGAGATGGCACAGCTCAGCGAAGAACAGCGGCGGCATGCGCCGGTTTTCCTGCCCTATCTCTCCGGTGAACGCACGCCACACAACGATCCTGACGCCTCCGGTTCTTTCTTCAATCTGCGCCATGAAACGCCACGCGCGCTGCTCGGCTACGCGGTGATCGAAGGCGTGGCATTTGGTCTGGCCGACGGTTTCGCGGTGCTTGGCGATGCGCAGCGCCAGATTCAGCAGTGCAGCCTGACCGGCGGCGGGGCGCGCAGCACGCTGTGGGCGCAGTTGATCGCAGATGTGCTGCAACTGCCGATCGTCACGCATCCCGCCAGCGCGTCCGGCGCTTTAGGAGCTGCGCGTCTGGCGTGGCTGGCCGCGGGTGGTGTGGAGAGCGAAGTTTGCCTTAAACCGCCGGTGCAGGCGCGTTATCAGCCAGATGCTGAGCGTGGCGAGGTGCTGCAGCAGCGATTGCAGCTGTTCCGCACGCTCTATGCCCAACAACAGCAGGCGCGAGCATTGCTACCTGAATAATTCCAGACAGAGGATGAATGAGATGCAATCGAATGATTACTGGTTTGGCTTACCGAAAAAGATGTTCTGGGGCTTCCTCGCCATTGCTATTTTTATGGCGGGTGACGGCTTTGAAATGGCGTTTCTATCGCGCCATATCACCGATATGGGCTTCACGCCGGCGCAGTCAGCGGTGGTGTTTACCTTCTACGGACTGGCGGCGGCATTGGCAGCCTGGGCATCGGGCGTGGTGGCGGAACTGATTACGCCTCAGCGTGCCATGATGATTGGTTTCGTGCTGTGGATCGTGATGCACACGCTGTTTATGTCGTTGGGTCTTGGCATGCGCAACTATCCGCTGATGGTGCTGTTCTACGGCATTCGCGGTCTGGCGTATCCGCTATTCATTTACTCATTCATGATGATGCTGGTACAGGTGCTGCCGCGTGAAAAACTGGCGGCCGCAACCGGTTGGTTCTGGGCGATGTATTCCGTCGGCATCGGTGTGGTTGGCAGCTATTTGCCGAGTCTGACCATCCCGATGCTGGGCGAAACCGGTACGCTGTGGCTGGCGATCATTTGGGTTGCCTGCGGTGGCGTGCTGGCTTACTTCAGCTTGCGTCATGTGCCGGTTGACCGTTCGCGCGTCAATTTGCCGATGCGCGACAAAATGACCGAAATGTCGCGCGCGGTAACCATTCTGTTTACCAACCAGCACGTGTTTTATGCCTGCCTGATTCGCATCATTAACACGCTGTCGTTGTTTGGTTTCGCCATTATCATGCCGCTGCTGTTCGTTGATCGCCTTGGTTTTACCATTTCCGAGTGGCTGCAAATCTGGGCGGTGTTCTTCTTCGTCACCATTTTTACCAACATCTTCTGGGGCATTACCGGCGAGAAACTGGGTTGGATCCGTCAGGTGCGCTGGTTTGGCTGCCTCGGTATGGCCATTTCCAGTCTGGCGTTTTACTACCTGCCGCTGTATGCCGGGCATAACTTCTGGGTGGCGTTGATTCCGGCGGTGATGTTAGGAGTTTTTGTTGCGGCCTTTGTGCCGATGACTGCGGTGTTTCCAACGCTGGAGCCGCATCATAAAGGTGCTGCGGTATCCATTTACAATCTGTCGGCTGGACTAAGTAACTTTGTTGCGCCTGCGATCGCTTCGGTGATGTTGCCGTTTTTCGATATCGTTGGCGTGGTGTGGGCGTATACCGCGCTGTATGTGTTTGCTGGTGTACTGACCTTTATTATTCGTGTGCCGCAGCCGGGACATGCGCATGAACCGGCTGCGTTGAAATCACGTGTTGTGCAGCAGCGGAGTTAATTAACCAGGTCGCCATTAATGGCGACCCTACACGACCTCCCGCAAGGCTTCCTCTAAGTCGTACCAGCGAAAACCAAAGCCTGACTCTTCCAGGCGCTTCGGCAACACATGTTGGCCGCCGAGCACCAGTACCGCCGATTCACCCATCATCAGCTTGATGGCGCTGGCTGGCGTGCGCATAAAGGCCGGACGATGCATTACATGGCCGAGCGTGGCGGCGAACTGCTCATTGCGCACCGCATAGGGCGCAACCATGTTGAAGGGGCCGCGCAGTTCAGCATGGTCGATCAACCACAGCATCGCGTTAACTAAATCGTCGATGTGAATCCACGGCAGATACTGTTTGCCGCTGCCAATTGGGCCGCCGACGCCAAGCTTAAACGGCAGCTTCATCTTCGATAACGCGCCACCTTCTTTCGCCAGCACCACGCCAGTTCGCATTAGGCAGACGCGGGTGCGATCGCTCTGTGCAGTCAGCGCCAATTGCTCCCAACGGTCGCACAGCGTATGGGTAAACTCGTCGTGCCCCGGATCCTCTTCGGTCAGCACCAGATCGCCGGTATCGCCATAAAAGCCGGTAGCCGAGCCGGAAATCAAAAATTGTGGGGGATTGCTGCTGGCATGAATCAGCGACACCAGTTGCTCGGTAATCTGCCAGCGGCTTTCGCATAGCCGCTGCTTCTGCTGTTCGGTCCAGCGTTTATCGGCGATCGGTTCGCCCGCGAGATTGATAACACCATCAATGCCATTTAAATCAGTTTGCTGATGGATGCCGGACCACAGCGCGACGCTGGCGTCGAGTTTCTCGCGTGCGGCGGCGACATCGCGCGTCACAACGCTCACCTGATGGCCAAGCTGCAACAAACGCGGAATCAGGTGGCGGCCAATCAGGCCGGTGCCGCCGGTGATCAGTAAATGCATGTTGAGCCTCCTTGTCATTTTTTATCTGCTCAGATTGAGCATAGAAGAGAAGCGTGCGCGCGGCGTGACTCTGCTTACGCTTATGAAGAAAAAGGAAAAGTCAGCGCTGGTCTTAGCAGCTAAAGATCCGACCAGCGCACCATTGCCTTCACAAATAAAAATCGGTAAACATGATGCACACCTGACGCTTTCCTGAGGCAGCCAATGAATTATCCAACCATTACCTTGTGGTCAGATTCTTGCTTTTTCAGTCCTTACGCCATGTCGGTTTATGTTGCGCTAACCGAGAAGGGCATTCCCTTCACCCTGAAGCGCGTCGATTTATCGCAGAATGCGCAGTGGGATGATGAGTACCGCGCACTGTCGCTGACCTGCCGCGTGCCGACGCTGCAAATCGATGATGTGCTGCTGACGGAATCATCAGCGATTGCCGAGTATCTGGAAGAGCGTTTTCCGGCACCAGAGTTCGAGCGGCTCTATCCGCGCGATCGTGAGAAACGCGCGCATGCGCGCGAAGTGCAGGCGTGGTTGCGCAGCGACTTGATGGCACTGCGCTCAGAGCGCCCCACTGAAGTGCTGTTTGCTGGCGAACGTTTTGCGCCGCTTACGCCAGCCGGTGAGCAAGCCGCTAATAAACTCATTGCTGCGGTGCAGCGCCTTTTGCCTGACGGACAGCAAAATCTGTTTGGCGAATGGTCGATTGCGGATACCGATTTAGCCGTGATGATTAATCGCCTGGCGCTGCACGGCGATGCGCTACCAGTGAAGTTACAGCACTATGCTGAGTTCCAGTGGCAGCGTGCTTCGGTGCAACTCTGGTTAGCGGAATCCGGTAAAACACGCTGAGCACGATGCGCCTTGCGATGGCGAAAAGAACGCTTTACCTTACCGCCTATTCTAATAAAGCATGGCAAACAGGCGCGTGCTGGGCACGCCGAAAACACAAAAGGGTTACGGATGGTGGATCAAACGGCAGGTGACGGTATCGAGTGGGTTGATATCGTTAACGAAGAGAACGAAGTCATTGCGCAGGCCAGCCGTGCGCAAATGCGTGCGCAGTGTCTGCGTCATCGTGCGACCTATATTGTGGTGCACGATGGCATGGGCAAAATTCTGGTGCAGCGTCGCACTGAAATCAAAGACTTCATGCCGGGTATGCTGGATGCCACTGCCGGTGGCGTGGTGCAGAGCGGAGAAGACCTGCTGGAATCGGCGCGTCGTGAAGCGGAAGAGGAGTTGGGTATTGCGGCCGTTCCGTTCGCCGAGCACGGACAGTTCTACTTTGAAGATCAGCATTGCCGCGTATGGGGCGGGCTGTTCAGCTGCGTTTCCCATGGTCCGTTTGCTATGCAGGAAGAGGAAGTAGACGAGATCTTCTGGATGACGCCGGAAGAGATCACCGCACGCTGTGATGAGTTCACCGATGATTCGCTTAAGGCGTTGTCACTGTGGCTGAGCCGTAACAGCGACGCTGCTCGTCGTAAGCAGAGCAGCGAAGCATAATCATGCCATAGGGTCGCCATTTATGGCGACCTTATACACATTGTTAATGTTCCCGCAGAATACCCGTCAACAGCGTCAAAGCATCCTCGAACTGCGCATCGGGAATGGTCAGCGGATAGAGGAAGCGAATCACGTTGCCGTACACGCCGCAGGTTAGAAGAATCAAACCTTGTTCCAGCGCCTGCTGCTGAATAGCTTTAGCAATCTCCGCCGACGGCTTACCCGCCCCATCATTGAATTCCGCCGCTATCATTGAGCCGTATCCGCGTATCTCCGCCAGCGCTTTACACTCCGCACGCTGTAAAACCTGTTTTAATCGGCTGCCTAATTGATTGGCACGGTTGCACAGCGCTTCTTCTTCGATAATCTCTAACACCGCCAGCGCCGCCGCAATCGCCGGTGGACTGCCAGCATAGGTTCCGCCCAGGCCGCCAGGTTCAGGCGCATCCATGACTTCCGCACGTCCCGACACCGCTGAGAGCGGAAAGCCGCCAGCGAGACTTTTTGCCATGGTAATAAGATCGGGCTGCACGGCGTAATAGTCGCTGGCGAACAGCTTGCCGGTGCGCGCAAAACCGCTCTGAATCTCATCAGCGATCAGCAGAATGCCGTGACGATCGCATAACTCACGCAGTGCTACGACAAACTCTGGCGGCGCACTGTAGAAACCGCCTTCGCCCTGAACCGGTTCAAAGATAATGGCCGCCACCTGCTGCGGACTGATATCGCTGCGGAAAATCGCTTCCAGGCTGTCGAGCGCATCACTAACGGTGACGTTGTGCAGCGCGTTGGGATAGCGCGCGTGAAACACCGGGCTGGCGAAGGGGCCGAAGCCGGTTTTATACGGCACCACTTTACCGGTTAGCGACATTGTCATAATGGTACGACCGTGAAACGCACCGGTGAAGGCGATGATGCCGGGACGACCGGTGGCCGCACGCGCAATTTTCACCGCGTTTTCGACCGCTTCTGCACCGGTCGAGAAAAAGGTGGTTTTCACCGCGCCGTTAATCGGTACTAACGCATTAAGCCGCTCAGCCAGGTGAATGTAGTTCTCATAAGGGATGATTTGAAATGCGGTGTGGGTAAAACATTCAAGCTGCTGCTGTACCGCCGCCATCACTTTCGGGTGACGATGTCCGGTGTTAAGCACCGCGATGCCTGCGGCAAAATCGGTATATTCGCGGCCATGCTGATCCCACACCGTGGCGTTCTCGGCTTTCACCGCATAGAAATCACACATCACACCCACGCCACGCGGCGTGGCTTGTAAACGACGGCTGTGCACATCACTGTTGCTCATTATTCACCTCGCAATTAGCGGCAGACTTCAATCAGTGTTAGCGCAGCGCAGGGTTTATGCCAGTGAAGTGCGGGGCAAAAAAAAGCACGCACCGAAGTGCATGCTTTTTTGCCGGGCCGGGAAGGGACTAGCCTTCGGCCTGCTGGGACTGAATCGCCGTCAATGCGATGGTGTAGACGATGTCATCCACCAGGGCGCCGCGTGACAGGTCGTTCACCGGCTTACGCATGCCTTGCAGCATCGGCCCGATGGAGATCAGGTCGGCAGAACGCTGTACCGCTTTGTAAGTGGTGTTACCGGTGTTCAGATCCGGGAAGATGAACACGGTAGCGCGACCGGCAACCGCAGAGTTTGGCGCTTTGGATTTGGCGACGTCTTCCATAATCGCGGCGTCGTACTGCAGCGGACCATCGATAACCAGATCCGGGCGTTTTTCCTGCGCGATGCGCGTGGCTTCACGCACTTTCTCAACGTCGCTACCGGCACCGGAGTTACCGGTGGAGTAGGAGATCATTGCGACGCGTGGATCGATACCGAAGGCTTTGGCTGAATCGGCAGACTGGATCGCGATTTCTGCCAGCTGTTCTGGATTGGGATCCGGGTTGATGGCGCAGTCGCCATACACCAGAACCTGCTCCGGCAGCAGCATGAAGAACACCGACGACACCAGAGAGCTGTTTGGTGCGGTTTTGATCAGCTGCAGCGGTGGACGAATGGTGTTCGCCGTGGTGTGAACCGCGCCGGATACCAGACCGTCAACTTCGCCGCTCTCCAGCATCATGGTGCCGAGCACCACGTTGTCTTCCAGCTGCTCCTGCGCCACCACTTCGGTCATGCCTTTGCTCTTACGCAGCTCAACCAGACGCGGCACATAGTTTTCGCGCACCACTTCTGGATCGACAATCACGATGCCTTTGCCGAGTTCAACACCTTGCGCCGCCGCAACACGCTGAATCTCTTCCGGGTTGCCGAGCAGCACACAGGTGGCGATGCCGCGTTCGGCGCAAATCGCTGCGGCTTTGACGGTACGTGGCTCGTCGCCTTCTGGCAGCACGATGCGTTTGCCGGCTTTGCGCGCCAGCTCGGTGAGTTGGTAACGGAATGCCGGTGGGGACAGGCGACGGCTGCGCTCTGAAGTAGCGGTCAGTGATTCCACCCAATCTTCGTTGATGAAGCTGGCCACGTACTCCTGCACTTTTTCGATGCGCTGCGTATCGTCAGTCGGCACTTCCAGGTTGAAGCTCTGCAGGCTGAGCGACGTCTGCCAGGTGTTGGTTTTCACCATAAAGACCGGCAGGCCGGTCTGGAACGCACGTTCGCACAGGCGTGCGATTGGCGCTTCAATCTGATATCCACCGGTCAACAGCACTGCACCGATTTCAACGCCATTCATCGCGGCTAAACAGGCGGCAACCAGCACATCAGGACGATCGGCGGAAGTCACCAGCAGTGAACCCGGACGGAAGTGCTCCAGCATGTGCGGAATGCTACGCGCACAGAAGGTCACGGATTTCACACGGCGCGTCTGGATTTCACCTTCGTTGATGATATCGGCGTTAAGGTGACGGCACATATCAATGGCGCGGGTAGCAATCAGATCAAAGCTCCACGGCACACAACCCAATACCGGCAGCGGGCTGTTCGCAAACAGCTGCTTAGGATCGATGTTGGCGATGCTGGCTTTAGTGGAGTCATCGAAAATCTCTGACAGATCCGGGCGCGTACGGCCTTGCTCATCCACCGGCGCATTGAGTTTGTTGATGATCACGCCAGTGATGTTTTTGTTCTTGCTGCCGCCAAAGCTGCTTTGCGTCAGTTCGATACGCTCTTTCAGTTGCGCCGGAGAATCGTTGCCCAGCGACATCACGAAGACGATTTCTGCGTTCAGGGTTTTGGCGATCTCATAGTTCAGCGCAGAGGCGAACTGATGTTTACGCGTTGGTACCAGACCTTCAACCAGCACCACTTCCGCGTCTTTGGCGTTCGCGTGGTAGTTGGCAATGATCTCTTCCATCAGCACGTCTTGCTGGTTAGAACCGAGCAGCGACTCAACGCGTGACATCTGCAGCGGTTCAGCGGCAGGAATCGCGGAGCTTTTACGGATAATGCTGGTGGTTTGGTCTGGCGCATCGCCGCCCGCACGTGGCTGGGCAATCGGCTTGAATACGCTCAGGCGCACGCCTTTGCGCTCCATGGCACGGATCACGCCGAGGCTGACGCTGGTCAGACCGACGCTGGTGCCGGTAGGAATGAGCATAATTGTACGTGACACGATAGAAACCTCTCAGGTGTTGCAGACTGTCTAAAACAACTCCGTCAGCCTAAGCTGACGGAGAGAAGTGTGTTTAAGCGGTGAGACGCGCGGCGTCTTGAGCAATCACCAACTCTTCGTTGGTTGGGATCACCACGGCTGGGCGCGTGCCTTCTTTGTTGATGAAACCTGATTTGCCGAAGCGTGCCGCCAGGTTGCGTTCGTGATCGACTTCGAAGCCAAGCAGACCCAGTTTCTGCAGCGCCAGCTCGCGCACCATCGCGGCGTTTTCACCGATACCGCCGGTAAAGACCACGGCGTCCAGACGGCCTTCCATCAGCGCGGTGTAGCTGCCGATGTACTTCGCCAGACGGTGGCAGAACACATCCATCGCACGCTTGGCATCTTCTTTGGTGGCGTAGTTGTCTTCCACATAGCGGCAGTCGCTGGTGACTTCGGTCAAACCTAACAGGCCAGACTCTTTGGTCAGCAGCTTGTTGATGGAATCAACGCTCATGCCCAGGGAATCATGCAGGAAGAAGATAATGGCCGGATCAATGTCACCGCTGCGGGTGCCCATCACCAAACCTTCCAGCGGCGTCAGGCCCATTGAGGTATCAACACACTGGCCGTTGCGAATAGCAGAAACAGAACCGCCATTGCCGAGGTGGCAAGTGATGATGTTCAGTTCGCTAACCGGTTTGTTCAGCATTTTCGCGGCTTCCTGCGTCACATAGTAGTGGCTGGTGCCGTGTGCGCCGTAGCGACGAACGCCGTGCTCTTTATACAATTTGTACGGCAGAGCATAGAGATAGGACTCTTCCGGCATTGTCTGATGGAATGCGGTGTCAAAAACCGCCACATTTTTATCGGAAAGATGCGGGAAGTTTTTCAGCGCTTCATCTATACCGATCAGATGCGCAGGATTGTGCAGTGGCGCAAATGAAGAGGCGTCTTTAATGCCTTGAATAACGGATTCGTCGATGACTACCGATTTGGTCAGCTGCTCGCCGCCGTGAACAATACGATGGCCGATTGCAGCGATTTGTGCCGAAAGCTCTGGTTTTTGTGCCAGAATAGTTTTAACCATAAAGTTCAGTGCTTCGCTGTGTGCCGCACCCGCGCCAAGCTGAGCTTCTTGTTTGCTGCCGTCCAGTTTCCACTTAATGCGTGCTTCCGGTAAGTGGAAGCATTCAGCCAGACCGGACAAGTATTCGTCGCCGGTAACAGGGTTAAGGATGGCAAACTTAAGTGAAGAACTGCCGCAGTTCAGAACCAGAACTAACTTCGTCGACATGGAAGTACCTATTTTGTTAAATAGTGGCTAAAAAAAACGCAATCAGACTAACAGCGTAGCCCATGAAAGCTGGTAGGTTAATGATAAACATCATGTGCTAGTCAAAATTTCACTGACATGCAAAAAATTTTGGTGATTTTACGCTTATTTTTGATAAGCACTTAGCGAAACATGGCTCTGGCCGCTCTATTATTGAGCTAAAGCTTCCGGTAATGTTACTGAAACGGCGTCAGAATACTCACAGTCACCCGCAAAGACAAAAACTTTTGAAGGATGTCACGTAAAGTTGTGTAGTTATCGGTTTATTTTAAAAATTGCAGATTTAGTTGAGGTCTATCATGGCGAATGAGACAGACAATCCCGGCTGGTTCGGCTTGTTCCAGCGCGGACAGCGATACATGAAGACCTGGCCTGCAGACAAGCGCCTGGCGCCGGTGTTTCCTGAAAATCGCGTGGTCAATGCAACCCGCTTTGCCATTCGTTTTATGCCGCCGCTGGCGATTTTCACGCTGACGTGGCAAATCGCGATGGGTGGACAACTCGGTCCAGCAATTGCCACCGCGCTGTTTGCCTGCAGCCTGCCGATGCAAGGATTATGGTGGTTGGGGAAACGTTCTGTGACGCCGTTGCCGCCGACGTTGCTGCAGTGGTTTCATGAAGTGCGCACCAAGCTGGAAGAAGCGGGGCAGGCAATTGCACCGGTTGATGGTAAGCCGACATATCAGTCGCTCGCCGATGTGTTGAAACGGGCCTTCAAACAGCTCGATCGCACTTTCCTCGACGATCTTTGATCTGCTGACGCCTTTATCTTTTAGAGAATTTGAGCCAAATCCCGGTTCAAATCAAAGAAAAGTGGTGCGGACATACACGCATCACTCTCCTTGTGTAATCATTTCTTCATTGTTTAAATCTTAAGCGGCCGTCTGGCCCGGGAGCAAACCATGGAAATGACCCACGCCCAACGATTGATCCTCTCCAATCAATACAAAATGATGGCCATGCTGGAGCCTGATAACGCTGAACGTTATCGTCGTTATCAGACCATTATTGAACGCGGCTATGGCTTGCAGTTACGTGAACTCGATAAAGAGTTCGGCGAGCTAACTGAAGCGACCTGTCGCCTGCTAATCGATATTATGGAAATGCACCATGCGCTGCATGTTTCCTGGTCGAATCTCAAAGATGGCAGCGCGATTGACGAGCGCCGCCTGGCTTTTCTTGGTTTTGATGCGGCTACCGAAGCGCGCTATCTCGGCTACGTGCGCTTTATGGTGAATGTTGAAGGGCGCTATACCCACTTTGATTCCGGCACCCACGGCTTCAATGCTCAAACGCCGATGTGGGAAAAATACCAACGCATGCTAACGGTGTGGCACACTTGCCCGCGTCAATATCATCTCAGCGCGAATGAGATCGCGCAGATTATCAATGCCTGAATAAGGAGCGACGCGTGAAGTACAGGGGTTTTCTGTTTGATTTAGACGGTACGCTGGTGGATTCATTGCCTGCAGTGATTCGCGCATGGTCACTGTGGGGCGAGCGCCACGGTTTATCGGCGGAAGAGGTCCTGAGTTATATACACGGGAAGCCTGCTATCAATTCGTTGCGCCATTTCATGGCAGGGCAATCTGAAGAGGCTATTCAGGCGGAATTTCTCTGGCTTGAACGTCTTGAAGCGGAAGACACGCAAGGCGTGCAGGCGATTCCGGGTGCATTAGCGTTACTGTCTACGTTGAACGAGTTGCAGATTCCGTGGGCGATTGTGACCTCGGGTTCGATTCCTGTCGCCCACGCGCGCCATAAAGCCGCAAATCTACCGATGCCAAAAGTGTTTATTACCGCTGAGAACATCAAGCACGGTAAGCCCAATCCCGAGCCTTATCTGCTGGGTGCTGAACGTTTGGGGCTTTCAGCGACGCAGTGTGTAGTGGTTGAGGATGCGCCGGCGGGCATTATTTCAGGTTTGGATGCGGGTAGTGCGGTGATCGCCATGAATGCACCAGCCGATGCACCGCGCCTCAATGAAGTAAGCTTCCGCGTCGCAACGCTTGAACCGGTTAATGTCATCAAAGAAGATAGCGGCGAGTTTACACTTTCAATCACCGCATAAAAAAACGGGCCGATGCGGCCCGTTTTTTTACAGCGGCGTATCTTGTGATATTTCATCCAGCGACAGGCTAAAGCTGGGAATAAAGACCTCAACAAAATAATCCATTTCCGGTGAACGCCGTTGGGTGAGGGTTTTTTCCAGGCGTGCTTTGGCCAGCAGAAACTCGTTATTACCTGCCGATAATTCTTCCAGACACTTCACGTAGGCGCAAAGTGCATCCGCCTGCTTCACCACGGATTGCTCACTTTCGGTATGCAAATGTTCATCAATCAGCGGGCGATAAGCGTCCTGCAGTTCAGGCGGCAGCATATCAATGAGCTTCTGCTGCGCAATTTTCTCGATCTTTTTGTATTCGTGGGCAATCTGTGCGTTGTAGTACTTCACCGGCGTCGGTAAATCACCGGTCAGCACTTCGCTGGCATCGTGATAGAGCGCCAGCATGGCAATACGCTCGGCATTGAGATTGCCGTTAAACTTTTTGTTTTTGATGATGGCGAGCGCATGAGCAACCATCGCCACCTGCAAGCTATGCTCGGAGACGTTTTCAGTGCGCACATTGCGCATCAATGGCCAGCGGTTGATTAGTTTGAGGCGGGAAAGGTGGGCGAAAAAATGGCTACGAGTCATGGACGGTTCCTGTTCGCACGGCGGGGAAGATATCTTTTCCCCGAAATGCGAACAGTATACGCGTCACAATTTACTGGCGATACCCTTGTAAGAAACGACCAAACTTGCTGACGGCCATTTCCAAATCGTCCACGCGCGGCAGCGTAACAATGCGCACGTGATCCGGCCACGGCCAGTTGAACGCGGTGCCCTGAACCAACAGCACTTTCTCTTGCAACAGGAAATCCAGCACCATCTTCTGATCGTCAAAGATGTTGAATTTCCTGGCATCAATTCGCGGGAACATGTACAGCGCACCTTGCGGCTTCACACAGCTGACGCCTGGAATATCATTAATTAATTCCCACGCACGCTGACGCTGTTCATACAAACGGCCGCCGGGCGCGATGAATTCACTAATACTTTGATAACCACCCAGCGCGGTCTGAATCGCATGTTGTGCCGGAACGTTGGCACACAGGCGCATCGACGCCAGCATTTCCAGCCCTTCAATGTAACCTTTTGCGTGTTTCTTCGGACCGTTCAAAACCATCCAGCCCTGACGGAAGCCCGCCACGCGATAGGTTTTCGATAAGCCGTTAAAGGTCACGGTCAGCAGATCAGGGGCCAGCGCAGCAATTGAATGATGTTGTGCTTCGTCGTAGAGAATCTTGTCGTAGATTTCATCGGCGAAAATAATCAGATTGTGCTGGCGCGCAATTTCAACAATCTCCAGCAACAACTCTTTGCTGTAAACCGCGCCGGTCGGATTATTCGGATTAATGATGACAATGCCACGGGTGCGTGGGGTGATCTTGCTACGGATATCATCCAGATCAGGGAACCAACCTGCTGATTCATCACACAGATAATGCACCGCTTTGCCACTCGACAGCGAAACGGCGGCGGTCCACAGCGGATAATCCGGTGCAGGTACCAGCATTTCATCGCCGCTGTTGAGCAATGCCTGCATCGCTTGCACAATCAGTTCAGATACGCCGTTACCAATATAGATGTCTTCAACGGTGACATCGCGCATGTCACGCGCCTGGTAATGCTGCATGATCGCCTTACGCGCCGAATACAGCCCTTTAGAGTCGCAATAACCCTGCGAGCTCGGCAGATTGCGAATGACATCGACCAGGATTTCATCAGGTGCTTCAAAACCAAATGGGGCAGGGTTGCCGATATTCAGCTTGAGAACTTTGTTGCCTTCTTCTTCAAGACGTTTAGCTTCTTTCAGTACCGGACCACGGATGTCATAACAGACATTTTCCAGCTTGCCGGATTTATCAATTTGAAAATTCATCGTTACCGCCTTTATGGGCAGAGTCCTTTAACCTGCCACCAAAAATCAAACTCGCCCAATTTACTCTTCTCACCTCAACAAAAGAAGGGCACCGCTGGGTTTTGGCGCGTTTGCCATTCTTTCCCGCTTCGCATGGCGTAAAAGTCATTGAAAATCAATTAATCTGGTTTATTAGTCCACAAATGTGAAGAATGATAAGATTAAACACTGGTAAGCTGTGCCTGACGTGTAAATGCCTTCTTCCATTCGCATCCGGGACTATTCAGAAATTTTTCAGTCACAATTGGCTTAAAAAAATATTAGCGACCAGACGAAATAGTTAAAGGATTCTTGTTAGATGGCGAAAAAGTGTCTGGTAAGGATTAAGTTCTGGCTGGCGTCTTAAAATGAAGTGCATTCTTATTCACTTATCAAGGGCGAGATTAAGCGTCAGTAACGGACCTAATATCGTGTAAAACAGTCTTAAAATAGCATTTACACTGTCACTTTAACGCTGATGCTCAAGATTCAGAACCTGGAGGGCTTAAAAAAAGAGCAGCGTTATGGCAGGATCTGTGCGGAAAGGCTTTTGGTCAAAAATTGCGATGTTTTGAACAAAAACATTTCCATTTATAACGTAAAAATGATTAAGTATAATTTATTATTTGATGCACTTTATCGCTTCGCATCTACATAACATGATGTTATTTCTTTTTAGCCCGCAGGGACTTTACGCGGGATACATAGACAACTACGCAGCTTCCAGCACCTGTACGACATACGTTTTCGGCCCAGAAGTTCTGCTGTCTATAATGACGACGCTGCTCTGATCTCAGAGTGGTGCGATCGTCGGCATCCGCCTGACAAAATTTTTTCATGGCAGCTCCACACAGGGCTGTCATTAAGCACCATTGCCTCTTATCTCTTTGATAAGTCGGGTAATACACCAGGGTAGTAGTTTTAAAAAAATCTTATAAGTGAAGAAAAAACATGACTAATGCAAATCGTCCGATACTGAATCTCGACCTCGATCTGCTGCGTACATTTGTTGCCGTTGCCGATCTGAACACTTTTGCAGCAGCCGCTGCCGCCGTGTGCAGAACGCAGTCAGCAGTGAGCCAGCAGATGCAACGTCTGGAACAATTGGTAGGTAAAGAGCTGTTTGCCAGACATGGACGTAATAAATTGCTGACGGAGCATGGCATTCAACTGCTGGGTTACGCCAGGAAAATCCTTCGTTTTAATGACGAAGCTTGCACCTCTTTAATGTACAGCAACATCCAGGGCGTTCTGACCATTGGCGCTTCAGATGATACCTCAGATACCATTCTGCCGTTCCTGCTTAACCGCGTAACGTCGGTCTATCCGAAGCTGGCCATTGATGTGCGTGTTAAGCGCAACCCGTTCATGATGGAAATGCTTAATCAAGGTGAAGTCGATCTGGTTGTGACGACGTCCAGCCCAGGAAACTTTACTCATCAGGTACTGCGTACTTCGCCAACGTTGTGGTACTGCGCGGCAGATTATATCTTCCAGCGTGGGGAAGCCATTCCTTTGGTCCTGCTGGATGAGCCAAGCCCGTATCGCGATATGGCGATTGATCACCTCAACGAAGCTGGCATTCCGTGGCGCATCTCGTATGTTGCCTCTACGCTAGCTGCCGTTCGTGCGGCGGTTAAAGCGGGCTTGGGTGTGACAGCGCGTCCGGTCGAGATGATGAGCCCAGAATTGCGAGTGATGGGCGCGGCAGAAGGTTTGCCAGTGCTACCGGATACTCAATATCTGCTGTGCCGCAATCCAGACAGCGATAACGAACTGGCGCTGGCCATCTTCAATGCCATGCAGTCTACCAATGATCCTTACAATCTGAGCGCTAATCCAGACGGTACTTTGCTGCTGGATGACGAAGAGTAAGGGCTACAGTTGCTGGTAATTCCTCGCATATGGAATACCGGTTAATTGTTAAAACGTATAAAAACGAGTCTTAGCGAGATAATTACCCGCTAAGGCTTTTTTTATGCCATTAAACTTTTCATTTTAGATGTAATTCCCTCGACTTAATTTTGACCTCATTCTTAAATATGAAACACGTTCCATTTTTATCCAACTTGGAATGGTTTTATCAATTCGTGCCAACTTTTCCGGGGCACTTGCCCGTCCTCTTCGCTGTTTTTTGCAGCATAAAACCCAGTTATGTGCTTTAGATCAAAAAAATACCCCTGATAAGGGGGGGGAATCTCGGGCGAGACCTGTCAAAATATGATTGTTAAATGCACGATCCACGCATGTGAATACCCGCTACACTAAAATTAACCTCACAAACTGAAGCGATTTAGCTGGCGCTCAGAGGGTTGAATGTTAATAATATGATGCAGCTGTAAAATAATGTTTGGATACTTTTGTCAAAGTTGACAAAAGGTTATAGAAAGGAGTAAAAACCCCTATAAAATTGCTGCTTTATTGCTAATGACAGCAAAATTTATAAGGTTTTTTATCCTTCCCTTGAATCGATGTGGTGTGTTTGCTGCAACAGAGCAGGATGCCATCACCACTTTTGATGAGTAAGCAAAGAGTATGTCGACAACTACAGAAGTGATCGCTCATCACTGGGCATTTATTGTTTTTATCGTTATCGCATTCGGCCTGTGTGCCTTTATGTTGACCGGTGGCTGGTTGTTAGGTGGTCGCGCGCGTGCGCGACACAAAGACACTCCGTTCGAATCGGGTATTGAGTCGGTTGGTGACACTCATATTCGCCTCTCTGCAAAATTCTATCTGGTTGCGATGTTCTTCGTCATATTCGACGTCGAAGCCCTCTATTTATACGCATGGTCGACGTCCATTCGCGAAAGCGGTTGGGTCGGCTTTGTCGAAGCCGCAATTTTCATTTTGGTGCTCTTGGCAGGCCTGGTTTATCTGGTGCGCATTGGTGCGCTGGATTGGGCTCCTGCGCGTCGTCGCGTAGTGGTCAAATCTGTCCCGGTCAGTCACAGCCACACCAACCCTCATAAGCAGTAAAAGCGAGGCAATAAGATGGACTACACGCTGACACGCGTAGACCCGAACGGGGGCGGCGATAACGATCGTTATCCTCTGCAGAAACAGGAAACGGTTACCGATCCGCTGGAACAACATGTTCACCGCAGCGTCTACATGGGCAAGCTCGAGCACGCCCTGCATGACATGGTGAACTGGGGTCGTAAAAATTCTCTCTGGCCGTATAACTTCGGCCTTTCCTGTTGCTACGTGGAAATGACCACCTCCTTCACCGCGGTGCACGACGTGGCACGTTTTGGTGCCGAAGTAATGCGCGCCTCGCCACGTCAGGCTGACTTCATGGTGATCGCCGGTACGCCATTTACCAAAATGGCGCCGGTTATTCAGCGTTTATATGACCAGATGCTGGAGCCGAAATGGGTGATTTCCATGGGCGCTTGCGCTAACTCGGGTGGCATGTACGACATCTACTCGGTGGTGCAGGGCGTGGATAAATTTCTGCCGGTTGACGTGTACATTCCCGGCTGCCCGCCGCGTCCAGAAGCGTATATGCAGGCGTTGTTGCTGCTGCGCGAGTCGATTGGTAAAGAGCGTCGTCCACTGTCGTGGGTGGTCGGTGATCAGGGGGTTTATCGCGCCAATATGCAGCCAGAGCGTGAAAGAAAGCGTGGCGAGCGTATTGCCGTCACCAACCTGAGATCGCCAGACGAAGTTTAAGCTTCCCGTACACGGATGGAGCCACGGCCACAGCAGAACATCACAATTTAATGTGCGCCGCCATCCTGACGCCTTCTTTTGAGCGCCTGATTACAGGCCGGAATGGTGAGTAACGTATGACTGATTTAACCACGCAAGACCTCGCACAGCCTTCATGGCAAACCCGCGATCACCTGGATGACCCAGTGGTCGGCGAGCTGCGTAACCGTTTTGGGCCGGATGCCTTTACCGTTCAGGCTACCCGCACCGGGATTCCGGTTGTCTGGGTAAAGCGTGAACAGCTATTAGAAATTGTTGAATTCCTGCGCAAGCTGCCAAAGCCATATGTCATGTTGTATGACCTACACGGTTTTGATGAGCGCTTACGCACTAACCGCGCCGGTTTGCCCGCCGCGGATTTTTCCGTTTTCTATCACCTGCTTTCAATTGAACGCAACCGCGACATCATGCTCAAGGTTGCTTTATCTGAAAACGATTTGAATGTGCCAACCATCACCAAAATTTTCGCCAACGCCAACTGGTATGAGCGTGAAACCTGGGAGATGTTTGGCATCACTTTCAATGGTCACCCGCACCTGACGCGCATCATGATGCCGCAGACGTGGGAAGGCCATCCGCTGCGTAAAGATTACCCGGCGCGTGCCACCGAGTTCGATCCCTTCGAACTGACCAAGCAGAAAGAAGATCTGGAAATGGAGGCGCTGACCTTTAAGCCTGAAGATTGGGGCATGAAGCGCAGTACCACCAATGAGGACTTCATGTTCCTCAACCTCGGTCCAAACCACCCCTCTGCGCACGGTGCTTTCCGTATCATTCTGCAGTTGGATGGTGAAGAGATCGTCGATTGCGTTCCCGATGTCGGCTACCACCATCGTGGTGCTGAGAAGATGGGCGAGCGCCAATCCTGGCACAGCTACATTCCGTACACCGACCGTATCGAGTACCTTGGCGGCTGCGTAAATGAAATGCCTTACGTGCTGGCGGTGGAAAAACTGGCTGGCATCACCGTGCCGGATCGCGTCAATGTGATTCGAGTCATGCTGTCCGAGCTGTTCCGCATCAACAGCCATCTGCTCTATATCTCCACCTTTATTCAGGACGTCGGCGCGATGACGCCGGTGTTCTTCGCCTTTACCGACCGTCAGAAAATTTATGACGTGGTGGAAGCGATTACCGGTTTCCGTATGCACCCGGCGTGGTTCCGCATCGGCGGCGTAGCGCATGACCTGCCGAAAGGCTGGGAACGATTGCTGCGTGACTTCCTCGATTGGATGCCGAAGCGTCTGAAAGAGTATGACAAAGCCGCACTGCGCAATACCGTGTTGATGGGCCGTTCGCAAGGCGTTGCGGCGTACAACATGGATGAAGCACTGGCGTGGGGCACCACCGGCGCAGGTTTGCGTGCCACCGGTTTAGATTTTGACGTGCGTAAATGGCGTCCGTATTCAGGCTACGAAAACTTCGATTTCGAGATTCCGGTTGGCGCTGGCATCAGTGATGCGTACACCCGTGTTCAGCTGAAAATGGAAGAGATGTGGCAGTCACTGCGCATTCTGGAACAGTGTCTGAACAACATGCCTGAAGGCCCGTTCAAAGCGGATCATCCGCTGACAACGCCGCCGCCGAAAGAGCGCACGCTGCAGCACATTGAAACCCTGATCACTCACTTCCTGCAGGTTTCGTGGGGCCCAATCATGCCGGCCAACGAATCCTTCCAGATGATTGAAGCGACTAAAGGGATCAACAGTTACTACCTGACCAGCGATGGCAGCACCATGAGCTATCGCACCCGCGTGCGTACGCCGAGCTTCCCGCATCTGCAGCAGATCCCATCGGTGATCCGCGGCAGCCTGGTATCCGACTTGATCGTTTACCTCGGTAGTATCGATTTTGTTATGTCAGACGTGGACCGCTAATTATGCACGATCAAAAAATTGCTATTCACACCATCGACCCTACTGAGGTCTTCGTGCTGAGCGAGGCCGAGCACCACGCTATCGAGCACGAGAAACACCATTACGAAGATGCACGCGCCGCTTCGATCGAAGCGTTGAAGATCGTGCAGAAACAGCGTGGCTGGGTGCCGGACGGCGCGATTAACGCCATCGCAGACGTTTTGGGAATTCCAGCCAGTGATGTTGAAGGCGTAGCGACTTTCTATAGCCAAATCTACCGTACGCCGGTTGGCCGTCACGTTATTCGCTACTGTGACAGCGTGGTGTGCCATATCACGGGTTATCAGGGCATTCAGGATGCGCTGGAGCAGAAGCTGAACATCAAGCCGGGCCAAACCACGGCGGATGGACGCTTTACGCTGCTGCCAACTTGCTGCCTGGGTAACTGCGATAAAGGGCCAACCATGATGGTGGATGAAGATACCCACGTTCATCTGACGCCTGAAGGCATCGCCAACTTGCTGGAGCAGTATCAATGACCATTAAACAGATCATTCGTGCTGCCGAAACGCATCCGCTGACCTGGCGTCTCCGTGACGACAAGCAGCCGATTTGGATCGATGAATATCGCAGTAAAAACGGTTATGTCGGCGCAGAAAAAGCGCTGAAAGATTTCAGCCAGGACGAAATCGTCGCGGCGGTCAAAGACTCCGGTCTGAAAGGCCGCGGTGGTGCAGGCTTCAACACCGGCCTGAAATGGAGCCTGATGCCGAAAGACGAATCCATGAACATCCGTTACCTGCTGTGTAATGCCGATGAAATGGAGCCGGGCACGTATAAAGACCGCTTGCTGATGGAGCAACTGCCGCACCAGTTGGTGGAAGGTATGCTGATCAGTGCGTTCGCGCTGAAAGCTTATCGTGGCTATATCTTCTTGCGTGGTGAGTACATCGAAGCGGCCGTCAATCTGCGTCGCGCGATTGCCGAAGCCACTGAAGCCGGCTACCTCGGCAAGAATATTCTTGGTACCGGTTTTGATTTCGAGTTGATCGTCCACACCGGTGCAGGTCGTTATATCTGCGGCGAAGAGACTGCATTGATCAACTCGCTGGAAGGACGTCGTGCCAACCCACGTTCTAAGCCGCCATTCCCGGCCAGTGCTGGCGTGTGGGGCAAGCCGACCTGCGTTAACAACGTGGAAACGCTGTCGAACGTACCTGCCATCTTCCTTAACGGCGTTGACTGGTACAAAAACATCTCTACCAGTGAAGATACCGGTACCAAAATGATGGGCTTTTCTGGACGCGTGAAAAATCCTGGCGTCTGGGAATTGCCGTTCGGTACCACCGCGCGTGAAATCCTCGAGGATTACGCCGGCGGCATGCGCGATGGCTTGAAATTCAAAGCCTGGCAGCCAGGCGGCGCAGGAACTGACTTCCTCACCGATCAGCACCTCGATCTGCCGATGGAGTTTGCCAGCATTGGTAAAGCCGGCAGCCGTTTAGGTACGGCGCTGGCGATGGCGGTCGATCACGAAATCAACATGGTTTCGCTGGTACGTAACCTGGAAGAGTTCTTTGCGCGCGAGTCCTGCGGCTGGTGTACGCCGTGCCGCGATGGCTTGCCATGGAGCGTGAAGATCCTGCGTGCGCTGGAGCAGAAGAAAGGTCAGCCGGGTGATATCGAAACCCTGCAGCAACTCTGCCGTCAGCTTGGCCCAGGTAAAACCTTCTGTGCCCACGCACCGGGCGCCGTCGAGCCATTGCAGAGCGCGATTAAATATTTCCGTGAAGAGTTTGAAGCTGGCATTGCGCCGCAGGTGTTTGGCAATATCCGAGCCATCGGCGGTATTCAGCCGAACCTGCTGAAAGCGCGCTGGTAATCAGCCGCCGTACACGGAACTCACCTTACGCCGAAATGGCGTGGGGAAAGAATTAGATGTTTAACGCTCGTCTTAGGGCGAGCCTTACGGAAGCATGTTCACTATGGCTACAATCCATGTAGACGGTAAAGAATATGATGTGAACGGAGCGGACAACCTGCTGCAGGCGTGTCTCTCTCTGGGCCTTGATATTCCTTATTTTTGCTGGCATCCGGCGCTGGGAAGCGTAGGGGCCTGCCGCCAGTGCGCGGTGAAGCAATTCCAGAATGCCGAAGATACCCGCGGTCGCCTTGTCATGTCCTGCATGACTCCAGCGTCAGACGGCACCTTTATCTCCATCGACGATGGCGAAGCCAAAGAGTTTCGTGAAAGCGTGGTGGAATGGCTGATGACCAACCATCCTCACGACTGCCCGGTGTGCGAAGAGGGCGGTAACTGCCATCTGCAAGATATGACGGTAATGACCGGACACAGTTTCCGTCGTTATCGCTTCACTAAACGTACCCACCAGAATCAGGATCTCGGCCCGTTCATTTCGCATGAAATGAACCGCTGTATCGCCTGCTATCGCTGCGTGCGTTACTACAAAGATTATGCCGACGGCAAAGATCTCGGCGTTTATGGCGCTCACGACAACGTTTACTTTGGTCGTCCGGAAGATGGCACGCTGGAAAGCGAATTCTCCGGTAACCTGGTGGAAATCTGTCCGACCGGCGTATTTACCGATAAAACGCACTCCGAACGCTATAACCGTAAATGGGATATGCAGTTCGCGCCAAGCATCTGTCAGCAGTGCAGCGTGGGTTGTAACACCAGCCCAGGCGAGCGCTATGGCGAATTGCGTCGTATCGAAAACCGTTACAACGGCACCGTAAACCACTATTTCCTGTGCGATCGCGGTCGTTTCGGTTACGGCTACGTCAACCGCAAAGATCGTCCACGTCATCCGGTACAGCAACGCGGCAACGATTGGGTCAGCCTGAATGCTGAACAAGCGGTGAATGCGGCGGCGGATGTGCTGCGCCGGGCGAAAAAAGTGATCGGTATTGGTTCGCCACGCGCCAGCATTGAAAGCAACTTCGCGTTGCGTGAGCTGGTAGGCGCAGCCAACTTCTCAACCGGTATGCCAGCAGGTGAGCAGGCTCGCGTTGAACTGATGCTGAAAGTCCTGCAGGACGGCGGCATCTACACGCCATCACTGCGCGAGATTGAAAGCTACGATGCGGTGCTGGTGCTGGGTGAAGATTTGACTCAGGTTGGCGCACGCGTGGCGTTGTCTGTACGTCAGGCAGTAAAAGGCAAAGCACGTGAGATGGCAGCAGCGCAGAAAGTGGCTGACTGGCAGATCGCAGCAATCCTTAATATCGGTCAGCATGCCAAACATCCGCTGTTCGTCACCAACGTCGATGAAACCCGCCTGGATGATATCGCTGCATGGAGCTATCGTGCTCCGGTGGAAGATCAGGCGCGTCTCGGCTTCGCGATTGCTAATGCGCTGGATGAAAGTGCGCCGGCAGTCAGCGACTTCGACAGCAAACTCAACGGCAAAGTTGATGTGGTGGTTCAGGCGTTAGCAGGGGCGAAAAAACCGCTGATTATCTCCGGAACCCATTCCGGTAGCATCGCGATGATTGAAGCCGCTGCTAACGTGGCGAAAGCCCTGAAAGCGCGCGGTGCCGATGTCGGTATTACCTTCCTTGCGGGCGCGGCGAACAGTTTTGGCCTCGGCCTGATGGGCGGTCAATCGCTGGATAGCGCGCTGGAACAACTGAGCAAAGGCGAAGCTGATGCGCTGGTGGTGCTGGAAAACGATCTCTATCGTCATGCACCTAAAGTCAACGTCGATGCGGCGCTGAATACTACCGCTAACGTGATTGTGGTTGATCATCAACGCACCGCCACGCTGGAAAAAGCCGGTTTAGTGCTCTCCACCGCCAGCTTCGCGGAAAGCGATGGCACCTCAATCAACCACGAAGGCCGCGCGCAGCGCTTCTTCCAGGTTTATGATCCCGCTTATTACGATGAGAGCGTAGTGATGCTGGAAAGCTGGCGCTGGTTGCGTTCGCTGCACAGCGCGGTTGAGAGCCGTCACATCGACTGGACTCAGCTGGATCACGTGATTGATGCCACCGTTGCGGCGCTGCCGCAGCTGAAAGGCATTAAGGATGCTGCGCCAGACGCCAGCTTCCGAATCCGCGGTCAAAAACTGGCACGATCACCGCACCGTAACAGTGGCCGTACAGCAATGCGCGCCAACATCAGCGTGCATGAACCGCGTCAGCCGCAAGATAAAGACACCATGTTTGCCTTCTCCATGGAAGGTAACAACCAACCAAGCGCACCGCGTTCGCAGATTCCATTTGCCTGGGCGCCAGGCTGGAACTCACCGCAAGCATGGAACAAGTTCCAGGCTGAAGTGGGCGGCAAACTGCGTCATGGCGATCCAGGCGTACGTCTGTTCGAAGCCAGCGATCGCTCGCTTCCGTGGTTTACCGCGATTCCGGAAAGCTTTGTTGAAGGCAGCCAGTGGCGCGTCGCACCTTACTACCAGCTGTTTGGTAGCGAGGAGATGACTCAGCGTTCAACCACCTTCCAGAAACGCATGTCACCAGCCACGCTGGTGATTAACCCGGCTGATGCTGAGAAACTGGGCGTCAATAACGGTGCTTCCGTTGAGCTCGTCTGTGCGGGCGAAACACTGCGCTTGCCGGTACGTTTCTCTGCGTCGTTGCAAGCAGGGCAGGTTGGTTTACCGCTCGGTATGCCGGGTGTGCCGCCGTTCCTCTCAGGTGCGCAAATTGACAAACTGCAGGAGGCCGCGCAATGAGTTGGCTGACACCGGACGTTATTGAAATCCTGATCAACATCGGCAAAGCGCTGGTCATCTTGTTGGTGGTTGTCGGTTGCGGTGCTTTCATGAGTTTTGCCGAGCGTCGTCTGCTCGGCCTGTGGCAGAACCGTTACGGACCGAACCGTGTTGGCTGGGGCGGCTCGCTGCAACTGGCTGCCGACATGATCAAAATGTTCTTTAAAGAGGACTGGGTTCCACCGTTTACCGACCGCTTCATTTTTACGCTGGCACCGGTTATCGCCTTCGTATCGCTGCTGCTGGCCTTCGCCATTGTGCCGGTTTCGCCAACCTGGATGGTCACTGACCTGAACATCGGTCTGCTATTCTTCCTGATGATGGCGGGTCTGGCGGTGTATGCCGTGCTGTTTGCGGGCTGGTCGAGTAACAACAAATACTCGCTGTTGGGTGCGATGCGTGCATCGGCGCAGACGCTGAGCTACGAAGTGTTCCTTGGTTTGTCACTGATGGGCGTAGTGGCGCAAGCCGGCTCGTTCAATATGAATGCCATCGTCGAAAGCCAGGCGCATCTGTGGAACATCATTCCTCAATTCTTCGGCTTCATCACCTTCTGCATCGCGGGCGTAGCGGTATGTCACCGTCATCCGTTTGACCAACCTGAAGCAGAGCAGGAGCTGGCGGACGGCTACCATATCGAATACGCCGGTATGAAGTTCGGCCTGTTCTTCGTAGGTGAATACGTGGCAATCACCACCGTATCAGCGTTGATCGTGACGCTGTTCTTCGGTGGCTGGCATGGTCCATTCCTGCCGCCATTCATCTGGTTCGCTCTGAAAACAGCGTTCTTTATGGTGATGTTTATCCTGATTCGTGCTGCGCTGCCGCGTCCACGCTATGACCAGGTGCTGTCGTTCGGCTGGAAAGTGTGTCTGCCGTTGACGCTGTTGAACCTGCTGGCGACCGCCGCAGTGATTCTGTACACCGCGCAGTAAGGGACATTGAGATGACTTTAAAAGATATTGTCGTTGGCTTCGGCACGACAGTGCGCAGTATCTGGATGATAGGCATGCATGCCTTCGCCAAGCGCGAAACCCAAATGTATCCGGAAGAGCCGGTTTACCTGCCGCCACGCTACCGTGGCCGTATCGTGCTGACGCGCGATCCGGACGGTGCAGAGCGTTGCGTTGCCTGTAACTTATGTGCGGTAGCGTGTCCTGTCGGCTGTATCTCACTGCAGAAAGCCGAGACGCAGGATGGACGCTGGTATCCCGAGTTTTTCCGCATCAACTTCTCACGCTGCATCTTCTGCGGCCTGTGTGAAGAGGCTTGCCCAACCACCGCGATCCAGCTGACACCCGATTTCGAACTGGGTGAGTTTAAGCGTCAGGATCTGGTGTATGAGAAAGAAGACCTGCTGATTTCCGGTCCGGGTAAATATCCGGAGTACAACTTCTATCGTATGGCTGGTATGGCGATCGACGGAAAAGAGAAGGGCGAAGCGGAAAACGAAGCCAAGCCGATCGACGTCAAAGGGTTGTTACCTTAAGGAGCCAGGTATGGAATTTGCGTTTTATCTTTGCGGACTGGTGGCGGTGTTGACGACGCTGCGCGTCATCACCCACACCAATCCGGTACATGCGCTGCTGTACCTGATCGTTTCGCTGCTGTCGATTGCAGGCGTATTCTTCTCGATGGGCGCCTACTTTGCCGGTGCACTGGAAATCATCGTCTACGCGGGCGCCATCATGGTGCTGTTCGTCTTCGTGGTAATGATGCTGAACCTGGGCAAAACCCAGCAGGACCAGGAGCGTGAGTGGCTGAAGCCTTCGCTGTGGATTGGTCCGGGCATCGTCTCTTTACTGCTGCTGGCGGTAATGATTTACGCGATTAGCACAGCAACCGATCAAGGCATTGATGGCACCGTCATCGACGCTAAAGCAGTCGGTATCAGCTTGTTTGGTCCCTATGTTCTGGCGGTGGAGCTGGCATCAATGCTGCTGCTCGCCGGTCTGGTCGTGGCCTTCCATATTGGACGTGAAGAGCGTCATGGCGAAGTGCTGAGCAATCGTCAAGCTGATGCGCAAGCGAATAAGGAGGATCACGCATGATCCCGTTACAACACGGCCTGATGCTGGCCGCTGTGCTGTTTGTTCTCGGCCTGACCTCCGTGGTGCTGCGTCGTAACATCCTGTTTATGCTGATTGGTCTGGAAATCATGATCAATGCCTCCGCGTTAGCGCTGGTGGTAGCAGGCAGCTATTGGGGACAAGCTGATGGTCAGGTGATGTACATTCTGGCGATCAGCCTTGCGGCGGCGGAAGCGAGTATTGGTCTGGCGCTGTTGCTCCAGCTCTATCGTCGTCGTCAGACGCTGAACATTGACACAGTGAGCGAGATGCGCGGATGAATCTTCTCTATTTAACCGTATTATTTCCGCTAATTGGCTTCCTGCTATTGGCGTTTTCACGCGGTCGCTGGTCGGAGAACCTGTCGGCTGCAATCGGTATGGGTTCTGTTGGTCTTGCAGCATTAACCACTATTTATGCCGGTTTCGATTTCTTCAACCAGGGTCAGCAGCCGTTCACCCAGGCGCTGTGGACCTGGATTCACGTTGGCAACTTCGACATTAAAGTGAATCTGGTGCTGGACGGTCTTTCGCTGACCATGCTGTCCGTCGTCACCGGCGTTGGCTTCTTCATCCACATGTTCGCTTCATGGTACATGCGTGGTGAAGAGGGTTATTCGCGCTTCTTCGCTTACACCAACCTGTTCATTGCGAGCATGGTGGTGTTGGTGCTGGCCGATAACCTGATGCTGATGTATCTCGGCTGGGAAGGCGTGGGCCTGTGCTCATATCTGCTGATTGGCTTCTACTACAGCAATCCAGAGAACGGCAAAGCGGCGATGAAAGCCTTTATCATCACCCGCGTGGGTGATGTGTTCCTCGCTTTCGCTTTGTTCATCCTCTACAACGAGCTGGGCACGCTGAACTTCCGCGAACTGGTTGAACTGGCGCCAGCGCACTTCGCTGCCGACAACCATATGCTGCAGTGGGCAACTCTGATGCTGTTGGGTGGTGCGGTTGGTAAATCTGCACAGCTGCCATTACAAACCTGGCTGGCGGATGCGATGGCCGGTCCAACTCCGGTTTCGGCACTGATTCACGCCGCGACCATGGTGACCGCCGGTGTTTACCTGATTGCACGTACGCACGGTCTGTTCCTGTTAACGCCGGAAGTGCTGCATCTGGTAGGCATCATTGGTGCGATTACCTTGGTGCTGGCAGGTTTTGCGGCGCTGGTGCAAACCGACATCAAACGCGTGCTGGCTTACTCAACGATGAGTCAGATCGGCTACATGTTCCTCGCGCTGGGCGTGCAGGCATGGGACGCGGCGATTTTCCACCTGATGACGCATGCATTCTTCAAAGCCTTGCTGTTCCTCTCTTCAGGCTCAGTCATTCTGGCCTGCCATCACGAGCAGAACATTTTCAAAATGGGCGGCCTGCGTAAAAGCATCCCGCTGGTGTATGTCTGCTTCCTGGTGGGTGGCGCCGCGCTGGCTGCGCTGCCGCTAATCACCGCAGGTTTCTACAGTAAAGATGAAATCCTGTTTGGTGCGATGGCAAATGGCCACATCAATCTGATGGTGGCGGGTCTGGTGGGTGCATTCCTCACCTCGATCTACACCTTCCGCATGATCTTTATCGTGTTCCACGGTGAAGAGAAAATTCATGCTCACGCCGGTAAAGGCATTACACATCACCTGCCACTGATTGTTCTGATGGTGCTCTCCACCTTTATTGGTGCGTTGATTACGCCTCCTCTGGCTGGCGTGCTGCCGCAGAACGAGTTTGGTGAAGGCGGCAAAGTGATGCTGGAAATCACCTCAGGCGTAGTGGCTATCGTCGGTATCCTGATCGCTGCAGCGCTGTGGCTGGGTAAACGTCAGCTGGTGACCAGCATTGCTAACAGTGCGCCGGGTCGTTTCTTCGGCACCTGGTGGTTCGCGGCCTGGGGCTTCGACTGGCTGTATGACAAGGTGTTTGTAAAACCTTATCTCGGCATTGCCTGGTTACTGAAAAGCGATCCGCTGAACTCACTGATGAACCTGCCTGCGCTGCTGTCGCGCATTGGTAACAAAGGTTTGGTAGTGAGTGAAAACGGTTATCTGCGCTGGTACGTGGCTTCAATGAGTGTCGGTGCCGTTGTGGTGCTGGCGCTGCTGCTGGTGATTTAAAGATTGATGAGCGGGGCGGGTTCGCTCGCCCAATTAGAATGTCAAAAATTGCCTGAAGTAAGGCAATAAAAAGGGAAGTTCGCCGTGTTATTACCTTGGCTAATAATTATCCCCTTCGTTGGGGGCTTACTCTGCTGGTTGGCAGAGCGCCTCGGCGCAAAGGTACCGCGCTGGATTGCCATGATCACCATGGGCCTGACGCTAGCGCTTGGCCTGCAGCTGTGGTTGCAGGGAGGCTATTCACTGACGCAGGCTGCGGGCATTCCGCAATGGCAATCGACTTTCTCAGTACCGTGGATTCCGCGCTTTGGCATCAACTTCCATCTGGCGATTGATGGTCTGTCGCTGCTGATGGTGGTGCTGACCGGACTGCTCGGTTTGATGGCGGTGCTGTGCTCCTGGAACGAAATTGAGAAATATCAGGGCTTCTTCCACCTCAACCTGATGTGGATTCTCGGTGGTGTGATTGGCGTGTTCCTCTCCATCGACATGTTCCTGTTCTTCTTCTTCTGGGAAATGATGCTGGTGCCGATGTACTTCCTCATCGCACTTTGGGGCCATAAAGCATCCGACGGTAAAACGCGTATCAGCGCGGCAACCAAGTTCTTCATCTACACCCAGGCATCCGGTCTGATCATGTTGGTGTCGATTCTGGCGCTGGTGTTTGTGCACTATAACGCCACTGGCGTTTGGACTTTCAGCTACGAAGAGTTGCTGAAAACGCCGATGTCGCACACCGTTGAGTATCTGCTGATGCTCGGCTTCTTCATTGCCTTTGCGGTAAAAATGCCGGTGGTGCCATTGCACGGTTGGCTGCCAGATGCGCATAGCCAGGCACCAACCGCCGGTTCGGTTGACCTCGCAGGTATCTTGCTGAAAACCGCGGCCTACGGCTTGCTGCGTTTTAGCCTGCCGCTGTTCCCAAATGCGTCAGCAGAGTTCGCACCGATTGCCATGTGGCTCGGTATCATCGGCATCTTCTACGGTGCATGGATGGCGTTCTCCCAGTTCGATATCAAACGTTTGATTGCTTACACCTCGATTTCGCACATGGGTTTCGTGTTGATCGCCATCTACACCGGCAGCCAACTGGCCTTCCAGGGCGCGGTCATTCAGATGATTGCGCACGGTCTTTCTGCTGCGGCATTGTTCATCTTGTGCGGTCAGCTGTATGAGCGTCTGCATACCCGCGACCTTCGTCAGATGGGCGGTCTGTGGTCACGAATCAAATGGATTCCGGGTCTGTCACTGTTCTTTGCGGTTGCAAACCTCGGTATGCCGGGCACCGGTAACTTTGTTGGCGAATTCATGATTCTGACCGGCAGTTTCCAGGTGGTGCCGGTGATTATCGTCATCGCAACCTTTGGTCTGGTGTTTGCTTCGGTTTACTCCCTGATCATGATGCAGCGCGCTTACTTCGGCGAAGCCAAGTCGAAAGATCCGCTGCCAGGCATGTCACCGCGTGAGTTCCTGACTATCGGCGTATTGGTAGTGTTGCTGGTGCTGCTGGGGATTTATCCACAGCCAATCCTCGACACATCCCATGCTGCGATGAGCAATATTCAGCAGTGGTTTACCGCTTCAATTTCAACTACAAGGCCGTAATTCGCCATGACAATAACTCCTCAACATCTGATCGCGTTACTGCCGCTGTTGATCGTCGGATTGACGGTGGTGGTGGTGATGCTGTCCATTGCGTGGCGACGCAATCACTTTGTTAATGCCACGTTGACGGTGATCGGACTTAACATTGCGCTGTTTTCTCTGTGGTTTGTGGGCCAGGCGGGAGCGATGGATGTCACGCCGCTGCTGCGCGTTGATGGCTATTCGATGTTCTATACCGCGCTGGTAGTGCTGGCGAGTTTAGCCACCTGCACTTTCGCTTATCCGTGGCTGGCCGGTTTCCCGGACAACAAAGATGAGTTCTATCTGCTGGTGCTGATTGCAGCACTCGGCGGGATTGTGCTGGCAAGCGCCAACCATCTGGCCGCGCTGTTCATCGGTATCGAACTGCTGTCACTGCCGCTGTTTGGTTTGATTGGTTACGCTTTCCGCCAGAAACGTTCGCTGGAAGCGTCGCTGAAATACACCATTCTTTCAGCGGCGGCCTCATCGTTCCTGCTGTTCGGTATCGCGCTGATTTATGCTGATTCCGGCAGCCTGAGCTTTGTGCAGCTCGGCAAAAGTCTGAGCGATAGCATGATTCAGGAGCCGCTGTTGCTGCTGGGTCTGGGTATGATGATTATCGGTTTGGGCTTCAAACTGTCGCTGGTACCTTTCCACCTGTGGACGCCAGACGTTTATCAGGGTGCGCCTGCGCCGGTTTCAACCTTCCTCGCCACCGCCAGCAAGATCGCCATCTTTGGCGTGATTATGCGCCTGTTCATGTACGCGCCAGTTACAGATAGCGAAGCTGTTCGTACCGTGCTGGGCATCATTGCCTTCGCGTCGATTCTGTTCGGTAACCTGATGGCGATTTCCCAGAGCAACATCAAGCGTCTGCTTGGTTACTCGTCAATCGCGCACCTTGGTTATCTGTTAGTGGCGTTGATTGCGGTGAAAACTCATCAGCTGTCGCTGGAAACCGCGGGCGTTTATCTGGCCGGTTACCTGTTCAGCAGCCTGGGCGCGTTCGGCGTAGTAAGCCTGATGTCGAGCCCGTATCGCGGTCCGGATGCCGACACGCTCTATTCTTATCGCGGTCTGTTCTGGCATCGTCCGATTCTGTCTGCGGTAATGACGGTGATGATGTTGTCACTGGCCGGTATTCCAATGACGCTCGGCTTCATCGGTAAGTTCTACGTTATCGCCTCGAGTGTGAATGCACACCTATGGTGGTTGAGTGGTGCGGTGGTTGCAGGTAGTGCGATTGGTCTTTACTACTATCTGCGCGTAACGGTAAGTCTGTACCTCAGCCCGCCGGAACTGCACAACCGCGACACGCAAGCCAACTGGGCGTTTACGGCGGGCGGTGTTGTGGTGCTAATCTCTGCGATTCTGGTATTGCTGCTCGGTGTTTATCCGCAGCCGCTGATTACACTGGTGCAGATGGCGCAGCCGCTGATGTAATACAGACCCGCGTCATGACTAAATCGGGCCTTCGGGCCTGATTTTTTTTGCCTGCAATTTACTGTGTAGTGAGAGATTGAGCACAGAGTCATCACGAGCTTTTCAGCTGCCGCTGCTGCTCACTGCGTTTGGCCTAGCCGGTGTGATATTCTCAACGGATCACTTTTTTTGCTCAGACAAGGAAGCACCATGGAAATGCTTTGGCTTGATTGCCATCACAGTGAACTGACGGCGCAACAACTCTATACTTTGCTGGCGCTGCGCAATCATGTCTTCATCGTGGAACAAAACTGTCCCTATCGGGATATTGATGGTCAGGATTTAGCCGCTGATAACCGCCACATCTTGGGATTCCTTGACGGTAAGCTGCTGGCCTATGCACGCGTGTTAACGCCAGCTTCAGACTCTGCACCCGTGCTGATTGGTCGTGTGATCGTTTCTGAAGAGGCGCGCGGTTTGAAGCTGGGGTATCGCTTGATGGAGAAGGCGCTTGAGAGCTGCGAGAAGCATTGGTCGCAGCGCGCTATCTATCTCTCTGCGCAGGCACATCTGGAAGGTTTCTACGGTCGTCTGGGCTTTAAAGCGGTAACCGAAGTGTATATGGAAGATGACATTCCCCACATCGGCATGCAGAAAGCATAACGGCGAGGATTGCTCCTCGCCGTTAATCATCAGCCCGGCGTCATCTGCCGGTCATCAACATATTTACGTTGATCCGGCGGTGGCGGGAAGTACTGATAAAGCCAGGTTTCACTCAGCGTCTCATCCTTAGTACGCAGGAACAGGCGCATATCAACCGGTTTGGTTGAGTCGCTGTTCGGATACCAGTCAAACAGAATGCGGTAACCGTTTAATGGCTCGACGTAAAGAATCTCAACCTGCTTGAATGTGCCCTCCGAAACGGTAATCACCGGCTCAATGCCTTTCGGCGCTGCGGCTTTCAGATCGCCGCCAACAAAATCAATCGCAAAACGACGTGACCAGGTTTCCGGGAAGTGTTCGCCTGGCGCCCAACCTTCCGGGAAGCCACCGATACCGGTGCGCGTGGCATCGACACGCGCCAAACCACTGCGCACTGGCGGTAACTGACTCCAGTAGAGTTTGTACTGGAAGTTGAACTCGCTGCCGGCTTTCACCGGTTCTGACGGCTGCCAGAAGCACACCACGTTATCCAGGGTTTCACCGGTGGTTGGAATCTCCATCACGTTAATGGCGCCTTTGCCCCATTTACCAATCGGTTCCACCCACAGGCTTGGACGTTTGTCGTACCAGCCAATCACATCCTGATAATTTTTGAAGTCATGATCCAGCTGCAGCAGGCCAAAACCACGCGGGTTTTCATCCTGATAAGCGTTGAACTGCAAACGCTGCGGGTTGTTCAGCGGACGCGCAATCCACTCGCCTTCACCGGTCCACATCGCCAGACGATCGGAGTCATGGATTTGCGGATGGTAAGTGTTGCACATGCGGCGCTCGTTGGTGCCACAGCTGAACATGCTGGTCATCGGTGCAATGCCGAGCTGGCGAATGTCGTTACGCGCAAACAGGTGGTTTTCCACTTCCATCACCACGCGTTTCTCTTCGCAGTGAATGGTGAACTTATAGGCACCGGTAACGCTCGCGCCATCCAGCAGGGCATAAACTACAAAAGTGGTGTCATCGGCTTTTGGCGTTTCAAACCAGAACGCGGTGAAGTCCGGAAACTCTTCCTTGCCGTTGCTAAAGGTGTTGACCGCCACGCCGCGTGCGGAGAGGCCGTACTGGAAGGTCTCATCAACTGCACGGAAATAGCTGGCGCCGAGGAAAGAGACGATATCGCGGCGCGCCAGTTCTGGCTTCTTGAACGCGCGGAAACCGGCAAAGCCGAGCTCGGTTTTACCCACCAGCTGTTTGGTATCAACGTTGGCGTTGTGATAATTGAACAGCTCCGGGCGGAAGTGGATCTCACGCGCTTCACGGCTGTCGGCATCGACCGAGAACATGCGGATGCGGCGCTTGAAGCCCATACCGACGTGGAAGAATTGCACGTCCAGCTCACGATCGGCAATGTTGTTCCACAGCGAGTGATTAGCATCGTACTGAATTTCGTTATAGGCCTGAGGCGTTAGATTGGCCAGGGTGTCGGGCAAGGGGCCGGGTGCGCCGCCCCAGGGCTGTTTTGCCAGTGCGGAGGCTTTCTTTTTCAATGTATCGAAATCGAAGCGCACCGCGGTACCGTCGGCGATACCATCATCGGCCCAGGCGGATTGTGCAAACAGCGTGGAGAGACCCGTCATGCCGCTAACAGCGGAGAGGGCCATGGACGCTTTCATAAATTTTCTACGATTCATGCCGGAGATCTAATCCTTAGCTGCTCGGGTGTATTTTGACTCTCGTAAGACGAGAAACGTCTGACTACAGGGAGTTACGACAGTCGTGGAAATAAAAAATTCAGTCTGCGGAAAATTTATCAGATTACTCAAATAAGCGAAGCAGAATTCGCGCCGCTCCACCCGGCATGACACAACTTTGCATTGAGATAGACGAAACTCGGTTAAATCCTGGCAGTTGCCGCCCAGCAAAGCTGGAATTTAAGACTATAGTTAAACCACAACGAGTTAGGAACATGGAGGAACTACATAGTGTCATCTTCAAACCAATTTGAAACGCACCTTGACGACGACCTGACGCTGCTGACGGAAACGCTGGAAGAAGTGTTACGCGCATCGGGCGATCCGGCCGACCAGAAATATATCGAGCTGAAACTCAAAGCTGAACAAGCACTTGAAGACGTGAAATCGCGCGTTAGCCAGGCATCAGACAGCTACTACTATCGTGCCAAAAATGCGGCTTACCGTGCCGATGATTATGTGCATGAAAAACCGTGGCAGGGGATTGGCATCGGTGCCGCCGCTGGCCTGTTTGTCGGTTTACTGCTGGCTCGACGTTAAGTTCCAACGGGCGCGACACGCTTCGCGCCCGCTTCCTGATTATCCCGCCGCTTATTCCCGCTAAATCCCTGTTTCGCATCATCCGCGATTGTGTTTCACCTGCGCGCTTCCTACAGTAAAGCGACAGGGAAAAGGAGAACGCAACGTGATACGTGTAGAAATGCTCTCAACGGGCGATGAAGTGTTACATGGGCAGATTGTCGATACCAACGCCGCCTGGCTGGCCGATGTGCTGTTCCAGCACGGTTTGCCGATGACCAGCCGCAGCACCGTCGGTGATGCGATGAGCTCGCTGGTGGAGGCGCTACAGAGCCGGAGCCAGATTGCAGACGTGCTGATTGTTAACGGTGGTTTAGGACCGACCAGCGACGATCTCAGTGCGCAGGCCGCAGCCATTGCCAGCGGCAGCGAGTTAATCATTCAGCAAGCCTGGCTGGAAAAAATGGAAGCCTGGTTCGCCAGTCGCGGACGCATGATGGCGCCGAGCAATCGCAAGCAGGCAGAAATTCCCGCCATCGCCGAGATGCTGGATAACCCGGTCGGCACCGCGTGCGGCTTTGCGATACAGCTCAATCGCTGCTGGATTTTCTTCACGCCTGGTGTGCCGTCGGAATTTAAAGTGATGGTCGAGCAGGAGATTATTCCGCGCCTCAAAGCACGCTTCGAATTGCCGGAACCACCGTTGTGTTTACGCCTCACCACCTTTGGCCGCGGCGAGAGCGATATTGCCGCTGAGCTGGAGCCGCTACCGCTGCCGGAAGGCGTGGTGATGGGCTATCGCTCATCAATGCCGATTATTGAAATCAAACTTACCGGACCCGCCAGCCAGCGCGCGGCGATGGAGCAGGTGTGGCAGCAGGTAAAACTGTTGCTGGCGGAGTGCACCATCTTTGAAGGCACCGAAGGTTTACCGGCGCTACTGGCGCGCGAGTTGCAGCAGCGCGGCTTCCAGTTGGCGCTCAGCGAGCAGTTCACCGCCGGTTTGCTTAACTGGCAGCTGGCCGCGGCAGACGTGGCGCTCAGCAAAGCCGAGATTCTGCCGCCGCAGGATGAAGATCTGGAAGCGCAGGTTGCGCGCACGCGTGACTGGGCGAAACAGCAGGGCGCAGCGCTGGCATTGTCGGTGGGACATTTAGTCGAAGGCGAAGTGTCGATTGCGCTGCACACGCCCGAAGCGAGCTGGGGCCAACGCGTGAAGTTCACTCATGGACGTCATAACGTGGAAACGCGGCAGAAAGTGGTGGCGATGATGGCGATGAACATGCTGCGTCGCTGGCTGCACGGCAGCGAAGTCAGCACCGGGCACGGCTGGATTGATGTGTTGGAAACCGTGAAACGTTAATTCGTAGGGTCGCCATTCATGGCGACCAACTTAAAATCACAACTCGATCTCAATCTCCCCTTTGGCGCGACAGCAGCACGGCAAAATCTCGCCTTGCTGCACAAACGCCAACGGGGTTTCCGCATAATCCACTTCGCCTTTAAGCAAGCGCATACGGCAAGAGCCGCAGTAGCCTTCGCGACACTGAAACTCAACGCACAGATTATTAGCTTCCAGCGTCGTCAGCAGATTGGGATGATCTTCTGCGCACTCCAGCCGGGAGCCGGAGCTGCGCAGAATAACAACAGAGCGGCTCATGCTTACAGCTGGAAGCCGTCGAAATCGTCTTCGCCCACTTCAGAATCAATCTGACCGACCAAATACGAGCTCACTTCAACTTCCTGCGGGGCAACCTGCACGTTGTCCGACACCAGCCACGAGTTGATCCATGGAATCGGGTTCGAACGCGTCTGGAACGGCAGATCAAGACCGACCGCCTGCATACGGATGTTGGTGATGTACTCAATGTACTGGCACAGAATGTCTTTGTTCAGGCCAATCATCGAACCGCCGCTGAACAGATATTCTGCCCACTCTTTTTCCTGCTCGGCTGCCTTCTTGAACAGGTCGTAGCATTCGTCGCGGCACTCTGCGGCGATGGCTTTCATCTCTGGATCGTCTTCACCGGTGCGCAGCAGGTTCAGCATGTGCTGAGTGCCAGTCAGGTGCAGCGCTTCATCACGTGCAATCAGCTTGATGATTTTGGCGTTACCTTCCATCAGCTCGCGCTCGGCGAAAGCAAATGAACAGGCGAAGCTTACGTAGAAGCGAATCGCTTCCAGCGCGTTGACGCTCATCAGGCAGATATAGAGCTGCTTTTTCAGATCGCGCAGGTTCACGGTAACGGTTTTACCGTTGACCTGATGCGTACCTTCGCCCAGCAGATGCCAGTAGCTGGTCATCTCGATCAGATCATCGTAGTACTTCGAGATGTCTTCGGCGCGCGCCAGAATCTGCTCGTTGGTGACGATATCGTCAAACACCACTGCCGGATCGTTAACGATGTTACGGATAATGTGGGTGTAAGAGCGCGAGTGAATAGTCTCGGAGAACGCCCAGGTTTCAATCCAGGTTTCCAGCTCAGGGATGGAAATCAGCGGCAACAGCGCCACGTTCGGGCTACGGCCCTGAATCGAGTCCAGCAGCGTTTGATACTTCAGGTTGCTGATGAAAATGTGCTTTTCATGCTCTGGCAGCGCCTGATAATCGATACGATCGCGCGAGACGTCCACTTCTTCGGGACGCCAGAAGAAGGAGAGCTGTTTTTCAATCAGCTTTTCAAAGATGTCATATTTCTGCTGATCGAAACGGGCAACGTTGACAGACTGGCCAAAGAACATCGGCTCTTTCAGCTGGTCATTTTTGTTCTGCGAGAATGTGGTGTAAGCCATTTTGAGTCCAAATGTGAAGAGGGCCGACCAATGTCGGCCCTGACAAGATGAGATTAGATCTTACATGCGCCGCTTTCGCAGCCATCATCCTGAATGGAAGGCGCCAGATCGTCCTGTGCATCTTCCGCCCCGTCGCGGGTGTTTTGATAGTACAGGGTTTTCACGCCGAACTTGTACGCGGTCAGCAGATCTTTCAGCAACTGTTTCATCGGCACTTTGCCATTAGCAAAACGGCTCGGATCGTAGTTGGTGTTCGACGAAATCGCCTGATCGATGAACTTCTGCATCACGCCAACCAGCTGCAGATAACCGTCGTTAGACGGCATTTCCCACAGCAGTTCGTACTGATCTTTCAGACGCTCATACTCTGGCACTACCTGACGCAGAATGCCGTCTTTCGATGCTTTGATACTGATATGTCCGCGCGGTGGCTCAATACCGTTAGTGGCGTTCGAAATCTGCGAAGAGGTTTCAGACGGCATCAGCGCAGAAAGCGTTGAGTTGCGCAGACCGTGCGTGGTGATGGACTCACGCAGACCTTCCCAATCCAGATGCAGCGGCTCGTTGCACACCGCGTCGAGATCCTTTTTATAGGTATCGATGGGTAGAATGCCCTGCGAGTAAGTGGTCTCTTTGAACCACGGGCAGGCACCTTGCTCTTTCGCCAATTCGTTCGAGGCTTTCAGCAGGTAGTACTGAATGGCTTCGAAGGTTTTGTGCGTCAGGTTGTTGGCGCTGCCATCGGAGTAGCGTACGCCGTTTTTCGCCAGGTAGTACGCGTAGTTGATCACGCCAATACCCAAGGTACGACGGCCCATTGCGCCGCGTTGTGCTGCCGGGATGGGGTAATCCTGATAATCCAGCAGCGCATCCAGTGCACGCACCGCGAGGGTGGCCAGCTCTTCCAGATCGTCGAGGCTGTTAATTGCACCGAGGTTAAAGGCAGACAGCGTACACAGAGCGATTTCGCCGCTTTCGTCATTGACGTCGTTCAGCGGTTTGGTCGGCAGGGCGATCTCAAGGCACAGATTCGACTGACGAACCGGCGCGATGCTTGGATCGAACGGGCTGTGCGTGTTGCAGTGATCGACGTTCTGGATGTAGATACGGCCAGTAGAAGCACGTTCCTGCATCATCAGGGAGAACAGCTCAACGGCTTTCACGCGCTGCTTGCGGATGCTGTCGTCTTTCTCGTATTTGGTGTACAGACGCTCGAACTCGTCCTGATCGGCGAAGAACGCGTCGTACAGGCCAGGCACGTCAGACGGGCTGAACAGCGTGATGTCTTCACCTTTCAGCAGGCGGGTGTACATCAATTTGTTGATCTGCACGCCGTAATCCATGTGACGCACGCGGTTGCCTTCAACACCACGGTTGTTTTTCAGCACCAGCAGGCTTTCAACTTCCAGATGCCACATTGGGTAGAACAGCGTCGCTGCACCACCGCGCACGCCGCCCTGTGAGCAGGACTTCACGGCAGTCTGGAAATGTTTATAGAACGGAATACAGCCGGTGTGGAAGGCTTCGCCGCCACGAATCGGGCTACCCAGCGCACGAATACGTCCAGCATTAATACCGATACCGGCGCGCTGTGAAACGTATTTCACAATGGCGCTAGAAGTGGCGTTGATAGAGTCGAGGCTGTCGCCGCACTCGATCAATACGCAAGAGCTGAACTGGCGCGTTGGTGTACGCACGCCGGACATGATAGGCGTTGGCAGTGAGATCTTGAAGGTTGAGATCGCATCGTAGAAGCGCTTCACGTAGTCCATACGGGTTTCGCGCGGGTAGCCAGAGAACAGGCACGCTGCTACCAGGATATAGAGGAACTGGGCGCTTTCGTAGATTTCGCCGCTGACGCGGTTCTGCACCAGATATTTCCCTTCCAGCTGCTTAACCGCTGCGTAGGAGAAGTTCATGTCGCGCCAATGGTCGATAAACGCGTCCATCTGCTCGAACTCTTCGGTGCTGTAATCTTCCAGCAGGTGACGGTCGTATTTGCCCATCTCCACCATCTTCACCACCTGATCGTACAGCTTCGGCGGCTCAAACTGGCCGTACGCTTTTTTACGCAGGTGGAAGATAGCCAGACGCGCGGCCAGGTATTGGTAATCCGGCGCATCACGAGAGATCAGGTCTGCGGCAGCCTTAATGATGGTCTCATGAATATCAGAAGTTCTGATGCCATCGTAGAACTGAATGTGTGAGCGCAGTTCAACCTGTGAAACGGAAACGTTGTTCAGCCCTTCGGCTGCCCAATCCAGTACACGGTGAATTTTGTCGAGATCAATGCGCTCCTGGCGGCCATCGCGTTTAGTAACGAGCAGACTTTGGTTCATGTCGCGTTTTTACCTGTCCATGCATGAATGACGTATTTATCCCCCATCTATGCACAAGGTTTATGCACAAGCCGCTCGTTGTGAGTAAGCCTGTGGATAAACACTATATATAGGGGGTGCGGGAAGTTTGAACAACAATATGGTGAGTATTCTAGTCAGCAATCTCTTCTTAACAAGAGTTGATTTTCACTAAAAAATCGTCCTTAGCGGCTGGCTAAAATCCTGGATCCGCATGCCGCAAGGCCTGCACTTAGTGTCAACCGCTAAGCACTTTTTTTTCACTTTATGATCGGACGCGTGTTTCTTGCTCAACCACCGTGCTTCAGGAATTTTCTTAGATGAAAAAAGCCCCGACAAGGCCGTCAGCAGCGAACTTATCTAAAATTGCTTATGAATTTTTTGTGACTTGCTTAGCCTATAAAAAAGGCGGGTACGCGTCTAAAAGGAAATTGATCTGGATAAGAGGTCGCCATGAATGGCGACCCTACGGTGATACTGCGTGTTGATGCGCGCCGGGATGACATACGACGATGGTGCGATTTTTCGTAGGGTGCGCATTCATGCGCACCGGGATGACATCACTCCTGGCGATGCGTATGAATCATGTAGTTCACATCGACCCCGCGACCCAGACGGAACTGATTGGTCAGCGGATTGTAATGCAGGCCAATCATGTTTCTTTCACGCAGCGGGGTTTCATCGACCCAGTTCAGCAGTTCGGCAGGACGGATGAATTTCTTCACGTCGTGCGTCCCATGCGGCACCATGCGTAGTACATACTCCGCACCAAACACCGCCAGCAGCCAGGCTTTTGGATTGCGGTTGATGGTGGAGAAGAACACTTCGCCGCCGGGCTTCACCAGCTGCGCGCAGGCCAATACCACCGAGCGCGGGTCAGGCACATGCTCGAGCATCTCCATGCAGGTCACCACATCATATTGCCCGGCATGACTTGCGGCGTGATCTTCCACGGTTTGCTGCACATAGTTAACGCTAACGCCGCTCTCCAGCGCGTGCAGACGCGCCACTTCCAGCGGCTCCGCGCCCATATCCAGGCCGGTAACTTCAGCGCCTTCACGCGCCATGCTCTCCGCCAGAATGCCGCCACCGCAGCCGACATCAAGCACTTTCTTACCGAACAGGCCATTGCTGTGCTGTGCTATCCAGCCGAGTCGCAGGGGATTGATACGGTGCAACGGCTTAAATTCACCCTCTAAATCCCACCAGCGGGATGCCACGGCCTCAAACTTGGCAATCTCGGCGTGGTCAACGTTCTGGCGGCTTTCCTGCGGTTGTTCACTCATTGAATCATCACTCCAGACAAAATATTCCCTCAGTATAAACGCTTAAGTCACGCGAACGCATCTTTCACGCTCAAGGAAAAGCGGGATTAAGGCCTGGTTAACGTTCACCGAAGGGAAGCGATGTGATATACTTTCGCACCTTTAAATCCGGGATTATGTAGAGGGATAGCGGCTCCATGAGCGACCTTGCGAGAGAAATTACACCGGTCAATATCGAAGAAGAGTTAAAAAACTCCTACCTCGATTACGCCATGTCGGTCATTGTTGGCCGAGCCTTACCCGATGTGCGTGATGGTCTGAAGCCGGTACACCGCCGTGTGCTTTTTGCCATGAGCGAACTGGGCAACGACTGGAATAAACCCTATAAAAAATCCGCCCGTGTGGTCGGTGACGTCATCGGTAAATATCACCCGCACGGCGATTCCGCGGTATACGAAAGTATCGTGCGTATGGCCCAGCCATTCTCCCTGCGCTACATGCTGGTTGACGGTCAGGGTAACTTTGGTTCGGTCGACGGCGACTCCGCCGCAGCGATGCGTTATACCGAAGTGCGCATGGCAAAGATCTCTTCGGAGCTGCTGGCTGACCTGGAAAAGGAAACCGTCGATTTCGTGCCGAACTATGACGGCACCGAGCAGATCCCTGAAGTCCTGCCAACCAAAATTCCTAACCTGCTGGTAAACGGTTCTTCTGGTATCGCGGTAGGTATGGCAACCAACATTCCACCGCACAACCTTACGGAAGTGATCAACGGCTGCCTGGCGTTCATCGAAGATGAAGAGATCACCGTTGAAGGCTTGATGGAGCACATTACCGGGCCAGACTTCCCGACGGCGGCCTTCATCAATGGTCGTCGTGGTATTGAAGAAGCCTATCGCACCGGGCGCGGTAAGATTTACATTCGCGCACGTGGCGAAGTGGAAACCGATGCCAAGACCGGCCGTGAAACCATCATCGTGCACGAACTGCCGTATCAGGTGAACAAAGCGCGTCTGATCGAGAAGATCGCTGAGCTGGTGAAAGAGAAGCGCGTGGAAGGCATCAGCGCGCTGCGTGACGAATCTGACAAAGACGGCATGCGTGTTGTCATTGAGATCAAACGCGATGCGGTCGGTGAAGTGGTTCTCAACAACCTCTACTCGCTGACCCAGCTGCAGGTCTCATTCGGCATCAACATGGTGGCGCTGCATCAGGGCCAGCCGAAGATCATGACGCTGAAAGGCATCATCGAGGCCTTCGTGCGTCACCGTCGTGAAGTGGTTACGCGCCGTACCATTTTCGAACTGCGTAAAGCGCGCGATCGTGCTCACATCCTTGAAGGCCTGGCGATTGCGCTGGCGAACATCGATCCAATCATCGAACTGATTCGTCGTGCACCCACGCCAGCCGAAGCGAAACTGGGCCTGTTGGCGCAGTCGTGGGATTTGGGTAACGTTGCCGCGATGCTGGAACGTGCAGGTAACGATGCCGCGCGTCCGGAGTGGCTGGAAGCCGAGTTTGGTATTCGCGAGGGTCAATATTATCTGACCGAACAGCAAGCGCAGGCGATTCTGGATCTGCGTCTGCAGAAACTGACCGGCCTTGAGCATGAAAAACTGCTCGACGAATACAAAGAGCTGCTGGATCAGATCGCTGAACTGCTGCACATCCTGCAGAGCGCTGAGCGCCTGATGGAAGTGATCCGTGAAGAGCTGGAGCTGATGCGCGATCAGTTCGGCGATGCACGTCGCACTGAAATCACCGCGAACAGTGCAGACATCAACATCGAAGACCTGATTAATCAGGAAGACGTTGTGGTGACGCTGTCGCATCAGGGTTATGTCAAATACCAACCGCTGACGGACTATGAAGCCCAGCGTCGCGGTGGTAAAGGCAAATCCGCCGCACGTATTAAAGAAGAAGACTTTATCGACCGTCTGCTGGTGGCCAACACCCATGACACCATTCTGTGCTTCTCCAGCCGTGGCCGTCTCTACTGGATGAAGGTCTATCAGCTGCCGGAAGCCAGCCGTGGCGCGCGCGGTCGTCCAATCGTCAACCTGTTGCCGCTGGAAGCTAACGAACGTATCACCGCCATTCTGCCGGTGCGTGAATACACCGAAGGCTTCAACATCTTCATGGCCACCGCGAGCGGTACCGTGAAGAAAACCGCGTTGCAAGAGTTCAGCCGTCCGCGTAGCGCGGGCATTATCGCCATCAACCTGCGTGAGGATGATGAGCTGATTGGTGTGGCGCTGACCAACGGTAGCGACGAAGCGATGCTGTTCTCTGCCGCCGGTAAGGTGGTGCGCTTCGCTGAAACTGCGGTACGTGCGATGGGCCGTTCGGCTTCGGGCGTGCGCGGTATCAAGCTGGCTGAACGCGATAAAGTGGTGTCGCTGATTGTGCCACGCGAAGAGGGCGCGATCCTCACCGTGACGCAGAATGGTTACGGTAAACGTACCGCCAATACCGAGTATCCAACCAAGTCGCGTGCGACCCAGGGTGTGATCTCGATTAAAGTCACCGATCGTAACGGACCGGTTATCGGTGCGGTACAAGTGGTGGATGGCGATCAGATCATGATGATCACCGATGCCGGTACGCTGGTGCGTACTCGCGTATCGGAAGTCAGCGTGGTTGGCCGTAACACCCAAGGCGTGATTCTGATCCGTACTGCGGAAGATGAAAACGTGGTGGGTCTGCAACGGGTTGCTGAGCCGGTGGAAGAGGAAGAACTCGACGCCATCGACGGTAGCGTCGCGGAAGGCGAGGAGGATATCGCGCCGGAAGTGGACAGCGACGACGAAGCACCCGAAGCTGACGACGAAGAGTAATTCGTAACGGCTTTATTAAACGGCAGGTCAGGAAACTGACCTGCCGTTTTTTTATCTGAGTTTTCCCCTAAAGGCGCGGGCTAGCTGGCTTTTTAGGGCCGATAAAGCTAGTGTATGAAAGCTTTTCAACATCCTGATAACTCTTACCGCCAGTGAGCCTCTTTTGAAATATCTTGTCTCCTTTCGCACTACGCTTCGAATTTCGCGCTATCTATTTCGTGCGCTGGCGTTGCTGCTCTGGGCGCTGGGTGCGCTGCTGACCACTTTCTACATCATCAACGTGCTGCACGAGAAAGAGAACGCGGTGCGTCAGGAGTTTGCCACCAATTACGGTCAGGCTGAGTGGTACGTACGCCACTCGGCGGATGTGATGCGCGAGCTGAAATACATCACCGAAAATCGCCTGAGCAGCAGCGCTAATGGTCTGGATGTGCTCAACGGTTTGCCGCCGGGCAAAGGTGCGCTGCCGCAGTTCACGCCGCTGTTTTCCGATGGCGACTGCACCTCAATGAGCAACACCTGGCGCAACTCGCTGGATTCGCTCAGCTACTACATCAATTACTGGAAAAGCAATTTTGCCTCTGCCTATGAATTGAACCGCGTGTTCTTCATCGGTGGCGAGAACCAGTGTCTGGCCGATTTCACCATCGGCAGCAACAATTCAGTCGATCGTGAACGTAGCCTGAAAGCGCTGCGTGAACGCGTGCTGCACTATCGCAACGGCAATGAAGAAGAGCGCCGCCAGCCGATGTACTGGATCACCAGCAGCGCGCAGCCGGGCGTCGGCAACTTCTATATGGTGATGCCGGTGTATGTGGCGAACAAACTGCAGGCGCTGCTGGGCGTGGAGCAGAATATCCGCCTGGATGAGTTCATTCAGCCGGGCGGTTTGCCGCTGGTGGCCACCATCACCGATGAAAATTACCGTCCGCTGCTCAGTTCACGTCGCGGCGGGCCGGGCTACTCGCTTGACGATCTGCCGGACAACAGCACCTGGTTCGGCTATCTCGACAGCTATCGCCAGCTGGTGCTGAAGAAGCCGCTGCCACCTTCCAATCTCAATGTGGTGTGGTCGCTTTCCACCGACGTGTTGATGGATCAACTCAAGCTGATGCTGATTAACGCGCTGCTGCTTAATATCTTTACGGCGGTAATTTTGTTCACGCTGGCGTGGGTTTTTTGAGCGCCGCATGTTCCTGCCGGCTGAAGAGAATGCGCATCGACTGGAGGAGCACGAACAGTTCAACCGCAAAATTGTCGCCTCGGCGCCGGTCGGCATCTGTATTCTGCGCACCAGCGACGGCACCAACATTCTGAGTAACGAGCTGGCACATAACTATCTGACGCTGCTGACGCAGGAAGATCGTCAGCGTCTGAATGAAATCATCGGTGGTCAGCAGGTTAACTTTGTCGATGTGCTGACCGGCAGCAACACTAACCTGCAAATCAGCTTTGTGCATTCGCGTTATCGCAATGAAAACGTGGCGATTTGCGTGCTGGTCGATGTCTCGGCGCGCGTGCGTATGGAGCAGTCGCTGCAGGAGATGGCGCACTCGGCCGAGCAGGCCAGCCAGTCGAAATCAATGTTCCTTGCCACCGTCAGCCACGAACTGCGCACGCCGCTGTACGGCATTATCGGTAACCTCGATCTGCTGCAAACCAAAGTGCTGCCGAAAGGCGTCGATTCACTGGTGACGGCGATGAACAACTCGTCGAGCCTGCTGCTGAAGATCATCAGCGACATCCTCGACTTCTCGAAGATTGAATCCGAACAGCTGAAAATTGAGCCCCATCCTTTCTCGCCGCGTGAAGTGGTCAACCACATTGCCAGCAACTATCTCTCGCTGGTGGTGCGCAAACGCCTGACGCTGTACGTGTTTATCGAAAACGATGTGCCGCTGACCCTGGATGGCGATGCCATGCGCCTGCAGCAGGTGATATCTAACCTGCTGAACAACGCCATCAAATTCACGCATACCGGCTGTATCATCTTGCATGCTTACGTCAAAGAGGGATATCTGGCGTTCCGCGTGCGTGATACCGGCGTCGGTATTCCGGCCAAAGAGGTGACGCGCCTGTTCGATCCGTTCTTCCAGGTAGGTTCGGGCGTGCAACGTAACTTCCAGGGAACCGGCTTAGGGCTTGCGATCTGTGAAAAGCTGATCAACATGATGGACGGCGATATCGAAGTTGATTCCGAACCGGGCATGGGCAGTCAGTTTATCGTGCGCATTCCGATCTATTCCGGTCAGATGGCGGCACCACCGCTGCTGGACGGCTTGCAGGAAAAAGCCATCTGGCTGGATATGCGTAATGAATACCTCGCCAGCTTCCTGCTGCGTCTGCTGCAACAGCAGGGCATTCAGGTGGCGTATTATCGCGGTCAGGCGGCAGCGGATGATGTGATCATTAGCGATCACGATGAGCTCGCTGCGCAAAGCGGACGCGCGCATATTCGTATCTGTGGTCAGCACATCGATATGCCGCACGAAACCGCGCCGGGTCAATGGATCCAGAGCAGCGCGATGCTGCACGATCTGCCGCAGCTGCTCGGCCGCATCTACCGCATCAACATCAATAGCGAAACCGCCACGCCGCTGCCGTTAACCGCGGCAAAAGCAGCTGCGACCTTCGAAGATATCATCGTGCTGATTGTTGATGACCATCCGATCAACCGCATGCTGCTGTCAGAACAGCTCGGCACCGTGGGATATCAGACCAAAACCGCGCAGGACGGCGTGGATGCGCTGAACGTGCTGAGCCGCAACCATATTGATATCGTACTGAGCGATGTGAACATGCCGAACATGGATGGTTATCGTCTGACACAACGTCTGCGTCAGTTAGGACATACTTTCCCGGTGATTGGCGTCACGGCCAATGCGTTAGCGGAAGAGAAGCAGCGCTGTATGGATGCGGGCATGGATAACTGTTTGTCGAAGCCGGTTACACTGGATGTGCTGAAAAGTACGCTGGCGGTGTATGCGGAACGCGTCAGAAAGGGCAGGGAAGGGGCGTAATACGCGAGCAAAAAATGGGCGGTGTCAGAAGACGCCGCCCATTGAGGATTACTCTTTGTCGACCTGAGTGGCGCTAACCGAAGAGAGATAGTTCAGCAGCGCGATATCATTTTCCACGCCCAGTTTCATCATGGCTGATTTCTTCTGGCTACTGATGGTTTTGATACTGCGGTTCAGTTTCTTAGCAATCTCAGTCACCAGGAAACCTTCTGCGAACAGACGCAGTACTTCACTCTCTTTCGGTGACAGACGTTTGTCACCGTAACCGCCAGCGCTGATGCGCTCCAGCAGTTTTGCCACGCTTTCCGGCGTATATTTTTTGCCTTTCTGCAGAGCAGCCAGCGCTTTTGGCAGATCGGTTGGTGCACCTTGCTTCAGTACGATCCCTTCGATATCCAGATCCAACACCGCGCTCAGGATCGCTGGGTTATTGTTCATGGTAAGAACGATAATCGAGAGATCCGGATAGTGACGTTTGATGTATTTGATCAGGGTGATACCGTCACCGTACTTCTCGCCTGGCATGGAGAGGTCGGTAATCAGGACATTGGCGTCCAGTTTGGGCAAGCTGTTTACTAATGCTGTTGAGTCTTCAAACTCACCTACAACGTTAACCCATTCAATCTGTTCCAGTGACTTACGGATACCGAACAGAACGATCGGATGGTCATCGGCAATAATTACGTTCAAGTTATTCATCTTATTGGTTACCTTGCTGCAGCAGTTGGCTGACGTACGCGTCAATTTCACTGGTGGTATTTTTAATGGTTAAATCGTCACATACTTTAATGTGTTGTTCTAACGCTTCACAAAGCAGTTTACCTGACCCCAGATTGAGCATGGCAAACACGCCTTTCAGGCGATGTGCTGTCTGAGCAAGCGAGGGATAATCCTTTTCCGCCGCTTCAGTATACAGTCTCTTCACATCTGGCGGTACTGTCTCGGTAAACAGCTGGAAATAGCCTCCGCTCATCAGCGGCGTGGCTTCTTCATCTTCGCGACTCTCCTCTAACAAATCATGAGAAAGCTGCTTTTCAATCAGGGCCAGCAGCGCATCAAGCAGTGCATTACTGAGATTGAAGTTGACCCGGAATTGTTGATCGTTCAACGCGTGATGACCCATTTCGTCACCAGCCAGTAACAGCGCCCAACCGTTCAGACGGGCGGGATCGTCGGTTACCAGCACATCATGATCCTGACCGGTCAAACGTTCATCCGACGTCAGGCATTTCGCGCCCCAGTTTTCGAGGTGGCGGCAAACGATCTTGTGTACATCTTCGACGGCGATATCCACCAACGCGGTCACGCCTTCCAGCAGTTTCTCTTCCTGCTCACCTTGCTGCTCTAACGCCAGCGGCAATTGGATGTTGTAGCGTGTGCCGATATCAGGTTTAGCGATGATCTCCAGCTGGCCGCCCATCTGTTTGCACAGCTGCTTACAGAGGAAAAATGCCATGCCGGATGCCTGGCCAAAACGATCCTGCGTGGTTTCACCAAGATAGGGGAAATCGACATTCGCCAGTTCATCGACGCTTAAGCCGGAGCCGGTATCCACCAGCTGCAGCAAGACCTGATTAGGCTTGTCTTCAGTGGTTTTAATCTCCAGCGAAATCTTGCCCCAGCGCGTGGTGGTCAGCGAATAGTGCATCAGCGTGGTCAGCACTTTACGCAATGCACGACGATCGCCAAAGCGCATCTCGTCATTGGCTAAATGGTTGTTCACCACTAAAGCCAGACCTTTACGGCGCAGCAGCGGCAGGCTTTCCAGCGCGATTTCATCCAGCATATCCTGCAGGTTGAACACGCTGGCATCTGGAGACCAGTCATGCGCTTCAAGGCGATTGAGCAGCACGATGTCATCGACAAGGCGCGCCAATCCCTGGCTCTCGTCGAGCAGATCGAGCACGCTTTCGTCATCGTCACGCTGGCTGAATTGCACCAACTGCTTAACCATACTTTGCAGCGGACGGTTCAGCGCGTGACCGAGGTTATGCATTAATTGCTGACGCATCTGGTGATTGCGATCCAGCACCTGTTGCGCCTTCTGCAGCTTCTTATTCACCAGTAATTCACGGTCCTGATCGCGCATCATAAACAGCTGGGTATGCGGCGACAGCACGCTGCGCGCGTGGCGAATCTCATACACTTCGTTATTGATGGTGGCCTGCAATACGCCCTGATGCTGATCCGACATATTGATGATCTTCTGCAAATTCAGGTGCGGCAGCAGATGTTCGGCGATTTTATTGCTGAGCAGCGTGCGGTTGGTGGCGAAGTCGTACACCAGCAAGCCGACCGGCAAACTGGCGACAATCTCTTCATTCAGCATGCGCAGCGAATCCAGCTCGGCGCTCTGGTTTTCGTTCGGGCGCAGCGACTGCTGACGCAGCAGCGTAATACCGGCAATCGACAATAAAAACAGCACAAGGTTGATCAACAGCGGCCACATCAGGTTATGCAGCGTATCCAGCGCCAGGCTGGTAAGCGGCACGCGGTACACCAGCTGCAGCGACGTACTTGGCAGCGATGCGGCGATCTCCAGATTCGGATTCACCAGCGCCACGTGGGTGCTTTCGCTGCTGGTGTCGTCGCTGGTGGTGGCGGTGGTGGAAGTTTGCGTGGCGTCCTGACGCAGCTGGAAATTCTCCAGCGGCATATTGCGCGGGATCAGATCGTTAACCGGCAAATCGAACGCCACCACGGTGGCTAAGTGGCCTGGCTGATTGAAGGTAGTACGCAGCGTAAAGTAGTGATCGTTCTGCCAGGCGAAATGACGCAGCGGCGAGAAACTTTCGCGCTCATCCAGCGCATTAGCCTGCTGCAGCATTTCGGCGCGGCGGCTATCAACCAGCGTATTAATCGCGCTCTCTTTATAACGCGTCGCCATGTCTTTCAGCGGCAGCGTGGAGATCATAATCAGGCTGTTATCCTGACCATTAAGGAAGTACATCGACCAGGTCGGATTTTCCGCGCCCCACAGCGTATCGAGATAGTTGGACATGCGCATGGTCATATCCAGCGTGCTGCTATCGTGCGAACCAAAAATCAGCGCTTCGGTTTTGCGGCGGGTTTTTTCCAGATAATAGACATCCGGGCGCAGGCGGGTTTCCTGAAGATTGCTGTTCGGCGACGAACCGGCGGCGCTGGTGGCCAGGTTTTCATAGATCTGCCACGTAGCGAAGCGCGACGCATCGATGCGTTTCTGCATCGCACGCGCCAAATCGGTCATCGCATAGCGCTTCTCTGTAATCCAGGCATTCACGCTGTTGTGCACTATCGCGCCCAGCGCCAGAAAAAGCACCAGGTTAAACACCACGAAAAAGCGCGTTACATTGCCGGATGTCAGAGGAAATTTATAAGGCAGCATAGTGTCTCAGGATCATGGAATTAGCGCGCAACCCGTCGGGCACTGGCAGCGACGGCCAGCAGCAGCAGAGCGATAAGCAAAAATGCACCACTCAGGCTGATCCACTGGGAAATTAATCCGATTAAAGCCGGACCTGAAAGAATACCTGCATAGCCTAACGTTGTCATGGCCGAAATCGCCAGATTCGACGGCATATCGTGTTGATTCCCGGCAGCATTGAACAACATCGGCACCGTATTGGCGAGACCAAAACCCACCAGCAGGAAAGCCAGCAGCGCAATTTGCGGCCACGGCAGCAACACCGCCAGCGTCATGCCCGCTGCAGCGGCTAGCGCACCGGTCAACATCACCGGATAACGGCCAAAGCGCTGAATCACTTTATCGCCGGTCAGACGACCAATGGTCATCGCCACCGAGAACACCGCATAACCTAAACCGGCGTGCGCCGGGCTCATCTCCGGGCTTTGCAGCAGCAACAGCGCGCCCCAATCCAGCACCGCACCTTCGGCAAGAAACAGAATAAAGCAGAGCAAACCGAGGAAAGCCACCCAGCCGCGCGGAATAACCAGCCACGGCTGATCGGGCTGATGCAGGCGTTCGGTCATCAGCGTTGGCAGGCTCCATACCAACAGCAACACAATCAGCACCATCACCGCGCCAACCGCTTGCAACGGCGTCAGGCCGCTGCCGAGCAGCAGGCTGACGGAGCCCGCGCCGATAATGCCGCCGAGGCTAAAGAAACCGTGGAAACCGGACATCATCGGCTTGCGCGCGGCTTTTTCCACTTCAACCGCCTGCACGTTCATCGCGACATCCAGCATGCCGAGTCCGGCACCAAACACCATTAAAGTGGCGGCCATCAGCCACATCACATTGAGCGTCGCCAGCAGCGGTAACACCGCCAGCACCACCAGCGTGGAGCACAACATCACCCGACGACCACCGAAACGCGCGATTAACCCGCCGGTAATCGGCATCGCCGCCAGCGATCCAATGCCTAAACACAGCAACAAACCGCCCAATGACGCGCCGCTCAACGCCAGACGCTGGCTGGCGAACGGCACCAGCGGTGCCCATGCGGACATGCCCAATCCGGCGATGAGGAAAACGATGCGTGTCCCAAGGTTGACACGGTGATGCAATTTATTGTGCGGCGCGGCGTCCAGTGCTGTCATAAAGAGTATTTTTCATTAGCGGTTGAAGCGACGAAGTTTAGCATCAAAGCGGGCGTCACACCGCGCATCAGACAATTCGGATGGCAGCGATTAAACGCCAGAAACAGGCATATTACCGATTTTTCACGCGTCGCTGCGCTTTTCCAGAACTTTCCTGGCATGTGCCAACCATAACTGGAGTGACTTAAGTAAAATTTTTTCTGCTGAATGATGCAGTATACTGATGAAAGATTCCGCGCCAGACGCGGCTTACACGTCAATTTTTTGGCGCTGTCGCAAAGCATGCATTTCCGGATTTTCGCCAATAGGCAGCGACCACCTAAAACCGATATGTTAGTCATCCCATCGGCTCCCGATGCGGAATATAGCGAGATCGAGAATATTTCTCCCGATTGGGAGAGTTTTGCTGTGTCTTCTTTTAATCCTTGTTACCTGCTGGTAACCCGTTTTCATCAGGCGAAGCGGACCGTTTATTAACGGCCTGTATGGCGCACCGGTACGCTTAAATCATTAATAAGCTTAATGGCCGCTGCAATAGATTCCCTGTAACGAGGTTACCCATGTCTTTACATCAATCAGAACAACAATTAGCGGCGATTCTACAATCCGCGGTCAGCCTTTATCCGGTGGCAGACGACGCTTCAACTCTGCAAACGCGCAGCGTGGATACCACGCCGCCCGCGCCGCTACGTCCGTATGAACCCATAGCGATGGATGGTGTGATCGCCGCGTGGGAATCCGGCAGGAACATTCACCTGCGTGGTCGCGCCGAATCCGAACCCGGCGCCACCGTGACGATGACCTTTAACGGTGAAAGCTGGCACAGCACGGTGAATAAATGGGGTTACTGGAATGCCTCAATGCCGCCTTCGGTGCTCAACGGATTAGCCGACGGCGCCTATTCGCTGACGCTAACCATCACCGACAAAGCTGGCAACAGCACCGATACGCAGGTGGGCTTCGGGGTTTACATGGATAAAACCATCAAGCCCACGCTGACGGTGGATCCAATCAGCGGGGATAACGCGGTTAACGTGGCAGAAGGCATTTACGGCGTGGAGGTGCACGGTAGCGTCACGCATATGCCGGCGAACAGCCATCTCACGGTGATCTTAGCCGGTAATAAATATATTGGCGGCGTTAATGACAAAGGCGAATGGACCGCCGCCATTCCCTCACAAGATCTTCAGGCATTACAGGATGGCATCTATAGCCTGAAAGTCAGCGCCACCGATCCCAACGGCAAAACCACCGTTTATCAGCAGGATGTCACCTTAATTACCCACGTCAGCAGTTTGCCGCACATCAGCTTCGATAAGGTCACGGCAGACAACGTGATCAATAAAGATGAGAGCCAAAACGATCTCACCTTTAGCGGTGACCTCTCGGTGATGGTGCCGGGCCAGCAACTGTTGCTGTGCAGCGGTGATGCGGTCTATCACGCTCAGATTGGCAGCGATGGTCACTGGCAGGCAACGATTCCGTCCAGTGACGTAGCGAATTTCATTTCACTGGGCGAAGTGCGTGTATATGCGCAGGATGGCGCCGGCAACAGCACCGACGCATTGCTGGAACTCAACGTGGTCACCAAACTGCCAGACATCTATTACGAAATTGATATTGGCGGCGATACCACGCTGAGTCAGCAGGAAGCACAGCACGATCTCAGTTTCTATCTCGAAGGCGTAAAGGAGCTGACGCTCAACGGCAAAAACTACACGCCGGTCAATGGCATGGTGACCATCAGCGCCGACGATCTGCAGGCGCTGCCGGATGGTGAAGTGTCGCCGCTGGCCACGCGCTGGGATGAGTACGGTAACCACGACACGCAAATCATCGAGAACCTGTTCACCGTCGCCACGCATCAGGTGCCGACCGTTACGCTGAATCAACCGTCAGGCGACAGCGCCGCCGCTCCGCACAGCGATGCGCGCGCCACGGAAAACCACTACAACGCCAGCGATAGCAGCTACACCCTCGCCGATCATCTGCAGCAACATCAGGTTCAGAGCCTGGCGTAATCCGCACATCAGCCGCTAGCGACCTCGGCTAGCGGTTGCCAGCCCACTATCATTTCTCACGGGACAACAGGGATGACTGTACAAGCCTTCAACAGCGACAGCGGCATCGCGGCGATGCTGCGCGTGGCGGCACGCTTCGGTAAACCCGCAGACGCCAGCACGCTGCGTCAGCAGATGCGCTGGTTTCAACATCTGGCACCCACGCAACAACTAGAACGTTTAGCCGGGCTGTTAGGCCTGCATTTCATGCTGGTGCCGCATAGCAAACTGCGCTGGCGGCAGGAAATTGTGCCGGTATTGCTGCTGCTGGAAAACGGCAGCGTGGCGTTGATAGAAGAGGTGGATCGCAACGGTGGCGTGCGTTACTGGCTGAGCGAAAGTGGCGATGTGGTGCGCGCAGGTCAGCTGCAGGATTTGTTACTGCAGGCTGACATGCAGGTTGGCGTGATTGGCGTGGCGGCACGGGCGCGCGATGCGCGCATCGACCAGTTTGTGCAGCCGTATCAGCCGCACTGGTTCTGGCATAACTTTCGTGGCATGAAGCGGCGCATCGCGGAGATCTGCCTGGCCTCGCTGGTCGGTAACGTGCTGGCGCTGGCGGGCATTTTGTTTTCCATGCAGGTGTACGATCGGGTGATTCCGGCGCAGTCGCAGCCGACGTTGTGGGTGCTGTTTGCCGGTGTGGTGCTGGCGGCGGCGATCGAGTATCTGATTCGCCTGATGCGCACCCAGGTTTCCGATCTGATGGGCAAACGCATCGACCTGAAAATATCCGCCATGCTGTTCGCGCGGGCGATGACTATCCGCAACGAGGCGCGTCCGCGTTCCACCGGCTCCTTTATTGCCCAACTGCGTGAAATTGATCAGGTACGTGAACTGCTGACTTCCACCACGGTGAATACCGCCGCCGACCTGCCGTTTGTGCTGCTGTTTCTGCTGATCATGGCGTCGATTGGCGGCTGGCTGGTGCTGATTCCGTTACTGGCTATTCCGCTGATTGTCATTCCCGGTTTGCTGGTTCAGATCCCAATGGCGCGGCTGGCGCAGGAAGGGTTGCGTGAAAGCGCGCTGCGCCAGGCGGTGCTGGTGGAAACCCTTGAAGGTGTCGAAGACATCAAAGCGCTGCAAGCGGAACCCTATTTTCAGCGGCAATGGGAGCAAACGCACGAAGTCAGCGCGGCCATCAGCAATCAGCAACGTTTGTGGGGCGCGCGCCTCACCGGTTGGTCCGCCAGCGTGCAGCAGCTCACCTATGCCGGCATGTTGGTGGTCGGTGTCTATCTGGTGCTCGACAATCAGATCACCACCGGCACGCTAGTGGCATGCAGCTTGCTCTCGTCACGCACCATCGCGCCGCTGATGCAGCTCACCATGGTGTTCTCGCGCTGGCAGCATGCTAAATCGGCAATGAAAGGGCTGGATGAGCTGCTGAAAAAGCCGCTCGACCAACCCGATCACGCCACGCTGGCGCACTGTCCGGTGCTGACCGGCAGCTATCAACTGCAAAACGTGCATTACCACTACGAAGAGGAGAGCGGAAATAGCGTGCTCAACATTCCGCAGCTGCAGATTACGCCCGGCGAACGTGTGGCGATCCTCGGTAAAGTCGGCGCGGGTAAATCGACGCTGCTGAAGATGCTGGCCGGTCAGGCGCGCGCCAGTCAGGGCAAAGTGCTGGTGGACGGCGTCGATCTCACCTGCATCGATCCGGTCGATCTGCGGCGTCAGCTTGGCTGGCTGTCGCAGGATGCACGGCTGTTTTTCGGCACGCTGCGCCAGAACCTGCTGCTCGGCAATCCGCACGCCAGCGAGCAGGAGATGCTACAGGCGTTGCGCATCAGCGGCGCGCTTGCGCTGGTGCAGCAGGACGCTGCCAGCCTCGATCGCATTATTCATGAAGGCGGACGCGGCTTGTCCGGCGGCCAGCGGCAAATGGTGCTGCTCAGCCGGCTGATTCTGCGCCAGCCGCAGGTGGTTTTGCTGGATGAACCGACGGCGGCGATGGATGAACAGCTGGAAGCGCAGGTGATTCGTCAGCTGGCGCAATGGGTAACCGGGCGCACGCTGGTGCTGGTCACGCATCGTCCCGCGCTGCTATGCATGGTTGATCGCATTATCGTGATGGATAACGGCCGTATTGTGGCTGATGGCGCGCGCGACGAGATTCTGCGTCATGCCGCCAGTAAAAAAGGAGATGCGGCATGAGCGTGGTGCTGTTGGATAAAGATCTGGCGCGGCGTGAACGTCGCACCTCGGCCATCATCTGGCTGTGCGTGGTAGCGCTGCTGCTGTTTCTGCTATGGGCGTACTTTGCGGTGCTGGATGAAGTGACGGTGGGCATCGGCAAAGTCACGCCTTCCAGCCGCGCGCAGATCATCGATAGCCTTGATGGCGGCATCGTCAAACAGCTCAATGTGCACGAAGGCATTATCGTGCGGCGCGGCGAGGTGCTGGCAACGCTCGATCCCACGCGCTTTCAAACCAACTTTGGTGAAGCGATTGCGCGGGTGCGCACGCTGAGAGCTTCCTCTGAACGTTTACAGGCCGAGCTCAGCGACACGCCGCTGAAATTCAGTGCCGATATCCTGCAACATCCCGATCTGGTGACGCGTGAAACGCAGCTTTACCAGGCGCGGCGGCAGAACTTTATCGAGACCATCGGTAATTTGCAGCAATCCCTCGCGCTGGTGCAGGCAGAACTTAACGTGACGGAACCGCTGATGCTGCGCGGCGCGGCGGGCAAGGTGGACGTGATTCGTCTGCGTCGTCAGGTGAGCGATCTGCGCGGCAAAATCGACGAAGCACGCAACGATTATTATGTGCGCGCTCACGAAGAGCAGGTGAAGAACAACGGTGAGCTGGATGCGCAATTGCAGGTGGCGGCGGGCAAACAGGATCTGCTGACGCGCACCACGCTGACTTCGCCGGTGCGCGGCATTGTGAAAGATGTACGCGTCACCACCGTGGGCGGCGTGCTGGAGCCGGGTGGCAAGCTGATGGAGATTGTGCCGCTGGAGGATCAGCTACTGATTGAGACGCGCATCAATCCGCGCGATATCGGCTATATTCGGCCAGGTTTGCCTGCGGTAGTGAAGATCACCGCTTACGACGCTTCCATCTATGGCGATCTGCGCGGTGAAGTCGAAACCGTCTCGCCCGATACGTTGCAGGACGACGTGCGGCACGACGAATTTTACTATCGCGTCTATGTACGCACGCAAAAAGCCGAGCTGACCAATAAAAGCGGACGCAAATTCGCCATCATGCCCGGCATGGTGGCCAATGTTGAAATTAAAACCGGTCAGAAAACCGTCATGGAATATTTACTTAAGCCGCTGAATAAAGCGCAGGAATCACTGCGCGAGCGTTGATAATCTGCACCGATTATTATCGCAGCGATCTTTGTTACGCTCCGAAATTAACATTGCCATTTTAAGACTATGAATTGAACAAAATGTGCGGAAAGCAGCAAATAATGCATAGCGATGGTTGTGGTTAATTTAACTCGCATAATTAACTTTACGCAATATAGGGTGATATCTGAATTTCGGGCAAAAAAATGCCGGGCAATCTAGCCCGGCGGGAAATTAGGGTAAATCAAATCATTCGGGGTGAATGAAGGTAATAATGAAATAAATGATGATAGCGGGGATAATTGTATGCTCTGGATGGGTTAAAGTTTTGTCATTCAGTGCGGAATTGTAACTCATGTAATTTTATGTTTTTAAACGATTAAATTATATGTTGTCAAAAAGTGCTATATTTTTTACCTATCTGTGCTGGTTATTAGTTCCCCGATATTTACATCCTGAAATAACTATTTAATAGAATGAAACAGTTTTGGAAATTTAGTAGCATTTTCGTGATAGATTATTGCCCAACATAAAATAACAATGGCTTGCCGGCTGATTTTTTAATCGTTCAGCTCGCAGTGGCAAAAATAAAGGCACATTATAGAGGGTAATAAAATGAAACTTCGCGTTCTCTCCCTGATGATTCCTGCATTGCTGGTTGCAGGATCAGCAAGCGCAGCTGAAATTTACAACAAAGATGGCAACAAATTAGACCTTTACGGCAAAGTGGATGGTCTGCATTATTTCTCTGATAACTCTGGCTCAGACGGTGACCAGTCTTACCTGCGTTTTGGCTTCAAAGGTGAAACTCAGGTGACCGATCAGCTGACCGGTTACGGCCAGTGGGAATACCAGGCTGCACTGAACACCGCAGAGAGCGAAGGCACCGCGAACAGCTATACGCGTGTTGGTTTTGCTGGTCTGAAATTTGGTGATGCAGGTTCATTCGATTACGGCCGTAACTACGGCGTAATGTACGATCTCGGCGCATGGACTGACGTTCTGCCAGAGTTCGGTGGCGATACCTACGGCGCGGACAACTTCCTGTTCCAGCGCAGCAACGGCCTCGCAACCTATCGTAATACCAACTTCTTCGGTTTAGTGGATGGCTGGAACTTCGCGGTTCAGTATCAAGGCAAAAACGATAACCCAACCGAATCTACTGGCTCTGGTCGTGATGTGTTGGGCGAGAACGGTGACGGCTACGGTCTGAGCACCACTTACGATCTGGGTTCAGGTTTCGGTATTGGTGCAGCGATGTTCCAGTCTGACCGTACCAATAACCAGAACGGTAACAATCCACGTACCGCCAACATCCTGGGTCGCGGTGATAAAGCCGAAGCTTACAGCGGCGCGCTGAAGTATGACGCTAACAACGTTTACCTGGCCGCAATGTACAGCCGTTCATACAACGCAACGCGTTTCGGCGCCAGCGATAGCGGCACCGTTTACGGTTACGCCAACAAAGCGGATAACTGGGAATTGGTGGCACAGTACCAGTTCGACTTCGGCCTGCGTCCATCTCTGGCGTTTGTCTCTTCTCGCGGCTCTGACATCGAAGGTTACGGCAGCCAGAACCTGAAGAAATACATTGATGTAGGCGCAACTTACTACTTCAACAAAAACATGTCGACCTACGTTGATTACCAGATCAACCTGCTGGACGACAACAACTTCACCGACGCAGCCGGTATCAATACCGATGACGTCGTAGCACTGGGCTTGGTTTACCAGTTCTAAGGGTGATGGAGCGTGACTTGCCGGTCACGCTCCCGTTTTCAGCAGCGCATCCAGCGCGGCACGCAGCACCTCGACCACCCGTTCCGACTCCTCGCCAATCTGTACCTGCACAATCGCACCCTCAACCAGTAACACAATCTGCGCCGTTTTGACCTGCTGATCGGGCATCAACTTGTCGCTGATCGCCTGCGCCATCTCACGCTTATGTTGACGAATCAGTTCGCTGGCTTCCGCTAACGTGTCGCCCAGCTCCGCAGCGGTATTGATAAACGCACAGCCACGATAATCGTCATCCCTGAACCAGCTCAGTAAAGCCGCGGGCAGCGCATCGATCAATGCCGCGTGCTGATTTAGCGCCTGGCGAAACGCCAGCATCCAGCGCTGATGGCGCTGCTGTAAAAACGCCAGCACCAGCGCATTCTTCGCCGGAAAGTGACGATAGAAAGTCACTTTGGTCACGCCCGCTTGCGCAATCACCTTATCCACACCGGTGGCGCGAATGCCTTGTTGGTAAAACAGCTGCTGCGCGCACAGCAAGATACGATCGCGCGCGGAGGCGGTGGCATCAAAGATCAGAGGCTCAAGCATAAAAATTCCTGTGTTTGCATGTAGACAGAATTGTCTACATACGGCAGGATGAATCAAGTAGACAGATCTGTCTACATAATCAGGAGAATTAACATGCTGGTGCCACCGTTCAATCAACAAACCGCGTTACAGAAAGTCCGCATGGCGGAAGATGCCTGGAATAGCTGCGATGCGCAGCGTGTTTCGCGGGTGTACAGCGAAGATACGCGCTGGCGCAATCGCAGTGAATTCGTCAATGGACGCGCAGAAGTCGTGACTTTCCTGCAACGTAAGTGGATAAAAGAGTTGGATTATCGACTGATCAAAGAGTTATGGGCGTGGCATGAAGATAAGCTGGCGGTGCGCTTTGCCTATGAATGGCATGATGACAGCGGTAACTGGTTCCGCAGCTATGGCAATGAGAACTGGCACTTTGGCGCCGATGGTTTGATGATTCAGCGATTCGCCTGCATCAACGATCTGCCGATCCGCGCCGACCAGCGTCTTTTTCACTGGCCAGCTGGCACGCGCCCGGACGATCATCCGGGCCTGAGTGAGTTGGGGTTATAGCGTTTATTGCATACCGCGCCATTTTTTGGCTTTTGGCGCCGGTTGCGGCGGCGGGTTGGTGATGGCGGTCAGGCTGCCTTCCATCGCGACACCCGCCAGCGTGAAGGCGGAGAAGCTAAGCCAGTGCTGCCATTTACTGTTTTGTGTTTTAGTATTTTCCATTCTGCACCTCGCTGAAGTTCAACTCATCTTCAACAATGCAGCATTCATGCCAGCGCACCGCTCTCAGCGCCACGCGCCTTGCAGCGACTTTGCTACACTGCGCCAGCGCTGAAGCGGTGCAGAAGGGTGATTTTCTGGTGCAATAATTTAACGTCGGCGTGCAGGATAGTGCTGAATCAGGCGATGGCGGTAAGTCTGCCAACATTTGAAGCTGCTATAAATAAATAGCGCGGCGGTAATTGCGACAATCATATAAACCATCTGATGCTCCTGTAGGCATAACGTTGCAGGAAGCGCTTATCCTGTGTCAGCGTTTATCGAACATCAAGCAGCTTTAGACTGCTTTACAAGCGAGTTATGCTTTGTAATTGGCTGTAGTAATGCGTTACAGATGAGGAATTGATGCGTTTTCAGAACATTCTGCTAATTAGCCTACTGGCATTAGGACTCAGCGGTTGCGAAAAAAACAGCAGCCAACCCGCGCTGGTGCTGGAAGGCAAAACCATGGGCACCGTGTGGCGCGTCAGCGTCGCCGGCGTTGATCCGCAGCGTAAAGCGGCGTTGCAGCAGCTGATCCAGCAACAGCTTGATCGCGATGACGGCGAACTCTCGACATGGAAAAGCGATTCGGTGCTGTCGCACTTTAATCAGTATCAAGGCAACGCACCGCAGCCGGTAAGTGCTGACATGGCGGACATCGTCACTGAAGCGCTGCGAATCGGGCATAAAACATCGGGTGCGATGGATATCACCGTGGGCCCGCTGGTCAATCTGTGGGGTTTTGGCCCGACGAAGCAACCGGCGCACACGCCCAGCGAGGCGGAAATCGCCGCCGCTAAAGCGCTGACCGGTTTGCAGCATCTGCGCGTCATTCAGGGTGTTGATGGCCAATGGCTGCAGAAAGATTTGCCTGGCTTGTATGTCGATCTCTCCACCATGGGCGAAGGTTATGCCACCGATCATCTGGCGCGCCTGATGGAGCAGCAAGGCATCACCAATTATCTGGTTTCGGTGGGTGGCGCGGTATTGAGCCGTGGCGCTAATGCCAATCAGCAGCCGTGGCGCGTGGCGATCCAGAAACCCACCGATCGCGAAAACGCGGTGGAAGCGCGCGTTGATCTGCAAGGGCATGGCATCAGCACTTCCGGCAGCTATCGCAACTATTATGAACTGGACGGCAAACGCATTTCGCACGTCATCGATCCCACCACGGGAAGGCCGATTGAGCACAAGCTGGTTTCGGCGACGGTGATTGCTACCACTGCGCTGGAGGCGGATGGCTGGGATACCGGTTTGATGGTGCTCGGCAGCGAACGTGCTAAAGCGTTGGCGTTAAAAGAGCATCTGGCGGTTTATTTGATCAGCAAGCAGGGCGACGGCTTTACTCACTGGATGTCGCCGCAGTTTAAAACCTTCCTCATCGATCAGGCATCTCAATAAAGGAGGCGCACATGCTGGATTTATTTAGTGACGAAGCGCCGTGGCAGGAACCGCTGGCGGATGGCGCGGTGATTCTGCGGCGTCGCGCCCGCGATCAGGCTGATATGCTGCTGGGGGCGATTCACGACATCGCCGCTAAAAATCCCTTTGCCCATCGCATCACGCCCGGCGGCCATCGCATGTCGGTGGCGATGACCAACTGCGGCGATTTTGGCTGGTCCACAGATTCACGCGGCTATCAATATACCGAGCAGGACAGTAACAGCGGACACCATTGGCCGCCGATGCCCGCGCTGTTCCGCGAACTGGCGCAGCACACCGCACGCGAAGCGGGTTTTGCCGGTTTCAATCCTGATGCCTGCCTGATTAACCGCTACGAACCCGGCGCAAAACTGACGCTGCATCAGGATAAAGATGAGAAGGATCTGCGCCAGCCGATTGTGTCGGTTTCATTAGGATTGCCTGCAGTGTTCCAGTTCGGTGGTTTCGAACGCGGCGATGCCACCCAGCGTGTGCTGCTGGAACATGGCGATATTGTGGTTTGGGGCGGGCCATCGCGCCTGCGTTATCACGGCATTTTGCCGCTCAAACCCGGTATTCATCCGCAGGCAGGCGCTTTCCGTTTTAACCTGACTTTCCGCCGTGCTTTTTAGCCATTTTTGTGGCGGCGCAATTTATTGCGTAATACATGTTAGTTAAGCCAGTGATGAGGGCGCTGACCGGTGCCACTTTTGGGCCGGCGGTCCTCGCGCCGCTAGCGCGGTTCCTTCACTTCGTTCGTCTGCCTGACGGACCGGCGGAGACGGGACATCCTTGTCCCGGCTCCGCCTTTCGCCCGCGTCCTGCGGGCTCTCCTGGCTTCCTCGCTTCGTTCAGCGCTAGCGCTGCGGAATGCCGGCCCAAAAGTGGCCCCGACCAGCTCCGAACCTTCATTGCGCGTTATTAAAAAGGGCACATTAGCAGAGGCGCTGGCGCGTCTGCTGTGGCAGCGCCCGTACCAGCTTTAAATCGAAATTTCTCCTTATCTGACAAGCATTGCGCAAGTTAATGCGCGATAAATCGCGCCGCTACCAAACAAGCGGCGAGAAACGCTGTGCTCAGACAACTATGAGATGAGAATTATTCTTGCTATCAGCCAAGGCGACATTAAACTGCAGGCTGCTTTATTGACCGCTGGAACCCTTTGATGGCATTGCTGCAAGTCGTTTTTCGCCAGTACCGCTGGCCTTTTATTGGCGTCATTCTTCTCACGTTGTTAAGCGCCGTGCTCGGTATTGGCCTGATTGCCTATATCAATAATGAGCTGATCGTCGCGGTGAATACTTCGATTTCAGTGCTGCCGAGTTTCCTTGGCCAGCTGTTCCTGTTGATGGCAGTGACGCTCGGCTCCCAGCTGGCGTTGACCATGCTGGGCCACCACTTTGTCTGGCGGCTGCGCGGCGAATTCATTAAGCGGATTCTTGATACGCGCGTGGAGCGCATCGAGCAGATCGGCAATGCCCAGCTGCTAGCCGGCCTGACCAGCGATGTGCGCGCCATCACTATCGCCTTCGTGCGTTTACCCGAGCTGATTCAGGGCATCATTATTACGCTCGGTTCGGCGCTTTATCTTGCCTGGCTCTCGCCCAAAATGCTGCTGATTACCTGCCTGTGGCTGGTGGTGACGCTGGTTGGCGGCTGGTTGCTGGTGTCACGGGTTTATCAGCACATGGCAAAGCTGCGTGAAACCGAAGATGATCTGTATCGCGATTTCCAGACCATTATTGAAGGACGTAAAGAGCTGCAGCTCAACCGCGAACGTGCGCAGCTGATTTACGACAGCGTTTATCAGGAAAATGCCAAAAGCTATCGCCACCATATTGTGCGCGCCGATACCTTCCATCTCAGCGCGGTAAACTGGTCGAATATCATGATGTTGGGCGCGATTGGCATCGTGTTCTTTATGGCGAACGGATTAGGATGGGCCAACACGGCGGTGGCGGCAACCTATTCGCTGACGCTGCTGTTCCTGCGCACGCCGTTGCTGGCGGCGGTGGGTGCTTTGCCGACGCTGCTCAGCGCGCAGGTTGCCTTCCGCAAACTCAACACATTCGAACTGGCGCCGTATGAAGAAACCTTCAAGGCGCTGCCAAACGTCAGCGAATGGCAAACGCTGGAGCTGCGCGATGTCTGCTTCCATTATGGTGAGCACGGATTCCAGGTTGGGCCGATCAATCTGACGCTGCGTCGCGGCGAACTGGTGTTCCTGATTGGCGGCAACGGCAGCGGAAAATCGACGCTGGCAATGCTGCTCACTGGCCTTTATCAACCGCAATCGGGCAGTTTACTGTTGGATGGCAAGGTGGTTGACTGGCAAAACCTCGACGCCTATCGCAAACATTTCTCAGCGGTGTTTACCGACGTGCATCTGTTTGATCGCTTGATCGGTGACCAAGGGCAACCAGCCAACCCAACGCTGGTGCAGCAGTGGCTGGAGCGTCTGAAGATGCAAGACAAGCTCAAGCTGGAAGGCAACAGAGTGCTCAATCTGCAACTGTCGAAAGGGCAGAGCAAACGTCTGGCGCTGCTTTTGGCGGCTGCCGAAGAGCGCGACATTCTGCTGCTCGACGAATGGGCGGCGGATCAGGACCCGCATTTCCGTCGTATCTTCTATCGTGAGCTGCTGCCGTGGTTACAGGAATCGGGCAAAACGGTGTTCGCCATCAGCCACGATGATCACTATTTCATTCATGCCGATCGCTTGCTGGAGATGCGCGAAGGTCAGCTGAGTGAGTTGACCGGCAACGAACGCGAGATGGCAACGCTGGATGCGGTGCAACGTACCGATACTGGCCATTAGCGCTAGCCGGGAAAGCTTAGCGAAAACCCTTATTGGGCAAGAGGTTGCGGAGTGAGTAAAGTGACTTCCAGCAGAAATCCTCGTTTCTGCGTCCCTGGAACACTTTTCTGTCGTCTTGTGTTGTCACCGGCTCGGGTTTATTTCTGAGCCGGTTTTTTATTTTGTCGGTAGCGGATGCGTCAGCAGCGTAATCACGCGGTTTCCAGCGAGCCAGAAACGCGCCTGCAGCAATACTTTCGTGGTGAAATGCCTATCAAAATCCCGACACAAGCGCAGCGTTGCGCGGCCTTGCTGTACGTCCAGCTCTACGACTTCCGCTTGAAGAAAATCCATCGGCTGATGCAACTGCGGCCACAACGCTTTATATACACTCTCTTTCAGTGAAAACAGCAGCGTAGCGGCCTGGGCAAAGGGCAAAGGTTGCGCCAGCAGACGCTGTTTTTCCGCCGTGCTCATCAACATCCCGGCGGTTTCATCAGCGGTTTCCTCCGCCATTATCTGCTCAACGTCCACGCCTACGCACAGTGGTTCGCGCGTCGCAGCCATCACCGCAACGCGGTGCGTGTGCGACAGCGACGCCTGAATGCCGGCGGGCCACAGCGGTGAGCGATCGGGCGCATTACACAATACAAAGTTCGATAAACCTAATTGCGAGAGGTTTTGCTGCACCAGCCAGCGACTCGCCAGATGTTCGGCTTTGCGTTTGGGCACCGCGCTCTGTAGCGACGCGGGCAGCGGCAATTGCCACGCCTGATGCAGTTCGGCATGCCAGTGTTGTTGATCGAATTCACACCAGGCGATCGGTAAGGCATGCAGCGACGTGCCAGCAGCGTGGATAAACGGGGAAGAGGGCAGAGCAAGCGGCGTTTGAGAGGCGAACATAAAAAATCACGGCTGACGGAAAACGTAGTTTTACCAGCCAGCCGGATGGAGAGCAAGCCAAAGGGGCTCGCCTGCTTTTAGTTGTTTGGCGGAATCGCCATTCCTTTAATCTGCACCACGAAGTGCTGATGGCCTTTGGTGATGCGCGCACCGCGATCGCACCAGCGCGAGGCGAGACGGAAGAAATCGTCGCTGCCGATATCGTAAGCCAGTTCAACTTTATTGATACCCGAGTGCAGGAGTTCTTCCGCATCCTGCAGGTTTTTTGCTTTGATGACCATAATGGTTTCCATCGAAAAAACAAGAGACTCAAGAGTAAGAGAATTCTGTGACAGTTTTGTTTCAGTTTGATGAAGTGCTGTCATATTTATCCAAAAATGTGATCTTGCTCGGGTCAGGTTGCTTTCGTTAAGTTACTGATTAAAAGCTAATAATCATTCAAATCCTGGCGATAATCTGATAATGGTTTGCGGTTCAGGCACGGTTAGCCTGCCATCCTTAAATCTTCGCCTGATTCACGCGTGAAGAAAGCTGTGGATGATTCTCCTTACGTTCGCTAAAGCGATCCGCAAGAGAGTCAGCGTGGCCTTTCAGGATCTGCGTGATTTTGAATAACTCTTCGGCCACATCAACAATCCGATCATCGTACGCCGAGGGTTTCATCCGGCCTTCTTCATCAAATTCCTGCCACGCTTTCGCAATCGATGACTGATTGGGAAGGGTGAACATCCGCATCCATCAACCCAGCACGCGCATCTGATTGACGGCATTGAATGATCGGGACCTGGTTAGCAAGCGAGCGGCGTCTTCTGCCGAGAATCAGCTAAACAGCGTTCACGCACTAAACCGTAAAGAACGAGAAATTTCGCTGGCCGCCCAGGTTCACCGATCTGTTCGGCAATGGAAGGATCAAAATGTTCAGTCACAAGGGCAGGAAATGAGGTCATGTGAAAATCTCCAGACAGTAAATTCAGCCTTTACTTCGAACACATATGAATTATCATATGTATTAAATTTTCACTGGAACCAAAATCGATGCTTCCTGTTCAACTTTTCAAACTGCTTGCCGACGAAACGCGTACGACGATCGTTTTATTATTGCGAGAGGCCGGAGAGTTGTGTGTCTGCGATCTCTGCGCCGTTACCCAACAATCACAGCCAAAGATTTCACGCCACATTGCCTTGCTGCGCGATGCTGAGCTGATTGTGGATCGACGTGAAGGTAAGTGGATTCACTATCGTCTCTCTCCGCATATGCCGGCCTGGGCCGCATCGATTATCGATACGGCCTGGAATAGCCAACGTGAGGACGTGCGTGAGTCGCTGAAGAACGCCGCCGCTACGGGTTGTGAATAATCATTAAACACATTTGATTTTTCGAATGCATTGGAGGCGCGATGTTTCTGGCAGGCGCAATATTTGTTTTGACCATGGTATTTGTCATCTGGCAGCCGCGCGGCCTGAGCATTGGCTGGACGGCAACGATAGGGGCTTTATTGGCGCTGGTGACCGGCGTTATCCAGTTAAACGATATTCCCGCTGTCTGGCATATCGTCTGGAATGCGACGGCTGCTTTTATCGCCGTCATTATCATCAGCTTGTTGCTGGACGAATCCGGTTTTTTTGAGTGGTGCGCTTTGCATGTCGCGCGTTGGGGAAGGGGGCGAGGGCGGCGGCTGTTCACCTATATCGTGTTACTCGGCGCGTGTGTTGCTGCGCTTTTCGCCAATGACGGTGCGGCTCTGATATTGACGCCGATCGTTATCGCCATGCTGCTGGCGCTAGGCTTCAGTAAAGGCGCAACGCTGGCTTTTGTCATGGCAGCCGGATTTATTGCCGATACCGCAAGTTTGCCGCTGATCGTCTCCAATCTGGTTAACATCGTTTCCGCTGATTTCTTCAAACTGGGATTCATCGATTATGCGGCGGTGATGGTTCCGGTTGATATTGCCGCCATCATCGCAACGCTGGTGGTGCTGCACCTTTTCTTCCGCAAAGAGATACCCGCCAGCTATGAGGTTTCACGTCTTAAACTGCCAGCAGAAGCCATCAAAGATCCCGCAACTTTCAAAGCCGGTTGGCTGGTGCTGTTGCTGCTATTAGTGGGTTTTTTCCTGCTGGAGCCGCTGGGTATTCCGGTTAGTGCTATCGCCGCATTGGGCGCGTTAATTCTATTTATCGTTGCCAAAAGAGGTCATGCAATTAACACCGCTAATGTGTTACGCGGCGCACCCTGGCAGATCGTGATTTTCTCGCTGGGCATGTATCTGGTGGTTTATGGCCTCAAAAATGCCGGGCTGACGCAACATCTTACTGACTTGCTCAACTACTTTGCCAGCCAGGGTTTATGGGCTGCCACCTTGGGTACCGGTTTGGTGACGGCGCTGCTTTCATCAGTGATGAACAATATGCCGACGGTACTGATTGGTGCGCTGTCGATTGATGCCAGCACCGCGCAGGGCGTGATAAAGGAAGCGATGATTTATGCCAATGTGATTGGTTGCGACCTTGGACCAAAAATCACGCCGATTGGTAGTCTCGCCACGTTGTTATGGCTGCATGTGCTCGATCAGAAGAACATCAACATTAGCTGGGGTTATTACTTTCGCGTGGGGATCGTGATGACCTTGCCCGTGCTGCTGGTCACCCTGAGTGCGTTGGCCTTGCGCCTGACACTGTCCCATTAAAATGAGAGCAATCATGACCGACATCACCATTTACCACAATCCTGCCTGCGGTACATCGCGCAACACGCTGGCGTTCATTCGCAACAGCGGCATTGAGCCGACCATTATTCTCTATCTTGAAACGCCGCCCAGTCGTGAAAAGCTCAAAGCGTTGATCAGTGCGATGGGTATCAGCGTGCGCTCCTTGCTGCGCAAAAATGTCGAACCTTTTGAGCAACTGGGTTTGGCTGAGGAGAGATTTAATGATGAGCAACTCATCGAGGCGATGTTGAACTATCCCATCCTGATTAACCGCCCGATCGTCGTATCTCCGCTGGGAACACGCTTATGTCGGCCTTCAGAAACGGTACTTGATATTCTTCCCGATGCGCAGCAGGGAGCATTCATCAAAGAAGATGGTGAGAAGGTGATCGATCAGCACGGAAATCGAATCGTTTAGACCAGATCTCAGGCAATAAAAAAGCAGCCATTAGGGCTGCTTTTTTGGGATTTTGGTCGGCACGAGAGGATTTGAATTTTATCTTTAACTGACTGTTTTATATGAATTTAATTAATTATTGTCTTACTTGATATGCCTAATGGTATGCCTAAATATTTTTTATAATATTGTTGCCGATAATATGAAAAGCATGCTTTAAAAGTTGGTCATAAAACCAACACGAAGTAATCGATTAACATAAGGAAAATAAAGAGAATTTATTAATGGAAGATTGGTAAAAAAAGGACCGTTATGTTTACATTTTAACTCATTGAAATTAAAGGATGTAAAATTAGATTTGGCTTTAATGTGGTTGTAGGGAATTTCTTCGCCTTGTCATTACATCTGATATTGATAAAATCTTAATCAATCAAGTAATTCTTATGCATATACAAATATAGCATATAGTTTATCAAGGGAAGTAAGCATGGATAACATGTTGAAATTAAGGACAAAAAATCAGATTTTCAAGTATGAAATCCCTCTTGCGGGCTGCGGGATTCACGACAGTACATTCACTTTAGACTTTGAAGAAGGAGTCTATAGGCAAAATGATCTCGTTGGTCTCATAAGGGATGTAGTACCTTACTTTTCATTAACACAAAGTGAACTGGAAGAACTAGAAATATCAGAGTTGCATCGAAGGAGTTTCACTCGTATCTCCGATGCAAGAAAGCAGTCAAAAGGAGATTATGGTGAGCTTCTTTTATATCTGATTCTGAGTATCTTTTATGATGTCCCTAAATTTGTTACAAAAGCTCGTTTAAGATCAACAACAAGAGAACAAATCAAAGGGTTTGACTGCGCTCATTTTTCATTAGATGGAGAAAAAGTTACTTTATGGTTAGGAGAAGCTAAGTTTCATAAAACGCTCAGTAATGCAATCTCGTCAGCACTGGAATCACTCACAGAGCATATAGGTGATAAAAATAGAATTAAGAGTGAATTAAGGTTGCTTGGGGGAGAGATTGAAATCAATAAATTATTAGATGAAAATGCATATTATAAGTTAAAAAGTTATGTGGATGGTGGTAAATCACTGGATTCAATCGATATAGCCATTCCGGTATTGCTTACTTACGATAGTAAATATATATCTTCATGCAATGGAAATAAAAATACATCTATAAAAAGTGAACCGTTTATTTCCGAGGTCAAAAAAGAATTACAAACTCATTTTGATACCATTTATAAAAAGACATGGCCTGAAGATAAAAATATTAGGTTGGTGTTTTTTCTTTTCCCTTTCGAAAATGTAACAGAATTAAAAGAAAAAATCGAAATGGTAGAAATGGCGATGAGGTTCTGAAGGATATATTATGGAAAATATTTACGATATCGAAATTGAACTCTGTGAACTATTTAAAGATAAAGGTCAACCTGATTTTGAAAGAATAGAACATGCACTCATTAGAATTTATAGAGAATTGGATAACTCAGAGAATTATAATTTATGTGTGAAGTTAATATGCTTCATAGCGGATAAAAAGATTAAAGATAAAATGATTCAGCAGTTACTTCATGATTGCATCGTTAAGTCCAGAATCTTTATGTATGATGATATGCTTTCACGAAATGAAATAAACTACAATCCAGAAGTGTCTCCACAGGATATATTTTTGAGGGGGTTTTATACAAGTTCGAAATCAGAAACAACCTTAACGAAACCTCAAAAAGAAATATTTAATTCATTTCAAAAGAACAAACGTTTAATAGTAAGTGCTCCTACTTCTTTCGGTAAAACTAGGATTATTAGAGAAATCATATCGCATAATAGCTACAAAGTAGTCGTGATAATAATGCCAACCATATCATTGTTATCAGAGGCATATCATGACTTCAAAAATGAATTCAATACTGAATACCTTGTATCAAAGTCATCAAAAATAAAAATAAGCAATGAGAAGAAATATATTCTTGTTCTAACTCCTGAGCGTATGAGCGTACTTATTCAGGATAACCCCTTGCTGGAAATAGATTTTTTTGTAATGGATGAAGTTTACAAAGCAGACTACAAACTCAATGATGAAAGATTCAGGGTTTTTGCAGATGTACTATATAGATTAACAAAAAGTGGTGCAGATCTATATCTTATTGGCCCTTACATAAATGATTTTAGCAAGAGGTTTCGCGAAAAATTCAATATTACAATGTTGAAATATGACCTTGAGATAGTACAAAAGGATTACTATGAGTTTGACTACATAAACTCAAGGGGGACTAAGGAAGTTGAAGGTGTTGCTCTAAAAATAATAGGTGATAAATACAAAAACTTGTTAAGAGTTACACGGGGAAGTAATGTGGACGGTAAGTTTTTAATTTATCGCTATCAGAAAAGATATGTAGAACAGCTGGCCGAGAAGTTTTTAGAAGATTTACCGTTGGTTCCGTTCAACCAAGAGTTGATAAATTATTTGGAGCAAAATATTTCTAAAACATGGTCTCTAAATGATTGTTTAAAAAAAGGTGTTGCATTCCATCATGGGGCGATGCCAAGACATATTCAAGATCTAATTATAGATGAATTCAACTCAACCGAAGGAGATTTGAAATATCTTTTTTGCACAACGTCTTTGACTGAAGGAGTAAATTCAACAGCAAAGAATGTTATTTTATATGACTTAAAGATTGGAAATGGCGAGCCATTAGCTAATTTAGATAGAAGAAACATTGAGGGACGCGCAGGAAGGTTTATGCGTCACTTTCTTGGAAGGGTGTTCTATTTTGAAAAAGTAGAGAAGGAATTAGATAAAGTTACCAATGTTGAAATAGAATTTGTTGATAGCTCGACGCCAAATATGGAGACTTTAGTACAATTAGAAGAACGCGACATTACAGATGAACAGAAGGCAGACTTTATAAAATTTGTACAGTCTTTAAACGAACAAAACATTCCTCTTGCATTATTGAAGGAAAATAAGTTCGTAAGCATAACAGGCCAGATAGCGCTGATTAATCATTTGAGAAATATCAGCAATTTTGAACTTTATCACTACACCTCACAGAGACCTACATTAGATAAAACAGAAGCTATCTTAAGTGTGATTTATGATTACTTATTCACTGAAAGTAATAAAGGACAGAGGTTCAATAATGAGAACAGTGAGTATGGTAAAAAATTCTTCTGGATTTAACTAAGTACTATATATATCAACAACCAACTTTCCATGCATTGCTAAATTCCAACACAATGAGGTATTTAAGTCCAAATGAAAATGCAAGGATTAGACTTACATTTGACACAATAACAAAATACTTTGAGTTTATTTGGCCCCGTTACTTCAAAGCTTTCGAGGCTATATTTAATTTTGTTGCAATTGAAAAGAACAAAAAAACACTGAGTTTAGATTATATAGTTGCATTACTCGAATATGGAACTAATGAGAATCACGAAATAATCTTGAGGGATGCTGGGATACCCAGGGAGATGATTGGTAAACTTTCAGATTTTTTTATTTCTTGTGAAAATTTTCAAGAAGTCCAAGAGGTGTTTAATAAAATCAGAGGACAGATTAAATCCAAGTTGAGTGAAATTGAGTATAAAATATTTTGTAAATATGTCTAATGTATTTGAAAAGCATAAAATAATAGGGCATGGGCATGAAAAACTGGTCAATAGAAGACACCAAAGCCGTCAAGACATGGCTGGACATTGAAAACTACAAAAGATTTGAAGAAATAACTCTAAACTGCCTTTACCACGAGCTTTGGGCAAGAGCGCTGCTTTTTAAGCCATGGCCTACTGAAGAAGAAAAGATCGGGCTTGGGGGATACATGAGACAGATCTTCAACGGAAAGCCCATGTTATTCAGATCTGAACAACTCGACTACATGGAAGATGACCACCCCCTTCAGAGTCCCCCTCATATCTTTATTACGGATATAACAAGGCTTGCTGAACTCAGCATAACCGCATTGAGAGTTAATCTCATCTCATGGAAGCAGGGAAGTGATGAATATGGTGTTAACCTGCCTCAACACGATGCTTATGTTTCAACTGTCATGTCAGCAATATGTGAGAAAACAGTTCTTTTGGAAATCGATCTTGCCAGTGGTACAGACGACGAAATTGCAGAGTCAATCAAAACAGCACTTCCGCAATGGCGGAGCGTGAAAGGTATAAAAGCAGACGAGTCAGTTGCGGTACGCTTCGGATATGGGACGATAAAGAAGATTATTACTTACAGGCTTATAGCCATGCTTGACGTGCTTTTATGGGCAAAAATGAACGAGTTACGTCTCTCTGATGACAGGCTTTCGAGACTCTTGTTGTAGTGGTTTACTGAATTTGGCCACCTGAACAGAGGTGATATGCTCACCTCAGAACAACACAGGTGTCCGAATGAAAAAAAGAAATTTCAGTGCAGAGTTCAAACGTGAATCCGCTCAGCTTGTTCTCGACCAGAACTACACCGTGGCTGAAGCCGCTAAAGCCATGGATATTGGCCTTTCCACGATGACGCGCTGGGTAAAACAGCTTCGTGATGAACGCCAGGGTAAAACACCCAAAGCCTCCCCCATAACACCTGAACAAATCGAAATACGTGAATTAAAGAAAAAGCTTCAACGCATTGAAATGGAGAACGATATTTTAAAAAAGGCTACCGCGCTCTTGATGTCAGACTCCCTGAACAATTCTCGCTAATCAGCGAACTCAGGGCGCGTTATCCTGTGGCGCTGCTATGCCATGTGTTTGGAGTCCACCGAAGCAGTTTTAAATACTGGCGATGTCGTCCTGCTGAACCCGATGCTGAGCGGGTACAGCTGCGCAGTCTGGTCCGGGAGCTACACAGTGCCAGCCACGGCTCGGCGGGCACCAGAAGCATTGCGGCAATGGCAACGCTCAGTGGTCGCAGGATGGGACGCTGGCTTGTCCGGCGGCTGATGAAGGAAGCAGGCTTAGTCAGTTGCCAGCAACCAAAGCACAGATATAAGCGAGGAGGCCAGGAACATGTTGCCATCCCAAACGCGCTTGATCGCCAGTTTGCTGTAGCGGAACCCAACAAAATCTGGTGTGGCGATGTCACTTATATCTGGAGCGGCAAACGCTGGGCTTATCTTGCCGTTGTCCTCGACTTGTTTTCCCGAAAACCAATCGGCTGGGCAATGTCATTCTCGCCCGACAGCAAACTGACCATGAAAGCGCTGGAAATGGCATGGGAAACGCGAGGAAGGCCATCTGGTGTGATGTTCCATAGTGATCAAGGCAGTCATTATACAAGCACGGAGTTCCGCCAGTTGCTGTGGAAATGCCGGATAAAACAGAGTATGAGCCGTCGTGGAAACTGCTGGGATAATAGCCCAATGGAACGGTTTTTCAGAAGCCTAAAAAACGAGTGGGTGCCGGTGACTGGTTATATTAACTTCAGCGAAGCAGCTCGTGCGATCACAGACTATATCGTCGGGTATTACAGCTCACTCAGGCCGCATGAATATAACGGTGGATTACCACCGAACGAATCGGAATACCGATACTGGAAAAACTCTAAAGCGGTGGCCAGTTTTAGTTGACCACTACAGTTCAGGTAAGAGGGCGGGGCGATGTTTTACTTTTGGCTTATGGAACGTCTTACCGATTTTTGTCGCTGGGTTTGAAGTGACTAAGCCAGAATTCAAAGCGTAATCCATAACCTCATTAATACGCTGACTCAACCTTTTAACAGTTTCGAGTCTGCCTGCAGCATGAGTTGGGCTAAGGGATCCGATGAACTGTTGGGCTGTAATGTTGGAAATAGGCATAGAGCCAATATGTGGGAACACATATTTACTCATTGAACGCCAGATATCGTTAAGAGTGTGAGTTGTTAATCCTGCTGCCTCTTTGGTCTTAAACCACTCAGCTGCAACTTTTTCAAACGTACTTTCACTCACACTCTTCTGACGAAGTTGCTCTGCCTTTTTATGCTCTTGAGGGTCAACGTCTTTGCTGAGAAGAGCGCGGGCTGATTCACGATTTTGGCGAGCTTCGGAAAGCGAAACGGAAGGGTATGAACCAAAGCTGATCATGGCCCGTTTACGAGTGAAGGGTTTGTAATAACGAAACCGCCAGAGTTTTGAGCCTCCGGGAGTTACCTGCAGTTCCAGACCATCCCCGTCATAAAGAACCAATGCTCGTTCAGCAGCTTTGGCGTTCTTCACTTCGGTATTGTTTAAGGGCTTGGTCTGTCTTGCCATAAGCAGTCTCCATTCTGTTCCTCGGAAGGCTTAGGCATATCAAAAGGCAGTCTTAGAAACGTATGCCCATGAGTATGCCTAAATCAGGTGGATTCCACTGTATCAATCAGGATTTCACTAGACAACAGAAAAACAGCAGGTTTCAACAACCTACTGTTTAAACTGTTTTTTATGGTTCTCTCTGGACTTCACCAGACAAAACGTTGGGAGAATTTGGTCGGCACGAGAGGATTTGAACCTCCGACCCCGGACACCCCATGACCGTGCGCTACCAGGCTGCGCTACGTGCCGAACGTGGAAGAATATTACTGTTTCCGCGCACGATTGCAATATGAGCAGCATTTAACTGCCTCATAATTAATCAGTTTGCGACGAATCGCTTCTCTTCCGTCAATACCTGCAGCAGCAACGCCAGCTGCGGTTTATGATCTTTTAGCTTATGACCCTGCGCATCGTAAGCGCTGTAGCTGCCATTGTTATTCAGCACCAGCGTCACGGTTGGCGTGGTCACTACCAGCTTGCCATCTTCGCTGCTCGCCACCCAATCGTGGCTGCGTTGCGCGGCAAACAGGTCTTCACCCTGCGAGAAGTTGGCGGGGTTGGTGCGCACGTGCAGCAGACGCTGCATTAGCGTGGTCATCACGTCCTGCTGATCGGTCAGGCGATCGATGGTTTGCGCGGGCGTATTCGGCCAATGCACCACCAGCGGCACCTGCAGGGTCGCGCGATTACCTGGATTGTCATCGTTGCTATCCAGATTGACCGCACGCTGCGCCGTAATCACCACCACGGTATTTTTCAGCAAATCGCGATCCTGCAAGGTTTGCAGCACCGCATTAATCTGCTCATCGACACCGCTTGCCTGACGCGTATAGCTGCGCTGGCGCGCCTTCAGGTTGTCGCCATTGACCGTGACACCGTTCAGGGCAATCCACGAGAACCACGGCGCGCTGTTAGATCTCTGGCCGTTGAGCCAGTTTTGCCACTGCGTCACCGTGGTGCTATTCGGCTGGTTATCGGCCTGAGGCAGCGAATAGTCCGCTAATAAAGCCTGGCGATACAGCGGTTGGCTGAAGCCGTCTGATGAGAACAAGCCAAACTGATAACCTTGCGCATTCAGCGCATTGAGCAGAACGGAAGGCGTGCGTGACGCTAATACGCCATCCATATAGCTGGAAGAGATGCCGTAGAACAGGCCAAACAGCCCTTTTTCCGGCTGCACTCCCGCGCTGTAATGCTGGGTGAAGCGCACGTTTTCGCTGGCGAATTGATGAAGCGACGGCAGCGCTTTATCGACGGTGGCGTTATTCAGGCCATCAACCGTCAGCACCAGCAGATTGTGGCGCGTACCGCCATCACGGAAGGTTATGTCACTCAGCGGATACTGCACTGACAACGCTTCAGGATCGCCTTGCTGCACCAGACGGCGCTGATACTCTTGCGCATCCAGCAAACCGTGACGCTCAAGGAAGCGACGCGCGGTCATGGGATAGGAGAGCGGCAGATTGGCGCGCTGCATGGTAATCGGGCGATAGAAGTTAGCATCCGCCCAGATATACAGCAGATGGCTGGCGAAGAAGGCGCTGATAAACAGAGCCGCCAGCGGCTTACCGAACGAACGCCGATTAAGGCTACGCAGCTTTTGCCAGCTCCAGGTCGCGAACAGCATCTCGACGAGGAAAATCAGCGGCACGCTGATAAACATCAGCTGCCAGTCGCGCGCCATCTCGCTTTGATCGGGGTTAATCACCAGCTCCCACACCACCGGATTAAGATGCAAGTGGAAGCGGCTAAATACCGCACTGTCGACCATGATCAGCGTCAGCCCGGCGGTGGCGATAATCGCCGACAGCACCCTGAGCAATCGCTGTGACATCACCACAAAGGTGAGCGGGAAAATGATCAGCAGATAGCCCGCGAAGACAATGAAACTGAAATGACCGATCCAGCTGGTAAAGGCATAGATACGTCCCGCGAGCGACGCGGGCCAGTCGGCGACCAACAGGTAGCGGCTGCCTAATATAAACGCGAAGATAATATTAAACAGGGCAAACCAATGCCCCCAGCTGATCATCTGGGAGACTTTTTCGCGGTAGCGCTGCCGGTTGGTTACCATATTATGAGGTCAAATCTGCATATTAATGAGCGTTATCGTCGCGTACGGATGACTGCAACGCATCCGCGAAAGATCGTGCCAGAGTGCGGCGTTGAGCCGGTGAAACGCTGGTATTGATCAAGTTAGTTACCATGTTACCCAATACCATTAGGGAAAGGTCGGTTGGCGCTTTGTCTTTTTCAAGAATCTGCGCCATCTCTGCGAGGAGCTTTTCCACGCGTTCGTCACTGTAACGGGATGATTGTGGCATATCGTCGTCTAATCAAGGGTGAAAAGGCGGTATATTACCGTAACAACGCACTTTTTTCCGCAATTTTATCGCAAGCAGAGCGATCAGTTTGTGCTGGCAGTTGAAAGCGGCTGCAGGCGGTGTTTGAATACGCGCCTGAGCTAAAAGGAGAGTCTACCATGAGTCTGGATATCGACCAGATTGCCCTGCATCAGTTAGTCAAACGTGATGAAAACCAGCTGGAACTGGTACTGCGCGACACTTTGCTGCCTGCGACCCGCGCGGTTGAAGAGATGGCAGAAGAGCTGCATCGGGTTTACAGCGCCAAAAGCAAAGCCTACGGCCTGTTTAACGAGGACAGTGAACTGGCCGATGCGTTGCGTAACTGCCGCAAAGGGGAAGATGACTTTCTGGCATTTAGCCGTGCGGCAACCGGACGTCTGCGCGATGAGCTGGGTAAATATCCGTTTGCGGAAGGCGGCGTGGTGCTGTTTTTGCATTATCGCTATCTGGCGGTCGAGTATTTGCTGATTGCGGTACTGAACAGCCAGTCGAGCATGCGCGTTAATGAACAGCTGGATATCAGCAGCACCCATTATCTGGATATCAATCATGCAGATATTGTGGCACGTATTGATCTCACCGAGTGGGAAACCAACCCGGAATCGACCCGCTATTTGACCTTCCTGCGCGGTCGCGTGGGCCGTAAAGTGGCGGATTTCTTTATGGATTTTCTCGGTGCCAGCGTTGGTTTAGACACCAAAGCGCAAAACCGTGGCTTGCTGCAAGCGGTTGATGATTATTGTGCCGAATCAGATCTCGATAAAAACGAGCGCCAGAACTATCGTCAGCAGGTTTACACGTACTGCAACGATCAGCTGCAGGCCGGCGAAGAGATTGCGCTGCACGATCTCTCCAGCGAATTACCGCCATTAGGCGAAAAAACCTTCCAGGCGTTTACTCAGGAGCAGGGTTACGAATTGGAAGAGACCTTCCCAGCGGATCGCAGCACCTTGCGCCAGTTGACCAAGTTCGCAGGTAGCGGCGGTGGCTTAACCCTGAACTTCGATGCCATGCTGCTTGGCGAGCGCATCTTCTGGGATCCCACCACTGACACGCTTACTATCAAAGGTACGCCACCAAATCTGCGCGATCAGTTGCAACGTCGTACCAGCGGTAAATAAAAAAAGCCGGGTCACCAAAGTGCCCGGCTTTTTTATCAGAACGAATAGTTTATTCCACTGCTGATGAGTGAATCGGTGCGGAACTTGCCACCAAAGCTGTGTTTCGCGCCAATATTCGCTGACCAGTTGTCGCTGATTTTTCCTTCGAAGCTCAGATGAGCCCGGTAACGATCGTCATCCAGCGCACCATACACGCGTCGGCTGTGGCGATCCTCAAGAGTCAGTGAAGAGCCGGAGCTGCCCGGTGAAAACTGTTTTTCAACGGTTGCGCTGAATCGCACCCTTGGTAGCAGCGCACCGAGCCCCTGCTTGCTGACTTCAATACCCGGCGTGAGTCCCCACGGCATGGCTGAACTCAGAGCAATGCGGGCATCTCGGCTTTGCAGCGTATAACCCGGCACATAGCCTGCGCTGGCCTTCACGTAAGGCGACAGCGTGAACGACGTGTCCAGCAGAGGGAAGGATTTACCCAGTTTTGCACTGCCGGCCAGCATATGGCTGGTTTTTGAGGTGCTTTCCACTCCCAGTACCGGGTCAAGGTTGATGTCCTGACGCAGGTGCAGGTAGCTGGCAGCAAGATCCATAAACCATCCATTTTCGCTCATGCCGCTTGCATACAGACCCAGAGTACTCAGCTTATGGCTGACGCTGGCTTCATCCCTGGCATTTCCCTGGCTGTAACTGGCGGTGACGCCGTACAGCCAGGCATCCGCTTGCGTATCGGCGCCGATCTCTAGCTTGCTGTCTTTTAACGTTACGCTATCCATCCCGCCGCGATTCTGGCTAAGGCTGGCCCATGCGCCGCTGTCTTCATGGCTACCGCGCAGCAGCTGAGCGCGATCGGTCAGCATGCTGCTGATTTCACTAAACAGGTAGTGACGCGAAGCGAGCAGGGCGCGAGTACTCTGCACCAGCGGCTGATTATCAATGACGTCAAACCAGTCTTCTGCAGTACCCGGTTTTGGCGTGATCTCTGGCTCAGGTTTTACTTCAGGCTCAGGCTTAATTTCGGGTTCTGGCTTAATTTCGGGTTCTGGCTCGGGGTTAGTTACCGGATCGGGATCGGTTACCGGATCGGGGGGCAGCACCGGATCGGGCGTTTTGGCAATGATCCATTTCACGCGACCATTCTCTTCCACAACCTGATGATCGGCGGTATACAGCGAGAACCCGCGTTTGACCGGAGGTAGCGTGAAATAATCATGCGCGGTACCGGCGGGTGCGTTGACCAGCACGATCTCTTTTGCGATGCGGTTGGGGAAGGTTTCGCCCAGCATAAAACCGAGATCGAGGATGTTGCTGCCGCCCTGCGCGCTGGAACCAATGTATAAGCTGTCGCTGATGGCGGATTGTGGCGCGATACCGAAACCAAGCTGCAGGTTATTTGCCGTCAGATGTTCAACAGAGAGCAGCTTCGGCGTCCAGGCCATTTCATCTGCAGAAAGCAGGGAAATGATACCGCCTTTACCTGCATCCAGGCGATGCACGCGGCTGTTACCGTTCATGTTCCAGAACGTCTCACTGCTCAGGGTCATTCGCGCTACGTGACTGTCGTTGATGTGGCCGTGATAATTGACCTTGCCAAGGTGGAGCGCAGCGTTATCACCCAGCGTGATATTGCCTTCGACTGTACTGGCGGGAAGAAAGCGCAATTCTTCAGCGTTTCGCTGTGCAACTTTACAGCTGCCTTTGCTGCTCTGAACCGGCGAGGTGCAGCGTAAGATCTGATCCTCATCCTGCGCATCAGAATTGTAGCCAAGGATAAGCTGGCTGTTATCACCGGCCTGAATATCGGTTTTAACCTGCGCGTATTCACCCACCTGGAAGCGAGCGCCACTGGCGACCACTACGTTATTGGCTGAGAAAGAAGAGGCATACCAGTCATCGTCAATAATCAGGCCACCGGCATGAGGAACGGGCTGGCCCGAGAGTAATAGCGTGCCATTGTTGACGTTAATATTACCATTGAGATTCGCCCCGCCGGCTAATGCCAGGTTGGCACTGGCCATCGTGGGTGAAAAGGTAAAGTCCAGTTTCCCATTAACAGCGGATGTGTTATCTGCTCCCAGAAATCCCCGATACACCAGGTGGTTTAGTTCTATAGCGCGGTATTCCTGTGCCTCTACAGGATCAAATCCAATATACTTCCAGTAGGTGTTGTCTTTCTGATTGGTTGGGAACCAGCTATATTTAGGTGTCTTTAACTGGAAATATTCCCAGCGTTTTGATTTTTCATTGTAATCTTCGTAAATATCGCCGATGTTCCCCGCAGAGTTATTACCCTGCCATTCCTGAATAGCGATGTCTTTGGCAATAAATCCGGTTAACGTCAAATTTGAGTTGTTCTTTAAATGCCCATTGATGATTGATGCGCCGCTGTCCGTATGATTAATCTTACGCATCGTAAGGTTATTGCCATTTAAATCGAGCTTGCCGCCACGATAGCCAAAGAAGATGCTATTCGCGTCCACCTGGTCGCCACTGTTCAATACCACTGTTGGGCGTCCGCTGGCAATATAGACTTGGGAAAAAGCCTGACGACTGCCCAAAGTATCTTTTTGTTGATCCAGAATTACGGTGCCATCGCCGATATTCAGCCCCCCTTCATTGATGCCTTTTGCATTAATGTGCAGCACGCCACCGCCAATTTTATGCAGGTCGTCATCTTTCAGGCCATTAACCTGCCAAAGAACGGTTTTATCTTTGTCGACTTCAACACCGCCGCCCACCCAGGTGGCATCAGCACCATCGGCAGATTTAAGCGTGTAATTATTAGAAAACTGCAGTTTACCTGCGCCAAGGTTTACCGCATCACTTAAAATAACTTCGCCACCAGCACCGTTGAAACGGATATCTTTGGTAGCGTCCAACTCGGGATAACTGGCTTTGGCAGGTGCCACGTGACGATACTTTTCATCCAGACCCTGCCAGTCCCATTGTTGGCTGCCTTGATCAATTGTTGCCTTATTCCATAAAATGGCTTCTGCGTTGTTACTGTCCTTAACATCAGGTGAGATATTGGCTGCAACGATGCCGTCATAAAAACCATCTGGGATTAACGCACCCAATGACTCTCGTGAGTAAGGATTTGGGATTGCACCGTAACGGCTTGCTGAATGCGCAGCGACCAGTTTCCACTGTTTATCAATCGAGTCATAGCCATAATAAGGGCTGCCGCTGTCGCCGGGTTGAGTTGTGATGGTCAGAGCTGTGGAAAGAGGGTTATCAGGTGATAACTGCGTAAAATAAAAATAATTCTTGGTAAATTCGACGAGATTAGGATCAATAGATCCACCGGCTAGCCATGAATACCCGCCGGCAATATGTACCATATCTTTTTGATCTTCGCTGACTTGGTACATGATGCCCGCCCCGGCGCGCGCATACGCTGTGTAGCGAGTGCCATGACCATTTTTTAGATCAATACTTTCAACACGTCCAACCGGTAACGCTTCTGTTACCACTTTATTTAACCGCGGCATCATGTAATCGCGATCAATATCGTCTGGAATGGCATTGCGATTGATAAAAACATAGCGTGGTGAATATTCGGAAGGACCACCAAAAAATACGCTGTTTAAATCTTTCATATGGCGAGCAGTAATAACATACGAAGGTGCGGTTAAGGCAGCGAAGCCGCGACGGGATATGCTACTCAAATCAGGCATAGGGAAATTCAGATTACCCGATAAATCGCCATTTTTTTTATAAATTGGAATATTACTGATGCCAGGACGAAATTTGCCCATATTCTCAGCAAAATCGCGGTAATCTTGCACATTGGTATCATGGCGCATGACTCCCGCATACGAGGGGAGCGCAACAAGCAGCGCGCTGTAAAATAAAGCGGTGATTTTATTCATTTGAAGTCCTTAGGGGGCGTTTCCTTGAAAATGCTGAGCAAACCGCATTGTCCAGAAAGTCCTATGACTTCATCGTGAAGAATGGTCTTAAATACAATAATAACAAGGCTGAGAAGGGAACAAAGCTAATTAAGTGGATATTGAAACGAAGTAGATCTTAGACAAAATAAAAGGGCCGGTTTCGCAACCGGCCCTTCTACTTACAACTCATTTCGCGATTAAGCGCGAATGAAGTCGATATGGAACAGTTTTGGCTTGAACGGATGACGCTGTACCGCCTGAGCTTTAACTTTAACTTCTTTACCATCAACCGCGATGGTCAGCACTTCGCTGTAGAACTCAGGTTTAACCTGCACGTTCATTACAGCGTCGTGGTCCAGTTCGATAGCAACTGGTGCTTCATTTCCGCCATAGATGATGGCTGGGAATTTGTTTGCTACACGCAGGCGGCGGCTCGCACCCTTACCCTGGTCTTTACGTACTTCAGCGTTAATAGTGAACATTTGATGTCTCTTCAATAGTTCCTGCTACAGGCGACCCAGCAACAGGACGGTTATTCAAACTGCTTTTACGGATGCAAAAGCGGGCGGCATTATAGCCTCAATGGTGCCGCAGGGGCAAATGATTCCGCCGCTTATCGCAGCTCATTGGCGCGGCGGTAACGGCCCTGATAATCGAACATTTTTTCGCGGATCTGCCAGAAATGGCCTTTGGCGCGCGCCACCACGAAGTCCGGATGGCGTAATAAAGGCTGTAAGGCGATGACATCTGCTGCGGTTTGCCAGCCGAGTTCCACGCCCGGTGCGCGCTGATGCGGACGCATAAACAGCTGCTCAAAGGCTTTACGTTGCGCTGGCGTTTGCAGGCGAAAACGCTCGCTGACGCTGGTGCCATCCTCATCGAAATAGGTGGCTTTCAGCCATTCACCTTTGTCATCGCGTCCTTGCTCCAGCACCATGCCAGCACAGCGCAACACGCGCGCATCTTTCAGTTTCAGCGCGGCTTTCAGCATGTCATCCGGGTCGACCAGAATTTTGTCGCATTGATTGCAGCGCCGCGCGGCGATGTCATTCTCGGCGCCGCAATCCGGGCAGCTTTTAAAGCGGAAGCGGTAATCACACTGCTCGCGCTCGCCTTCATCATCTTCCAGCACGCCCTGACAGCGGCGACCAAAATGCTCAATGATGTGACCATCTTCAGTGGTTTTTCCCCAAAAGGTATTGGCGAAACCGCAGGCGGGACAGAACACCTGCACCGGCTGATTGTCGCTGGCACCTTTCGGCGCGCCGACTTCAGGGGTAAAAAGATCGTGTGGATTTCCGGCGTAATCCAGCACCAGACAATCGGTTTTGCCGGGCGACAGGCGTAAACCGCGACCTACAATCTGCTGATAGAGGCTGACGGATTCGGTGGGACGCAAAATGGCGATCAAATCAACGTGGGGCGCGTCAAAGCCAGTGGTCAGGACGGCGACGTTGACCAGGAACTTCAGCTGCTGCGCTTTAAATTCAGCAATCAAGCGGTCGCGATCTTTCACCGCCGTTTCCGCCGAGACCAGCGCGCTGTTTTCGGGCAGCAGCGTGAGAATTTCACGGGCATGTTCCACGGTGGAGGCGAACACCATCACGCCGCGTCGATCTTCAGCAAACTCAACAATCTGCCGGATAATATGCGGCGTGACGCGATGCTGTTGTTTCAGCTCGCGGTTGAGATCGGCTTCGCTAAACAGCCCGTTATTCTGCGGGATCAGCCGGCTGAAATCGTACTGCACCACCGGCATATCTAAGCGCTCCGGTGGCACCAGAAAGCCGTGTTTGATCATATAGCGCAGCGGCAGCTCATAAATGCAGTCGCGGAACAGCGCTTTCTCATCACCGCGCACCATGCCGTGATAGTGGAACTGGTAAATCCAGCCTTTGCCGAGACGGAAGGGCGTGGCGGTCAAACCCAACAGTCGCAACTGCGGATTATGCTGCCGCAGGTGGGCGAACAGCAGCTGATACTGGCTCTCTTCGTTATCGCTGATGCGATGACACTCATCGACGATCACCAGCGAAAAGGCGCTGTCGAAGCGATCGAGATTGCGCGCCACCGACTGCACGCTGCCAAACACCACTTTGCTTTCGCTCTGCTTGCGCTGCAAACCGGCGGCGAAGATGTCGGCTTGCAGGCCATACGCCTGATATTTACTGTGATTCTGCTCCACCAGCTCTTTCACGTGGGCCAGCACCAATACGCGTCCGCGCGCTAACCGCGCCAGTTCAGCAATCACCAGGCTTTTACCCGCACCGGTTGGCAGCACAATCATCGCCGGCGTGGTATGGCGGCGAAAGTGGTTGAGCGTGGCGTCAACCGCCTCTTGTTGGTATGGGCGCAGGGTGAATGACATCGGGGCAAACTTTTTTCTGGAACGGACGCGCATTATGGCATGAAAGCCAGTTAAACGCAGGTTCACTACTGTTAGCAGTCTAAGGATCAAGCTATACTGCCCACACTTTCTTAACGGACAAAAACACCGTTTCAGTTTCCCCCGCAGTAACAGGCAAAGCGAATTCATGCGACTCGAAAAATTCATATCTCAGCAACTGGAAGTTAGCCGTGCTATCGCCGGACGCGAAATCCGCGCCAAAAAAGTCACCATTAACGGCGAAGTCGTGCGCGATGCGGCTTACAAGGTATTGCCAGACGATGAAGTCGAATACGACGGCAATCCACTGGTGGTGCAGCAAGGTCCGCGCTACTTCATGCTGAACAAGCCGCAAGGTTACGTCTGCTCAACCGACGATCCCGATCATCCCACCGTGCTGTTCTTTATCGAAGAACCTGCGGCGTTCAAGTTGCATGCGGCGGGACGTCTCGATATCGACACCACTGGTTTGGTGCTGCTGACCGACGATGGCCAATGGTCACACCGCATTACCTCACCGAAGCATCACCTGGAAAAAACCTATCTGGTGGAAGTGGAAGAGCCGATCGATCCAGAACTGGTTGAGAAGTTCGCTGCCGGTGTACAGCTGCACAATGAAAAAGAGCTCACCAAACCGGCGGTGCTGGAGATTCTTGATGAGAAAGCGGCACGCTTGACCATCAGCGAAGGGCGCTATCATCAGGTCAAACGCATGTTTGCGGCGATGGGTAACCATGTCTCGGCGCTGCATCGCGAACGTATTGGTGACATCGAACTCGATGAAGATCTCGGTGAAGGTGAATATCGTGAATTGACGCAGCAAGAGGTCGACAGCATCGGCCTGCCAGAAGAACTCAAACAACGCAAATAGCGGGAGAACGCGGTGCGCAAGGAAAAGAATTCTCCGGTTGGTTTAGTGGTCATCCTCGGATTGCTGGCGATGTTGATGCCGCTTTCGATTGATATGTATCTGCCGGCCATGCCGCAAATCGCCCATGAGTTTGCGGTTTCGGCGGGCAGCGTGCAGATGACGCTCAACCTCTACATCCTCGGTTTCGCCATTGGCCAGTTAGTGTATGGCCCACTGGCGGACAGCTACGGACGTAAACCGGTGATTGTGCTGGGCACGCTGATCTTTGCCTGCGCCGCTGCGGCTTGTGCGCTGTCACAAACCATCGACCAGCTGATCTTTATGCGCTTCCTGCACGGCTTATCGGCCGCCGCTGCCAGCGTCGTAATTAACGCCTTGATGCGCGATACCTACTCGAAAGAGGACTTCTCGCGCATGATGTCGTTTGTGATGCTGGTGACCACCATCGCACCGCTGCTGGCACCGATTATTGGTGGCTGGTTGCTGTTGCTGTGGAACTGGCACGCCATCTTCTGGACGCTGGCGGGTGCCGCGCTGATCACCACGATGCTGGTGGTGACGCAAATCCGTGAAACGCTCAAGCCCGAACAGCGGCAGCGTTTTCATCTGCGTACCACCCTGGGTAACTTCGTGGCACTGGTGCGCCACAAGCGTGCCTTCAGTTATATGCTGGCAAGCGGTTTCTCCTTTGCCGGATTATTCACCTTCCTCAATGCCGGTCCGTTTGTTTACATCGAAGTGAACCACGTTTCACCGCAGAACTTCGGCTACTACTTTGGTTTGAACGTGGTGTTCCTGTTCGTGATGACGCTGATTAATAGCCGTGCCGTGCGCCGCTTTGGTCCGGTGAAAATGTTCCGTTTAGGATTGGTGATTCAGTTCGCGATGGGCGTTTGGCTGTTGATCTCCAGTGCGCTGGATTTAGGTTTTCTGTCGCTGGTGTTTGGCGTGGCGATGTTTATTGGCTGCGTCTCAACGGTGTCGTCGAATGCGATGGCGGTGATTCTGGATGAGTTCCCGCACATGGCGGGCACGGCTTCTTCGCTGGCGGGCACACTGCGTTTTGGTGTGGGTGCCTTAGTTGGCGCGCTGCTCTCATTAGTCAGCATTAACAGCGCCTGGCCGATGGTGGCTACGATTGCGCTGTGCGCCACCCTCTCGATTGTGCTGTTCACCTATGCTTCACGGCCTCAACAGCCAGCGTGATATCCCCAAGGTCACCATGAATGGCGGCCCTACATATCCTGAATCTTTCCGTAGGGTCGCCATTCATGGCGACCTGGCCTCTCTTAAATTTCTCCCCCTCACTCGCTAATCCCCATTCATTCGTTATGCTTAATGTTTCCGTTATGTGAAAATTTAGAGATAAAAAAGTAACGAGATTGCGTCTAAAATGATTGTTAACCGCAGCCGAACACGGTAAACATAGGCATAAATGTGAGAAGCCTCGCAAATTATAAATTGGCTACATGCTTTGTACTGAAAACGAGAAGGCAGACTGAGTGGGTTTTCTGAGCTAACCAGGTTGGGATTCACCACGTTGTGCCGTCGTCGTGAATAAAGTTAACGTCTCTGGGGGCCGTATATCTATGCTGCAACTTTCCGTTGTGCATCGCTTGCCACAACATTATCGCTGGTCGCTTGAACATGCAGGAGAAATTGAGCGTCAGGAAGCGGCGAATGGCGTGCATGCCGAAGATTTAGTGGTGCTGCGCCTGCTGAGCCACGATGGCCATCCGGCGCTGGAAATTCTGCACCAGCTGAAAGAAACGTTGGCGCAGATTCAGGTCGAGTGCAAAATCGCCCAGTGTGAAGGGCAACCTTGTCTGCTGATTCAACGCGATGACGAAAGCGCCACCAACTGCTGCCTGAAAAATCAGGGTGTCGCTATCGCCGAAACCTTCGATGGTCACTGACTCAGATCTTTTCCCTGCGCTGACGCCAGTAGCTGCCGCGTGTAATCGGCTGCTGGTGCGTTAAACAACGCTTCGCAATCACCTTGTTCCACCACTTCGCCCTGACGCAGCACAACCAGCTGATGGCAGAGCGCGCGTACCACCTGCAAATCATGACTGATAAACAGATAGGCGAGCTGATGCTGCTGCTGCAAACGACGCAGTAAGGTCAGAATTTGCTTCTGCACCGAGCGGTCCAGTGACGAGGTGGGTTCATCCAGTACAATCAGCTGCGGCTCCAGGATCAACGCACGGGCGATGGCGATACGCTGACGCTGACCGCCGGAAAACTCCGCCGGATAGCGTAAACGGCTGTCGGCATCGAGCCCCACTTCCTGCATCACCGCAATCACCCGGGCTTCCTGCTCGGCAGCACTGAGTTGCGGACGATGCACTGCTAAGCCTTCTGCAATCACCTGTTGCACCGTCATGCGCGGATTGAGCGAGGAATTGGGATCCTGAAACACCACCTGAATGCGCTGGCGCAGCGGCAATAACTGCTTTGGCGATAGCTGATGCAGCGGCTGATCCTCAAACCAGATCTCACCGCGCGCGGTGATTAAGCGCAGCAGCGCCAGGCCCGTAGTACTTTTACCCGAACCCGATTCGCCGACCAATCCCAGGCTTTCGCCACGCCGTAGCGTAAAGCTAAGATCCTTGAGCGCCAGCGTCTCTGCCACGGTGCGACGCAGCAATCCACGCCGGATCGGGAAACCAACCTGCAGATTCTTCACCTGCAACAGCGGTTTAGCATCCTGCAGCGGCACCGGTTGACCATCCGGCTCGGCGGCGATCAGCTCGCGCGTGTAGGGCTGCTGCGGCTGGCTAAACAGCAAATCGCAGCGATTGTGTTCCACACTGCGGCCATTTCTCATCACTGTGACGCTGTGCGCCAGCTGACGCACAATATTCAGGTTATGGGTGATGAACAGCATGCCCATGTTAAGTTCTCGCTGCAGTTCGCGCAGCAATTGCAGAATCTGTGCCTGCACCGTGACATCCAGCGCGGTGGTCGGTTCATCGGCGATCAGCAGCTTCGGCTGCGTCAGCAGCGCCATGGCGATCATCACGCGCTGTCGCTCACCGCCGGAAAGCTGGTGTGGAAAATCCTGCAAACGCGATGCCGCGTTACGAATGCCGACGCGATCCAGGCAGCTGAGCATTTCGCCCCGCGCGGCTTCGCGCCGCATCCCGCGATGCACCGACAGCACCTCATACAGCTGCTTTTCCACGTTATGCAGCGGATTGAGCGACACCATCGGCTCCTGAAAAATCATCGCCATTTGGTTGCCACGCAGCCCGCGCATGGCGCGTTCGCTGGCCTGCAAAATATCCTGGCCGTTAAACAGGATTTCGCCTTGCGGATAGTTGACCGGCGGCTGCGGCAATAAGCGCATGATTGACAGCGCGGTCACGCTTTTACCGGAACCGGATTCGCCCACCAGCGCCAGCGTTTCGCCGGCATCTATTTGCAGCGAAATGTCGTCCACCACGCGGCGATCCTGAAAGGCCACCGCCAGATGATTCACCGTTAACAGGCTCATTTAGCGTCCTCGGCTCGGGTCAAAGGCATCGCGTACCGCTTCGCCGATAAAGATCAGTAATGACAGCAGCAGGGCGAGGGCAAAGAAGCCCGCCAATCCCAGCCACGGCGCCTGTAAATTGTTTTTGCCCTGTAACAGCAGCTCGCCAAGCGATGGCGATCCCACCGGCAAACCAAAACCCAGGAAATCCAGCGAGGTTAACGTGGTGATTGAGCCGCACAGGATAAACGGCAAAAACGTCAGCGTGGCGACCATGGCGTTCGGCAGCATGTGGCGCAGCATAATGCGGCTGTCGCTGACGCCGAGCGCGCGCGCCGCACGGATGTAATCATAGTTACGGGCACGCAGGAATTCGGCGCGCACCACGCTCACCAGGCTCATCCAGCCAAACACCACCGTGACCAGCAGCAGCCACCAGAAGCCGGGCTGAATCACGCTGGAGAGCAGAATCAGCAGGAACAGCGATGGCATGCCGGACCACACTTCTATCAGCCGCTGGCCGACCAAATCGATGCGGCCACCGAAGTAGCCTTGCACCGCGCCGACCACGATGCCAATCACGCTGGAGAACAGCGTCAGCATGATGCCGAACAGTAATGAAATGCGCGTGCCATACAGCAGGCGAGCCAGCACATCGCCGCCGTTAGCATCGGTGCCGAGCCAGTTTTGCGCCGAAGGTGGAGAAGGGAAGGGCACATCGGTAGCGAAATTGATGGTGCTGTCGCTAAAGCGAATTGGCGCCCAGATCGCCCAGCCTTGCTGATCGATGCGCTGCTTCAGCCACGGATCCTGATAATCAGCGGGCGTAGAGAAATCACCGCCGTAATCACTTTCGCTGTAGTTGAACAGCAGCGGCATGTACCAGCGCTGCTGATAATGCACCAGCAGCGGTTTGTCGTTGGCCAGCAACTCAGCGCCCAACGACAGGACAAAAATGATCAGGAAAATCCACAGCGACCAGTAACCGCGACGATTATGGCGAAAACGCTGCCAGCGCTGTTGGTTAACAGGAGATAAGCGCATCAGCGTCCCTCAAAATCAATGCGCGGATCGACCAACGTGTAGGTCAGATCGCTGAGAATGTTCATCAGCAGGCCAATCAGGGTGAAGATGTAAAGCGTGCCAAACATTACCGGATAATCGCGCTGGATGGTGGCGTCGTAGCCGAGCAGGCCCAAACCATTGAGCGAGAACATCACCTCAATTAACACCGAGCTGGTGAAAAACATGCTGATAAAAGTGGCAGGAAAACCGGCGATCACCAGCAGCATGGCATTGCGGAACACGTGGCCGTACAGCACGCGCTTCTCATTCAGCCCTTTGGCGCGCGCGGTGACCACGTATTGTTTGCGGATCTCATCGAGGAAGGCGTTTTTGGTCAGCATGGTCAGCGTGGCGAAACCGCCAATCACCGTCGCCAGCACTGGCAGCGTGATGTGCCACAGGTAATCGGTGATTTTGCTGTACCACGGCAGCGCATCAAACTGTGGTGACGTCAGGCCGCGCAGCGGGAACCAGTCGAAGTAGCTGCCGCCGGCGAACAGCACAATCAGCATGATGCCGAACAGAAATGCCGGAATCGAATAGCCAATGATGATAAAGGTGCTGCTCCAGATATCGAAGGCGCTGCCGTTGCGCACCGCTTTTTTGATGCCTAACGGAATCGACACCAGATAAATGATCAAGGTGCTCCACAATCCCAAACTGATGGAGACCGGCAAACTCTCTTTGATCAGCTGCAGCACCGATGCGCTGCGGAACAGGCTGTCGCCAAAGTCAAAACGGATGTAGTTCCACAGCATTTCGCCATAACGCTGCAGCAGCGGTTTATCGAAGCCGTAACGATGCTTAATTTCCGCGATCACTTCCGGATCAAGGCCGCGTGCGCCGCGATACTGGCTGTCGCCGGGATTGTCGCGCACCAGCGATCCGCGCGCGCCGCTGTCGCCACTGCCTGAACCGGGAATGCCAGTGCTGTGACCAAACTGCACGTTGGCTAACGCTTGATCCACTGGGCCGCCGGGTGCTATCTGCACAATAAAGAAGTTCAGGGTGATGATCGCCCAAAGTGTCGGGATGATCAGCAGTAACCTGCGAAGAAAATAGGCTGCCAAACCGTGCTCCTCAGCGTCGATTGGCCGGCAATCGCCCGGCTTTGTTCACATCGTACCACCAGTTTTCCAGACCGGTAGCAAACGCGGGTTTAATCCCGGGATGGGAAAACTTGTCCCAATACGCCATGCGATCTTCCGCGCTGTACCACATCGGAATCATGTAGGCATTCCACAGCAGGATGCGATCCAGCGCCTGGCCGAGCGGCAGCAGCGCTTTCTCATCGCCCTGATGCTCAACGATCTGCTGCACAAAATGGTCGACGATGGGATCTTTCACGCGCGGCCTGTTCCAGGAAGAGTCAATAAATTGAGATTGCCAGATCGTTTGCAGGCTGGTCGAGGGCCATGGCATGGCGTAATAGAGCGATGGGATCATGTCGTAGTCGCCTTCGCGCATACGGCGGAGATATTGCGAGCTGTCAATCTGGCGCAGCGAGACCTGAATGCCAAGCCGTTGCAAGCTGTGCTGGAACGGCAACGCCCAGTCGTTTTGCGTACCGCTGCGCATCAGTAGTTCGAAACGAAACGGCTGACCGGTTTTCACGTTCACCAGCTGCTGGTTTTTAATCTCCCAGCCCGCCGCTTTCAGCAGCGTCATGGCTTGCAACAGGTTGCCGCGATCGAAACCGCTGCCGTCAGAACGTGGCGGGGCATACTCATTGTTGAACACTTCGGGCGGCAGCTGCGCTTTGTAGGGCGCCAGCAGGATCAACTGCTCGGCTTTGGGATAGCCAAGCGCTGCATATTCAGTGTTCTGGAAATAGCTGCGCGTGCGTTTATAAGCGCCATAGAACAAGGCTTTGTTCATCCACTCGAAATCGAACGCCAGCGTGATGGCTTCACGCACGCGACGATCGGCGAACAGCGGTTTTTCGTTGTTAAATGCCAGCCATTGCGTGTCGGTGGAAACGGTGTTGGGAATGGTCGATTTGACGATGGCGTGACTGTCAAAGTTGCGACCGCGATATTGTGTCGCCCATTTCTTCGCTGAACTCTCTTCGCGCAAATCGTAAGCGCCGGCTTTAAAGGCCTCAAACGCCACGTTGTCATCAAGATAATAGTCATAACGCAAAGTATCGAAGTTAAAACGCCCGCGATTCACCGGCAGATTGGCGGCCCAGTAATCTTTCACCCGGCTGTACTGGATAAACTGACCCGATTTATAGGAGGTGACGCGATAAGGCCCGCTGGCCAGCGGCGGATACCCAATCGGCTCATTAAACTTTTTATTTTGCCAGAATTTTTCCGGGATAACCGGCAGCGTCAGCCAGCTGAGAATCCGATCTTTGTCCGGTTTCGGCATGTCGATACGCACGGTGAGACGGTTTAGCGCTTTCACTTGCACGTCACGAAACGCCACGCGGAACTGCGGCACACCTTCCGTCATGAATTTCTGGAAGGTGAAAGCCACATCCTGCGCGGTAATCGGTGTTCCGTCCTGAAACTGTGCATGAGGATTGATCGACACTTCCATCCAGCGATAGTCGTCGGGATAGCGCGCCGATTCAGCAATAAGCGGATAGTAGCTGCCAGGTTCATCATCGGAGGTGGTAAACAGGCCGTCATACAGCGTATCGGTGCCAATGCCGGGATTGCCGCGCGAGGCGAAGCGATTGAAGTTGTCGTAGGTACCGACCACCGCCAGCGTAATTTTGCCGCCTTTGGGCGCGGCGGGATTGGCGTAATCGTAGTGCGTGAAATTGACCGCATATTTAGGCTCGCCCAGTTTAGCAAAGGCATAGCTTTCGTTGATGGTTGCGGCATGCAGCGGCGCAATGGCGCTACAAAACAATAACGCTGTGACAAGACGCAGCAGCATAAGTGGGGCGATCTCCTGTGGTGTTCCGCACTTTATGGTAGCAGTTTCATGGGGTTCGCGTGATGCTAACTCAGCACACGCTGGCGTTGGAAGTAACTGGCGAGTTTTTCAGGTCTTAGCGGTCGGCTAAACAGATAACCCTGCAAATGCGTCACGCCGCGATTCACCAGCCATGCCGCCTGGTCGCCGGTTTCAACGCCTTCCGCCACGGTTTTCAGGTTGAGTTTTTTCGCCAGCAGCAGCACCGCATCAAGAACCGGCGAGGTGACGGTTTCCGTACCAATGCTTTGCACAAATCCACGATCGATTTTCAGGTAATCGAAGGGATATTTTTCCAAATAGATCAGCGCACTGTGTCCGGTACCAAAATCATCAATCGCAATTTTGAAATGGTTTTCGTGCAGCCAGGCGAAGATCTCACCGGCGTTTTTCTCTCCCACCATGGTGCGTTCGGTAATCTCAAACACATAGTTAAAATGATCAGGCGGCATGGCGTTAATCCATACCTGCACATCATGACGGAAACTCTCAGAAGCGAGATGCAGCGGCGAGAGATTGAGGCTCAGACGTGTGCCGCGCGGCAGTTGTTTACAGAGAAACTGTGCATCGCGAGCCACCAAAGTAAACAGATGCTGGGTGAGCGGAATAATCAGGTTTTGCGCTTCGGCGTAGCTAATAAAAGCATCCGGCGGAATCATGCCTTCAGTGGGATGTGTCCAGCGCAGCAGCGCTTCCACGCCGTATGGTCGTCCATCATGCGCGGTGACCAGCGGTTGGTATTCAACGTGAAACTGGCCACGTTTGATTCCCTGCATAATCTCTTTACCCGGACGCTGATGTCGAGTCAGCAATAGCCAACTCAAAGCGGAAACCAGTAAGGAAAATAATATCCCAGTCAGCAGCGTCAGTGAGTAATCGCGTGGCGCTAAGGTGCTGCCAAACAATACAAAGTGTAGGTCGCTATTGTTAAAAGCTATTTCATGCAGCGATGCAGGCAAATCACTGGCGTGCACCACTTTGTTGCTGCCGCTGAGTAGCGCTTTATTGCCGATCACCAACGCCATGCCGGTGATTTCGGGATGATAGGAAGCCAGCAACTGATAAGGCGTCAGGCTGATGTTCATGGTGGCCAGAATGCCGGTCTCTGCCGAACCTGGATTTTTCAGCCAAAGCGCCAGCGCCGGTTTCGTTGGCAGCAATGGCGTGCCTTCCAGTAAGCGCATATCGCGATCGCGTTCCAGTTCAGATTCAGGCGATATCGCGTTGGCAGCCAACAAAAAACTGCCTGTTGCAGAAGAGCAGTAAGCATTACTGTCGCGGACCAGCAGGATGGCGCGGATATTTCCCGCAAACGCAGCGCGAGAAGTCAGCTCACGGCCGACGCTGCTGCAGGTTAATTGTGTGTATTGCTGCAGTGGATAAAGCGTATCCACCAGGGTTGTAATGACTTGTTGTAAATCGTCACGGCTGTGCGCCAGTAGTTGTTGGTGTTGCTGTACGCGTTTTTGCCAGGTCAGCGTTAACAGGACGGTGACAAACAGCAGAAAAAACAATGTGCCGATGATTACGCTACTCCAGGCGATGCGTCTTGAGTAGCTGGCGTGGTGTTTTAATGTCCCCGAAAGTGGCATGGAGTGTATTCCCCTTGTCTTGCCATTTTTTATTATGTTTATCACTTTGGTCATTACCCAGAGTCCTGCCGACATCGCTGTAATCACGGCGTCTGAAGGGCGATATTTGGGTATCAGGAAGTCAACGAGAATATAACGAGAGCGCGAAGAATGTCTCGTTATATTTTTGATTCTCAATTACTTTTATCGATTAGATTTGAGTTAAAAACCGTGGGCGAAAAAAAACGCTGCCGGGGCAGCGTTTTCTGATTCTCTGGCTGAGAGGATCTTCAAAGGAATACGTTAGCTCGGGTTTTTAGCGAGAACCCGACGCGCTTCACGATAACGGTTTTTCCAATAACTGTCGTTCAGATTGGAAATCATCACGCCACTGCTGGTGGACGCGTGAACAAAGTTATCGTTGCCGAGATAGATGCCAACGTGGCGACCGGTAGAACCGGCGCGGAACAGCACTAAGTCACCTGCGCGCAATTTATTGCGTGAAATCTCTTTGCCGGTGTCTTGCTGTTCTGACGTTGAGCGTGGCAAATCTAAACCAAACTGCTCGCGAAAGGTGCGCTGAACAAAAGCAGAACAATCAATGCCGCGTTTAGTGTCGCCGCCTAAGCGATAACGTACACCTTTCCAGTCACTGTACTGTTCCATGATGCGGGACTTAACGTCCACGTTCTGCACCATCTGTTCAAATTCGTCCTGAGACGCTTGAAGTAAAAAACCATTCTGGTTGTTAACTTCATGATTCTCGTTATTCGCGTTCTGACCGTTATGGGTGCTGCTACATGCTGATAAAAGTGTTGCCAGAGCAACTGCGGGAATGATCCGCCTGAGGTATCTCAGTATTGGTTGAGACTTGACCATTGTACGTGAATTCCTTCGGTTTCCTTACGACAGAATGTCGTCAGCCAGATGACAAAACGGGTTGAGATTAATAAGGACGGCCGTCTAAGACAAATCCTTAATTACTAAAATGTGTTAATGCACACATTTTTGTAGCTTTAAGCACCGCATTTTATGCTGTTGCTTACTAATCGGATTTGAGGTTAACCGATTACAGACCGCGTGGCGAGTGCTTTTATATAAATATTCAAAGGTTTTTTCGATGTGAAATCAATCTGTAACACAATGGCTAGTTTATCAACAATTGGCAGCGATTTAATAACCAAACAGCGGTGGAATAAGGGGGTAATTCTGGCGCTAAGGCCGATTTTAAGAGGGTTCGGGATGGACAGATTCAGATAAAGCTATTGTTCCGCGTTTTTCATCATAATCTTTTCTTTTACCTGAATAATGTTAGTTTGCTAATAGTTTATTCAGGTTTTAAATAAGCGCGAGCGATCGACTTTTTCTTCTATGATCACTCGCGCTTAACAATTAACGGCGCGGCTTATATTTGCCCGGCAACGAACGGTCCAGCCAATTGACGAGCTTGTCGCTGAATGGCGTTAACAGGCACCAGCTCATACCAACCAGCACCACCGACAACGAACCAACAGCGATATCAGTAAACCAGTGCGCACCCGCCATCACGCGTGGCAGCGCAAACACCACGCTAATCGCCAGGCCCACCAGAAACGCGCGGAAGCCGAAATAGCGCCACATAAAGCAGGTGAAGATCATCAGCATCATGCCGTGGTCGCCTGGGAAGCTATCTTTCGAGGCATCTTTGGCTGGGATGCCGGTCAGTTCGCTGACGCGATGTACATTGTCAAAGAACAGCGTTGGGCTGGAGTGTTGCACCGGCAACAGATGGCCTAGCTGGTTCAGGATCACGGCGCTTAGCAACATGGTGATGCCAATCGCGAGCATGCGGCGGCGGCCTTGCGGTGTTTCGCGACGCCAGAAGCACAGATACAGCGCACCCATCGCCAGCAGTGAAACCAGATCGAAGCCGCGAAAGTTAGTGATGGCCACTAACAGCGCGAAGCCGTGATGGTCAACCATCTGGTCATTGAAGCCATAAAAGATGGCTTTATCGATACCAAACCAGAATCCGTGATCGGGCGGCAGGTACCATGAAATAAACAGCATTATCCCTAGCGCATTCAGCAGCAGGATGGTGATTAATCGTGACGCGCGCATAAAAAAATAAATCCAAAGTGAAAATAACGGGGCAAGCTAACGCACCTAATTTAAACGAATCTTCAACAAGGCGCTCTGCAAAAGGTTCCAGTCTACGGGCTGATGATGGATTAATTCGATGCGGCTATCCGGCGGCGTAGTAGGCCGCGTTTCGATAAACAGGTCTTCGCCCTGGCGATTGATGTTGACTAAACCGTCCGCCGTGCGCAGTACGCCTTTTACGCGATCCACCGGCGCAAGCCGCGCCCACTCTAGTGCGGCAATAGTATCAAACACGGTTTCCTCATCAAAAATCCAGCCGCAGGAAGCATAACCCTGGCCTTCATTGAGCGCCCGACGCCAGCGCGCCTGACCATCCAGTTTCAGTGCGGCTAAGCCCTGAGGACGTGAAGCATGGTGGTGGTGAGCTGCATCGGGAACCGCACGATCCGCCAAGGCGGGTTGGGTCAGCAGCGCGGGATCGATCGCACCCCAGGCCGCTTCCACCAGCTGGCGCTCACCTAAATATTGCTGCTGCCAATCCTGTAAACGCTGACGATCCTCGTCGCTCCAGCGATCGCTTTTGTTCGCCACGATAATATCGGCCGCCACCAGCTGATCGCGGAAGTTCTCATTCTCCACCACGCGCGCGTCGGCGAGTTGGCGTGGATCGAGCAGCGTTAAGGTGGCATCCACCTGAATCCAGGGTTGATAGACCGCAGCACGCAGCATGTTCAGCAACTGTTTGGGATGGCCAAGGCCGGTAGGTTCGATAATCAGACGATCGGGTTTCGCCTGCTTCAGCAGCATGTTCAGCCCAACCTGCAGCGGCAAGCCGTTAACGCAGCACATGCAGCCGCCGGGAATCTCTTTCAGCGTGGCACCACGATCGGCGAGCAGTGCGCCATCGATGCCAATTTCGCCAAATTCGTTGACCAGAATCGCCCAGTTTTCGTCGGCGGGTTTGTTGGCTAACAGATGCAGCAGCGTGGTGGTTTTTCCGCTACCGAGAAATCCGGTGATGAGGTTTACGCGCGTCACAAAAGGGCTCCCAAAAAAAGAGAATAAATCGCGCGCGGATGAGGGGCATCCGGCGCGCACGGCCTTGTTATACTATAACAATCACCGGCGGCCGGACGGAAGCACGTTATGCGTCAGCGCGTCCCATGTAACGACGTTCTGCAATATGAATACGGATGCGTTCGCCATTGCTCAGATATTCTGGCACCTGAATGGATAAACCGGTGCTCATGACAGCGGGTTTGGATCGCGCGCTGGCGGAGGCACCTTTGATGCCCGGTGAGGTATCAACAATTTCCATATCGACGGTTTGAGGCAGTTCAAGTGCCAATACCTGGCCGTCCATCGTCAGCACCTGAATGCCGGGAATGCCGCCTTCAGGAATAAACAGCAGCTCTTCTTCGATTTGATCTTTCTTGAAGTTGTACGGCGTGTAGTCTTCATCATCCATAAACACATACTCATCACCATCTATATAAGAGAAGGTGACGGCGCGGCGGCTAAGTGAAATGGCGTCAATAATATCGTCGCCTTTAAAGCGCTCTTCCACTTTCAGGCCAGTGCGAACATCGGTAAAACGCATTTTGTAGAGCGTCGCGGCACCGCGAGCACTTGGGCTCTGTACATCAATGTCTTTCACCAGCAACAGTTTGCCGTTCCAGGTGACAGCCATCCCTTTTTTGATCTCATTTGCCTTTGGCATGGTGGTTTTCTCGCTGACAGGAGGTTAATGCGCGTCACGTTACTCGTGCGGCGAAAAACTGGCAAGCGAGGCAATGTAAAATTGTTTCCGGTGCATGGCATTCGCGGCCTCAGACTGTTATTGTCGCGGCGAATTGTTTACAGGAGCGCATGATGTTTTGTCGTGACCAGTGCGGTGCCTGTTGCACAGCCCCCTCAATTTCATCCCCGATTCCTGGCATGCCGCACGGCAAGCCGGCCAACACGCGTTGCGTGCAGCTCGATGAGCAGCAGCGCTGCAAAATCTTTGGTTCACCGCTGCGTCCTGCGGTCTGCGCCGGCTTACAACCAAGCGCGGAAATGTGCGGCAGCAGCCGTGATAGCGCGATGACGTTTTTGTTAAAACTGGAAGCCGATACTGCACCTTGAACCGGTTGCTGACGCAGAGCTGAAGAATTTGGCTTAATGCCGCTGGTCTGTACAGCAAAAGCATCAGCCTGACTGTCCGTAAAAATCTTAAATCCAACATGAAGTGTGCGGAACGTCAAAAATCTGCTACTCAGATCGCGCATTTTCTTGCCTGCTGTACGTGGCTGTACCATATTCCCTGAAACGTTTCAGCGTTGTCATTCCGGCTAAGTCCGCGATGCAGAGCATTTTTTTTCAACACCTAGCTGAAACGATTCAACACAGCAAGCGAGGAGAGATATGTTCCAGCTCGAAGTTCAGGCCATTCATACCGGTGCTAGCGCACAGAATAAAGAAGAGGCCATTCGTCAGGTTGCCGCTGCGTTGACCGCTGCGGGCAATGTGGCCGAAGGCTACGTTAACGGCATGCTGGCGCGCGAACAGCAAACCACCACTTTCCTGGGTAACGGGATTGCCATTCCGCACGGCACTACCGACACCCGCGACCTGGTACTGAAAACCGGTGTACAGGTTTATCAGTTCCCGCATGGCGTGGATTGGGGCGAGGGGCAAACAGCGTATGTGGCAATCGGTATTGCCGCCAAGTCTGATGAACACCTCGCGTTGCTGCGTCAGCTCACCCACGTCTTAAGCGACGACAGCATTGCTGAACAGCTGAAAACCGCCTCGGCGGAAGATCTACGTGCGCTGCTGATGGGCGAAAACCAGGCGGCAGAATTCAAATTCGATACCTCGCTGATTGCCGTTGATGTGGCGGCCAGCGATTTAATCACCTTACAGGCTCTGAACGCCGGTCGTCTGCAGACTGCTGGCGCGGTGGACGCGTCCTTTATTGCTGATGTGATTTCCCGCGCACCGCTAAGTCTGGGTCAGGGCATCTGGCTGAGCGACAGCGCCAACGGCAATCTCGGCAGCGCAGTGGCAGTCAGCCGCGCTGCTAGGCCATTCCAGCATCAGGGCGAAAACGTCGCGCTGTTGCTGACCGTGGCGGCTAACGATCAGCGTCCGCTGGAAGTGCTGGGCTACCTCAGCAACCTACTGTTGACCAACAAAGCTGAACGTCTGCTGAAGGCCGATGCAGCCGGGATTCTGGCGCTGCTGACCAGCGAAGTCGATGAAGCTGCCGAGCTGCTGACCGCTGAGTTCACCATCCGCAATGAACACGGTCTGCATGCGCGTCCGGGTACGGCGCTGGTTACCGTGATCAAACAGTTCAACAGCGATATCACCGTGACCAATCTCGATGGCAGCGGTAAACCGGCTAACGGCCGCAGCCTGATGAAAGTCGTCGCGCTGGGCGTGAAAAAAGGCCATCGCCTGCGCTTTACCGCCAGCGGTGATGATGCGCAGCAGGCGCTAAACGCGATTGAAGAAGCCATTAACGCCGGTTTAGGCGAGGGGGCAGCATGAGTCGTCGTGTCGCAACAATTACCTTAAACCCGGCTTACGATCTGGTCGGTTACACGCCAGAAATTGAGCACGGTGAAGTCAACCTGGTGAAAACCACCGGCCTGCACGCGGCGGGTAAGGGCATCAACGTTGCCAAGGTGCTGAAAGATCTTGGTATCGATGTCACCGTCGGCGGTTTCCTCGGTAAAGAGAATCAGGACGGCTTTCAGCAGCTGTTCAGCGAGCTCGGCATTGCTAACCGTTTTCAGGTGGTGCAGGGCCGTACGCGTATCAACGTCAAGCTGACCGAAAAAGATGGTGATGTGACCGACCTGAATTTCTCTGGCTTTGAGGTCACCGCGCAGGATTGGGAGCGTTTCACCGCTGATTCACTCACCTGGCTGGGCCAGTTCGACATGGTGTGCGTCAGCGGCAGCTTGCCAGCCGGCGTGGCGCCAGAAGCATTCACTAAATGGATGAGCGATCTGCGCACGCTGTGCCCTTGCATCATCTTCGACAGCAGCCGCGAAGCGCTGGTTGCCGGTCTGAAAGCCGCGCCGTGGCTGGTGAAACCGAATCGCCGCGAGCTGGAGATTTGGGCTGGTCGCAAATTGCCTGCGCTGCAGGACGTGATCGGTGCTGCACATGAACTGCGTGAGCAAGGTATTGCGCACGTGGTGATTTCTCTCGGTGCGGAAGGCGCGCTGTGGGTGAATGCCTCCGGCGAATGGATCGCCAAACCGCCCGCTTGCGAAGTGGTCAGCACCGTGGGTGCCGGCGATTCGATGGTCGGCGGCCTGATTTACGGCTTGCTGATGCGTGAATCCAGCGAGCACACGCTGCGTCTGGCGACGGCAGTGGCGGCGATGGCCGTCAGCCAAAGCAACGTTGGCGTTAAAGATCGTACCCAGTTGGCCGCGATGATGGCGCGCGTCGACTTACAACCCGTTAACTAACAGCAGGAGAGCGATAATGAAAACGCTGCTGATAAAAGATTCTTCACTGGGACTGGCTTCAGGACATCTGGCGCTGGAACGTTTACGCGCGACGGCGGCACAAGCCGGACTGAAGCTGACCGATAATGCCGCCGAAGCGGAACTGGTGCTGGTTGCTGGTCATGATGCGCCGCACGACGCAGAGCTGGCGGGTAAATCGCTGGCGCTGGTGGATGTGCAGCAAGCGCTGCGCGATCCGCAGGCGGCAATCAATCAAGCCAAAGCAAGTGCCAAAACCTGGCAGCCTGTTGCTGCAACCGCTGCCGCGCCAGTGGCGGCGCAGAGCGGTGGTCAGAAACGTATTGTGGCGGTGACCGCTTGCCCTACTGGCGTTGCGCACACCTTTATGGCTGCCGAAGCTATTCAGGCCGAAGCGACTAAGCGTGGCTGGTGGGTGAAAGTCGAAACCCGTGGTTCTGTGGGCGCTGGCAACGCGATTACGCCAGAAGAAGTGGCGGCAGCCGATCTGGTCATCGTCGCGGCGGATATCGATGTGGATCTGGCGAAATTTGCCGGTAAGCCGATGTACCGCACCTCAACCAGTCTGGCGCTGAAGAAAACCGCGCAGGAGCTGGATAAAGCGCAGGCTGAAGCGAAAACCTATCAGCCGAGCGGCAATCAGGCGGCCAGCGCACAGGGCGACAGCAAAGAGAAAGCCGGTGCCTATCGTCACCTGCTGACCGGCGTGTCCTACATGCTGCCAATGGTGGTCGCGGGTGGTTTGAGCATCGCGTTGTCATTCGCCTTTGGTATCACCGCATTTAAAGAGCCGGGCACGTTAGCGGCTGCACTGATGCAGATTGGTGGCGGCAGCGCCTTTGCGCTGATGGTGCCGGTTTTGGCCGGTTTTATTGCCTTCTCGATTGCGGATCGTCCGGGTCTGACGCCAGGTTTGATTGGCGGCATGATCGCCACCAGCATTAACGCCGGTTTCCTTGGCGGCATCATCGCCGGTTTCATTGCCGGTTACGCCGCGAAGATGCTCAGCAGCAAAGTAAAACTGCCGCAGAGTATGGAAGCGCTGAAACCGATTCTGATCATTCCGCTGGTAGCGAGTTTGATAACCGGTTTGCTGATGATTTACGTGGTTGGTAAGCCGGTTGCTGGCATCATGACTGGCCTGACAACCTGGCTGGCAAACATGGGTACGGCGAACGCTGTGCTGCTGGGCGCGATTCTCGGTGGCATGATGTGTACCGACATGGGCGGTCCGGTGAACAAAGTGGCTTATGCATTTGGTGTTGGTCTGCTCAGTTCACAAACCTACGCACCGATGGCAGCCATTATGGCAGCCGGTATGGTGCCACCGCTGGCGATGGGCCTGGCGACGATTGTTGCGCGTCGTAAGTTCAACAAAGGTCAGCAGGAAGGCGGTAAAGCGGCGCTGGTGCTTGGTCTGTGCTTCATCTCTGAAGGTGCCATTCCGTTTGCAGCGCGTGACCCAATGCGTGTACTGCCGTGCTGTATCATTGGCGGCGCGGTAACCGGTGCGATTTCCATGGCGATTGGCGCGAAACTGATGGCACCGCACGGTGGCCTGTTCGTTCTGCTGATTCCAGGCGCGATTACCCCAGTGTTGGGTTATCTGATGGCGATTGTGATTGGTACTGCGGTGGCAGGCCTTGGCTACGCCATCCTGAAACGCCCGGAAGAAGAGCTGGTAAAAGCAGCGTAATCTTCGCCAGACATGAAAAAGGGAGCTTCGGCTCCCTTTTTGTTTTTTATCAGATAATTAACCCTGCTGCTCTGACTTCAGCCACGCAATCTCATCCTTCCAGATATCCGGATTGATGGTTTCCAGAATCATTGGAATGCCGTCAAAACGCTTATCCTTCATCAGCCAGCTAAATGCGGTTTTGCCGATATTGCCTTCACCCAAACTGTGATGGCGGTCGACGCGACTGCCCAGCGTGCTCTTGGCATCATTCAGGTGCATCCCGCGCAGATACTGGAAACCGACGATGCGCTCAAAATCGCTAAACGTCTCAGCGCATGCTTCTTCGGTACGCAGATCGTAACCACCCGCAAAGGCGTGGCAGGTATCAATGCACACGCCAACGCGCGACTTATCTTCCACGTGTTCAATAATGGTAGCGAGGTGTTCGAAGCGGAAACCGAGGTTGCTGCCCTGACCGGCGGTGTTTTCGATCACCGCCACCACGCTGCTGGTTTTATCCAGCGCGATGTTGATCGATTCGGCGATACGCTTGAGGCACGCTTCTTCATCAATTTGCTTAAGATGGCTGCCGGGATGGAAGTTCAGCAAGGTCAAGCCCAGCTGCTCGGCACGTTGCATCTCATCGAGGAAAGCTTCGCGCGATTTCTCCAGGGCTTCCATCACCGGATGGCCAAGGTTAATCAGATAGCTATCGTGCGGCAGGATCTGCGCAGAGGTGAAGTTGTAACGATCGCAGGCGGTTTTAAACGCATCGATCACTTCCCCAGACAGCGGTGCTGCTTTCCATTGGCGCTGATTTTTGGTGAACAAAGCAAACGCGGTGGCTTCGAGTTCGTGGGCACGGATAACTGCCTGGTCCACGCCGCCTGATGCACTGACGTGTGCGCCGATATATTTCATGCCGCTCTCCTGATTGGGCGATTGCTACTGCAAAACGCCCACTATAGCGGATGCGATTACGCCATGAAATGTTGCACCAGCACATTGAGTGCGCCGCCACCGAGAATTAACCAGCCAAACACCACCAATCCTAGCAGCAGCGGTTTTAAACCGGCCTGCTTTAAGGCGCTGAAACGTGTGGTTAAACCCAGCGCCGCCATCGCCATCGCCAGCAGCAGATTCGCCAGCTGATTCAGCGCACCAACCACGTTAGCAGGCAGCAGATGCAGCGAGTTAAACAGCGCAACCACAATAAACAGCAGCGCGAACCACGGGAAACTGATCGCTTGTTGCTGCGCGCTGTGACGACGCTGACGCTTCAGCCAACTGCCCAGAATCAGCAAGAAGGGCGCTAACATCATCACGCGCAGCATTTTGGCAATCACCGCACTATTTTCAGTTTCTGCGCCCATCGCATGTCCAGCAGCGACAACCTGTGCCACTTCATGCAGCGTCGATCCGGTGAAGATGCCGAAATGTTCTGCACTGACAGTCGGCAGTAGCGACCACAACAGCGGATACAGCACGATGCCAACGGTGCCAAACAGCACCACGGTGGCAACCGCTACCGCGACTTTTGACGGTGCAGCTTTAACGATAGGTTCACTCGCCAGCACCGCCGCCGCGCCGCAAATGCTGCTGCCCGCACCAATTAGCCACACGGTTTCGCGATCCATCTTCAGCAAACGAATGCCGATAAAACAGGTCAGCAGGAAAGTGGAGCTGAGAACCATCACATCAATCAATACGCCGCTCAGACCGACATCAGCAATCTGCTGCACGGTAATACGAAAGCCATACAAGATGATGCCGAGGCGCAGCAAGCGCTGTTTCGCCAGCAGCACGCCGCTGTCACAGGCCCCAGCAATCTGCGGATAAAGGCTGTTGCCGAGCACGATGCCCAAAATAATCGCTAACGTCAGCGCACCGAATCCGGCACCGGCCAGCCACGACTGATTGCCAAGCCACGCCGCGATTCCGGCAATCGCGACAGTCAGCAGCAAACCCGGCAGCCAATGATGTAGATGAAACGGGGTTTTATTCACGCTTAGCTCAGCCATACTTTTTCTCCTGTAGGGGCGCCATTTATGGCGACCTTCTAACATTCAATCTCTGCCTCAAGCGTGCGCCGCACTGGTATAAAAGTAAAATTGATAATATATTTATAATTAACCAGAATAAGTAATATGCGAGGAACACATGCACATCACGTTGCGGCAGATTGAAGTGTTTACCGAAGTGCTGAAAAGCGGCTCGACGACGCAGGCTTCGCAAGTGCTGGCGCTGTCGCAGTCGGCGGTGAGCGCCGCGTTAGCGGATTTGGAAAACCAGCTTGGCGTGCAGCTGTTTGACCGCGTCGGTAAGCGGCTGGTGGTGAATGAGCATGGACGTTTGCTCTATCCGCGCGCCGTGGGTTTGATGGAGCAGGCCGGCGAAATCGAACAGCTGTTTAAAGAAGATAACGGGGCGATTCGCCTGTTCGCTAGCAGCACCATCGGCAACTACCTGCTGCCAGGCATGATTGCCGCCTATCGCCGTGATTTTCCCGCGCTGCCGCTCGAGCTCAGCGTCGGCAACAGTCAGGATGCAATTAATGCGGTGGCGGATTTTCGCGTCGACATCGGCTTGATCGAAGGTCCATGTCACGAGCTGGATATTATCAGCGAGCCGTGGCTGGAAGATGAGCTGGTGGTCTTTGCCGCGCCGGATGCTGCCATCCTGCAGCAGCCGATTACGCTGGAAACACTCGCCGCCGCGCCGTGGATTCTGCGCGAGCGCGGCTCAGGTACGCGCGAGATCGTGGATTATCTGCTGCTGTCGCATCTGCCACAGTTTCAACTCGGCATGGAGTTGGGCAACTCAGAGGCGATTAAACATGCGGTGCGTCACGGCATGGGCATCAGCTGTTTGTCGCGGCGGGTGATTGAAGATCTGCTGGAAGCCGGCACGCTGGTGGAAGTAGTGATCCCGCTGCCGCGTCTGACGCGTACGCTGTATCGCATCCATCATCGACAGAAGCATGTCTCCAAAGCGTTGAGCCGTTTCCTGTCGTATTGCCGCGAATAATCGCAGCGCTCAACACGCTGCGGCTAATAATTCCTGGCCGATCATGAAGGTAACTAATAACCCGACGTGAATGCTATACAGCTTGGGGCTAGCTGCTACAATCTCGCCTCATTTTTATCCAGCATAGCGTTTACACATGCATAATGACTCAAAAACAACACAACAACCTGGATTGCGCCGTGAATTAAAAGCGCGTCATCTCACCATGATCGCCATTGGCGGCTCCATCGGTACCGGCCTGTTTGTCGCCTCGGGTGCCACCATTTCTCAGGCCGGACCTGGCGGCGCGCTGCTCTCCTATGCGCTGATTGGCCTGATGGTCTACTTCCTGATGACCAGCCTCGGCGAACTCGCGGCATTTATGCCGGTTTCTGGCTCTTTCTCCACCTACGGTTCGAAATACGTTGAAGAAGGCTTCGGCTTCGCGCTGGGCTGGAACTATTGGTACAACTGGGCGGTCACCATCGCCGTTGACCTCGTCGCCTCGCAGCTCGTCATGAACTACTGGTTCCCGGACACGCCCGGCTGGATCTGGAGCGCACTGTTCCTCGGCCTAATGTTCCTGCTCAACTACATCTCCGTAAAAGGCTTCGGCGAAGCGGAATACTGGTTCTCGCTGATCAAAGTGACCACCGTCATCATCTTTATTGTGGTGGGCGTGCTGATGATCACCGGCATTCTGCGTGGCGCAGAAAACGCTGGCTGGCACAACTGGACCGTCGGCGAAGCGCCATTTGCCGGTGGATTTGCCGCGATGATTGGCGTGGCGATGATCGTCGGCTTCTCCTTCCAGGGCACCGAACTGATTGGTATCGCGGCCGGTGAATCTGAGGATCCGGCGAAGAACATCCCGCGCGCGGTGCGTCAGGTGTTCTGGCGAATTCTGCTGTTCTATATCTTTGCCATTCTGATCATCAGCCTGATTCTGCCGTACACCGATCCGAAGCTGCTGCATAACGACGTCACCGATATCGCCATCAGCCCGTTTACGCTGGTGTTCCAGAATGCCGGTCTGCTCTCTGCGGCGGCGGTGATGAACGCGGTGATTCTGACGGCGGTGCTGTCTGCGGGAAACTCCGGCATGTACGCCTCAACGCGCATGCTGTTCAACCTGGCACGCGAAGGCAAAGCGCCACGCATTTTCGGCAAACTGTCGAAAGGTGGCGTGCCGCGTAACGCGCTGATTGCCACCACCGTGGTGGCGGGACTGTGCTTCCTGAGCTCGAAATTTGGTAACCAGGAAGTTTACCTGTGGCTGCTGAACACTTCGGGTATGACCGGCTTTATCGCCTGGTTGGGTATCGCCATCAGCCATTACCGTTTCCGTCGCGGTTATATCGCGCAGGGTCACAGCCTCGCCGATTTGCCGTACCGTTCGGGCTTCTTCCCGCTGGGACCGATCTTCGCCTTTATTCTGTGTCTGATCATCACGCTGGGGCAGAACTATCAGGCGTTCCTTGCCGATCGCATTGATTGGTATGGCGTCGCCGCAACCTATATTGGTCTGCCGCTGTTCCTGGTGATTTGGTTGGGTTACAAGCTGACACGCGGCTCGCGCTTCGTGAAATACAGCGAGATGGAATTCCCGACGTTTAAAGAGTGATTGTTGTACGAAGGTCGCCATAAATGGCGATACGACAATCCTGGAAAGTGCGCAATTATGCGCACTTTTTTTTGGATTTTGTTACTCAGATTGAATTGATAATTATTATCACCTGCACTATTGTGGCTGCCGTTATGATTTCGACAAGAAACGGGTAGAACAATGCGTACCACCGACGCCACGCTGCTGGCGGAAAACGGCCTCGAAACCGATACCATCACACATTATCGTCAGGTATTGCGCCAGCGACTGTTGTTAATTGGCGTGCTGGTGCTGGCGATACTGGCCTCAGTGATTCTGGATTTCACGCTCGGCCCGGCTGGGCTCTCCCTCGATACCTTATGGCAAACGCTGACCCATCCCGATGCGGTCGATGCGGGTACGCGCGTGATTGTCTGGGATATCCGTTTACCTTACGCCTTGATGGCGGTGGTGGTGGGCTTCTCGCTTGGCCTTGCCGGTGCAGAGATGCAAACCATTCTGAATAACCCCCTTGCCAGCCCGTTTACGCTCGGCGTCTCGTCAGCGGCGGCCTTTGGTGCGGCGCTGGCGATCATTCTCGGCATCGGCATTCCGGGCGTACCGGATCAGTGGTTTATCTCCGCCAACGCCTTTGTGTTTGCGCTGTTTGCCGCCTTGATGCTGGATGGCGTGACGCGCTGGACCAAAGTCTCAACCTCTGGCGTGGTGCTGTTTGGTATCGCGCTGGTGTTCACCTTCAACGCATTAGTGTCGATGATGCAGTTCATCGCCAGCGAAGATACCTTGCAGGGCTTGGTGTTCTGGACCATGGGCAGTCTCGCACGCGCGTCGTGGGAAAAGCTCGGCGTATTAACCGCCGCCTTTGCCATCCTGATTCCGTTCTCGATGCTCAGCAGCTGGAAGCTGACCGCGCTGCGCCTCGGCGAAGATCGCGCGGTCAGCTTTGGTATCGACGTGCGCCGTCTGCGCCTGGCGACACTGCTGCGCATCAGTATTCTCTCCGCGCTGGCGGTGGCCTTTGTCGGTCCGATTGGCTTTATCGGTCTGGTCGCGCCGCATATTGCACGCATGATGTTTGGTGAAGATCACCGCTATTACCTGCCAGCCAGCGCGCTGGTCGGTGCGCTGGTGCTGTCGCTGGCCTCGGTGGCGTCGAAAAACCTGATTCCCGGCGTGATCATTCCGGTGGGGATTGTGACGTCGCTGGTCGGCGTGCCGTTCTTCCTCAGCATTATTCTGCGTCATCGGGGGACGGTGTAATGGAACAGGGATTACGTCTGAGTCATTTCTCCGCCGGTTACCCGAAGCGCAAGGTGATTGAAGATCTTAACGTGCCGGAACTGCCGCAGGGCAAAATCACCGTGTTGCTCGGCCCCAACGGCTGCGGCAAATCAACGCTGCTGCGCGCGCTGGCTGGTCTCGGCAAAGGGCAGGGCGAGCTGTGGCTGAACGGTGAAGAGCTGATGGGCCAGCCGTTTGCGCGTCGGGCGCAGCGTGTGGTTTATCTACCGCAAAGTCTGCCAGCGGGCGTGCATTTGCATGTGCTGGAGTCGATTATCGTGGCGCAGCGCGCGTCGGGTGGCTTACACAGCGCCTCGAGCGAAGCGGAGATCATGCATCTGCTCGAGCAACTCGGCATCGCGCATTTAGCCATGCGCTATCTCGATCAGCTGTCGGGCGGACAGAAGCAGTTGGTTGGCCTGGCGCAATCGCTGATTCGTCGCCCGGAACTGCTGCTGCTGGATGAACCGCTCAGCGCGCTGGACCTCAACTACCAGTTCCACGTGATGGATCTGGTACGTCGTGAAACCCGACTGCGCAATATTGTGACGGTGGTGGTGGTGCACGATATCAACATCGCGCTGCGTCATGCGGATCACGCGCTGATGCTGAAGGATGGCAATCTACTGGCGGACGGCGAGCCATCGCAGGTGATTACGCCAGAGACGCTGGCGCAGGTGTATGGCGTGCGCGGCCGTATCGAGCACTGCTCACGCGGCATGCCGCAGGTGATGATCGACGGGCTGGCGGAGACGTTGGTTTAGTAGGGTGCACGCTGTCCCCATATAGTGCACGCTGTCCCCCATCCCGGCCTTCCCCCGTAAACGGGGGAAGGAGATGCTGCCACATGCAGCTTCCAAACTCACATTTTGCAGCATCTTCCTCCCCCATTGATGGGGGAGGACCGAGGAGGGGGACAGCCAGCACAATTACACCAACAAATGCTTCGCGTGGAAACGCAGATGGTCTTCCACGAAGCTGGCGATAAAGAAATAGCTATGGTCGTAACCCGGCTGAATGCGTAACTCCAGCGGGAAACCTTGCTCACGCGCCACGGCTTCCAGTCGCTCTGGACGCAGTTGATCGGCGAGGAACTGGTCGCTATCCCCTTGATCAATCAGAATCGGCAAGCGCTGTTCCACGTCACGCATCAACAGGCAGCTATCCCATTCACGCCACGTCTGACGATCTTCACCCAGATAAGCGGCAAAGGCCTTCTGGCCCCACGGCACTTCGGTCGGATTGACGATCGGCGCGAAAGCCGAAGCAGACGCAAAACGCCCGCCGAGACGCAGTGCCAGCACCAGCGCACCGTGTCCGCCCATCGAATGCCCCATCACCGACTGACGATCGCTCAGCTTAAAGTTATCCGCCACCAGCTCCGGCAACTCGCTGCTGAGGTAATCGAACATGCGGAAGTTCGCCGCCCACGGCTGCTGCGTGGCGTTGAGGTAGAAACCTGCGCCCTGGCCGAGATCGTAACCGCTGTCGTTCGCCACCTCGTCACCGCGCGGGCTGGTGTCCGGCATAATCAGCACCAAACCCAGCTCCGCAGCAACGCGCTGTGCACCGGCTTTAGTCGTGAAGTTCTCATCGCTGCACGTCAACCCAGCGAGAAACCACACCACCGGCGGCGGTGCGTCACTCTGCGGCGGCGGCAGAAAAATGCTGAAGGTCATCGGACAGTTCAGCACCGCCGACTGATGACGCCAGCGCTGCTGCCAGCCACCAAAGATGCGATGCTCTTCTAACAGCTCCAAAGTGGAAGCCATAACGTCTCCTGATTACTTAGTAAAGTGCACCACCGTACGGATTGATTTCCCTTCATGCATCAGATCAAAGGCGTCGTTAATCTCTTCCAGCGGCAGGTTGTGGGTGATGAAATCGTTCAGCGCGAATTTTCCGTCGAGGTAATCCTGCACGATGCCCGGCAGCTGTGAGCGGCCTTTCACGCCACCAAATGCGGAACCACGCCATACGCGACCGGTCACCAGCTGGAATGGACGGGTAGAAATCTCCTGGCCTGCGCCAGCCACGCCGATGATCACCGATTCGCCCCAACCTTTGTGGCAGCACTCCAGCGCCGAACGCATCACGTTGACGTTTCCGATGCACTCGAAGGAGAAATCGACGCCACCGTCGGTGAGTTCAACGATCACATCCTGAATCGGCTTATCGTGATCTTTCGGGTTGATCAGATCGGTTGCACCCAGTTTGCGCGCCAGATCGAATTTACTGGTGTTGAGATCGATACCAATGATGCGGCCGGCTTTCGCCATTTTCGCGCCAATGATCGCTGACAAACCAATGCCGCCGAGGCCGAAGATCGCCACGGTATCGCCTTCTTTCACTTTAGCGGTATTCATCACCGCGCCCATGCCGGTGGTGACGCCGCAGCCCAGCAGGCACACTTCTTCCAGTGGCGCTTCTTTGCTAATCACCGCCAGCGAGATTTCCGGAACCACGGTGTATTCAGAGAAAGTTGAAGTGCCCATGTAGTGGAAAATCGGCTTACCGTCTTTGAAGAAGCGGGTGGTGCCGTCTGGCATCAAACCTTTGCCCTGGGTGGCACGAATCGCCTGACACAGGTTGGTTTTGCCAGAGAGACAGAACTTACACTTGCCGCATTCTGGGGTGTAAAGCGGAATCACGTGGTCGCCGACAGCCACGCTGGTCACGCCTTCACCAACCGCTTCCACCACGCCGCCACCTTCGTGGCCGAGGATCGCCGGGAATACGCCTTCCGGATCTTGTCCAGACAAGGTGTAAGCATCGGTGTGGCACACGCCGGTGGCCACGATGCGCACCAGCACTTCACCTTTCTGCGGTGGCATCAGATCCACTTCTTCAATTTTCAGCGGTTCGCCAGCTGCCCAGGCAACGGCGGCGCGGGTTTTGATCATGTTCATGCAATCCCTCTTCCTGTAGATGCGGGACAAAAGCCCCGATGGTCGTGATGTCGATAAAACAGAAACTCACTCGGCAACGTGCAGCGGATGCCGCAACTCGTCGTTAACCGGGCGATCGTCAAACAGTTCAATAATCAAATACTTCAGCGCTTCCACGTTGGGGGTAAACGCATCGCGCCGCCACATCAGCCAGGTGGCGGTATCGCGGTAAGCGGGCGGTAACGCATGTTCCTGCACACGTGCGCGCGCCGGCATTTGCGCCAGCACCGAGGCGGGAATCATCGCCACGCCCGCGCCACCGGCCACGCACGCTACCATCGCGTGATAGGACTGAATCTCCATCACGCTGCTCGGCGCGGTCTGGCTTTCGCGATACCAGGCTTCCAGCTTGGTGCGGTAGGAACAGCTATTGCGGAAAGCAAACAGCGTGTCGCCTTGTACATCGCGCGCGCTGGCAATCGGCGCATGTTCCGGGCTGGTGATCAGCACCATCTGCTCGTTAAAGGCAATACAGCCGTTGAGATCGTCGTGCGCCACCGGGCCATCCACCAGCGCGGCGGCCAGCGTACCTTCACGCACCTTGTCGATGATTTCACCGGAGGTATTGGTGATCAGCGACAGCTCCACCGCAGGAAAACGCTGGTGATAGGCCGCCAACAGCGCGGGCAGCCGCGTCGCGGCGGTGCTCTCCATCGAACCGAGTGCGAAATTACCGCCCGGCTCACCGGCGCGCGCCATATTCAGCGCTTCATCGCTCAGCGCCAGGATGCGCTGCGCATAGTTGAGGAAATTGTGGCCCATTGGCGACAAACGAATGCGTTGCTTCTCACGAATAAACAGATCAACGCCAATTTCATCTTCCAGCTGGCGCAGACGCGTGGTGAGATTGGAAGGTACGCGATGGAGTTGCTCGGCGGCACGCGCCAGCGAACCGGATTCGGCGACGGAGCAAAACATGCGGAGCTGTACTAAATCCATATTCTCTTCTCGTAAACAACTTGGTTAGTATTATTCACTTTCCGTGATTTTAAACGTCATGCATGCTAGTGACAAGTGATAAAACATCCTGAGGTCGGTATGGCGTTTCGTGTCGCGCTGAGCGCGTTCTTAAGTTTAGTGGTTGCAATGGGGATTGGGCGATTTGCTTTCACGCCGCAGGTTCCACTGATGATTCATGACCATCAACTGACGCTCACCAGCGCCAGTCTGGTGGCAGCACTCAACTATCTTGGCTATCTGTTTGGCTCATTTGATGCGATGCGTGCGCGCAAACGCGTCGAGTGGCGCTTACAGGCGGGCGTGTGGGGCGCGGTGATATTAACGTTGTTGTCGGCCTGCGTTAGCGGTCCGTGGTTACATGGCCTGATTCGTTTCCTGATTGGCTGGGCCAGCGGCTGGGCCATGGTGTTGCTGGCGGCATGGGCCAGCGATCAGCTGCATCATCATGGTCGTCCAGGCTTGCTGGCAGCGGTGTTTGCCGGCCCCGGCACCGGCATCTTTATCAGCGGCATGCTGGCCGTAGCGCTGCATGCCAGCGGCGTCAGCGCCGCCTTTGCGTGGGCGGCGTATGGTTTGCTGGCGCTGTTGTTGATTGGCGCGATTGCACGTTTTCTGCCGCGTACCGGCCAATTGCACCGTCCCGATCAAGCGGCATCGCCGCTGGTGCTGAATGGCGATTTAAAACGACTAGTGTTTAGCTACAGCCTTGCCGGCTTTGGCTACATTCTGCCCGCCACCTTTCTGTCGCAAATGGCGGCGGCGCGTTTTCCTGACAGCGCCTTTGCCCAGTTTGTCTGGCCGGTGTTTGGCGGCGCGGCGGTGATCGGCATCGTGTTGGGCATCCTGACGCGTCGCTGGGGCAGCAGCCATGCGCGTTTAGCAATGGTGCTGTGGGCGCAGGCATTGGGCGTTATTGCCGCGATTGTGCTGCCGGGTTTGAATGGCCTGATGCTGGGCGCCGCACTGATTGGCGGCGGCTTCCTGTGCGTGGTGCAACTGACGCTGCAATATGGTCGTGAGCTGGCACCGCAGCATGCGCGCTATCTTGCCGGTTTGCTCACCACCGGATATGCGGTTGGGCAGCTGGCCGGTCCGCTGCTGTCGTGGATTTCCAGCATGCTGTGGCATCAACTGGAACCGGCGCTGTGGGTGGCGGGCGCCAGTTTAATCGTTGCCGGGATGCTGGTTTTACGTCGCCGCACGTGATGAAAAGCTTATCGGAATGATTACTGGATTAAGGGCGCGGAGTATTTCACAATACGCGCTCAGAATTTCCCCCGTGGGCGAAGACCCGCGGGCGCATCACCTGCCGGAGAAGAGTAAATGAGTATCTTAAGTCAGGAAGCCGCCCTGGTTCACGAAGCGCTGTTGGCGCGTGGTCTGGAAACGCCGTTACGCGCCCCGGTGCGTGAAATGGATGACGACGCACGTAAACGCGAAATTGCCGGCCACATGACGCAAATCATGCAGTTGCTGAACCTGGATCTGGAAGATGACAGCCTGATGGAGACGCCGCACCGCATCGCCAAGATGTATGTGGATGAGATTTTCTCAGGTCTGGATTACGCCAACTTCCCGAAAATCACCGTCATCGAAAACAAGATGAAAGTGGATGAGATGGTGACCGTGCGCGATATCACGCTGACCAGCACCTGCGAACACCACTTTGTGATTATCGATGGCAAAGCCACCGTGGCGTATATCCCGAAAGAGAAAGTGATCGGCCTGTCGAAAATCAACCGTATCGTGCAGTTCTTCGCCCAGCGTCCGCAGGTGCAAGAGCGCCTGACGCAGCAAGTGCTGGTGGCGCTACAAACGCTGCTGGGCACCAATAACGTTGCGGTATCGATTGATGCGGTGCATTACTGCGTGAAAGCGCGTGGCGTGAAAGATGCCACCAGCGCCACCACCACCACCTCGCTGGGCGGCTTGTTCAAATCCAGCCAGAACACGCGTCAGGAGTTTTTGCGCGCGGTTCGCCACAGCTAATCTGTTTGGGCGGCAGCGTGTCGCCCGATTTCTTCTCTCCGTCAGGGCACTCGATGCAACGCTATCTCGCGCTGGATTTCATTCGTGGTTGCGCCATTCTCGGCATCTTGCTGCTTAACATTGTCGGCTTTGCGTTGCCCTCGGCGGCCTATCTCAATCCGGCGTGGCGCGGAGAAGCTTCAATATCTGATGCCTGGACATGGGCGATTATGGATGGCCTGGCGCAACTGAAATTCCTCACGCTGTTTGCCTTGCTGTTTGGTGCTGGCCTGTACATGCAGGCACCGCGCGGCAGCCGCTGGATGTCGGCGCGTTTGACGCTGCTGGTGCTGCTCGGTTTCATTCACGGCATCTTTTTCTGGGAAGGCGATATCCTGCTGGATTACGGCCTGATTGGGCTGATTATCTGGCGCATGCTGCGTGATGTGCCGTCCGACCGCGCGCTGTTACAAACCGGCGCATTACTCTATTTGGTCGGCTGTGGCGTGTTGGTGGTATTCGGCTTAATTTCCAGCCCCAATCCAACGAATTCCTGGCTGCCGGGCGCGGCGGAGCTGCAATATGAAAGCTACTGGAAACTGCTCGGCGGTTGGGAAGCGGTGCAGAATCGGCTGGATCACCTGTCATCCGGCTTAATGGCGCTGGCGTCACAATATGGCTGGCAGCTGGCGGGGTTGATGTTGATTGGTGCGGCATTGATGCGCAGCGGCTGGCTGAGCGGGCAATTCAGCGTGGAGCATTATCGCCGTGCGGCGGCGCTGCTGCTCACTATCGGCTGGCTGATCGCCATTCCCGGCATCGCCGCGCAGTGGATGATTGGCTGGGAATTCCGCTGGACCGGTTTCTTCCTACAGGTGCCGCGCGATCTTGCCAGCCCGTTTATCAGCCTCGGTTATGCCGCACTTTGTCTGGGATTCTGGCCGCACATTGCGTCATCGCGCATCAGTTACGCCATTCAATGCGTTGGCCGCATGGCATTGAGCAATTACCTGTTACAGACGCTGATTTGCACCACGCTGTTCTACCGTTTCAACCTGTTCCTCAAGTTTGACCGCCTGCAGCTGCTGGCCTTTGTACCGGCTATCTGGCTGGTTAATATCCTGTTTTCCGTGCTGTGGCTGCGCGTCTTCCCGCAGGGGCCAATGGAGTGGATCTGGCGCAAACTGACGCGTCTTGCTGCTGGAAAATCTGACCCTTCCTCCTCGCTCAGATAATGATGTTCATCACAAAGGTTGCAGAATTGTATGTAACCGTTTTCATTGATGTGACGTGATTCACGTAGTCGTGCCAGATGCCCTGACAGAATAGCGCCGTTACGCGCTTGTCGCGCATTTTCAGCCTTTGTGGAACAGCTGCATGATAACGATTCGTGATGTCGCCCGTCAGGCCGGTGTGTCAGTAGCCACCGTGTCACGTGTGCTCAATAACAGCAGTGCAGTCACCGCCGATACCCGTGAAGCCGTGCTGGCCGCCGTTGAAGCGTTAGGCTATCGCCCGAACGCCAACGCGCAGGCGTTGGCCACGCAAATCAGTGACACCATTGGCGTGGTGGTGATGGATGTTTCCGATCCCTTCTTTGGCGCGCTGGTGAAAGCGGTCGATACCGTGGCGCAGCGCGTGCATAAACACGTGTTAATCAGTAACTCCTGGCATCAGGAAGAGAAAGAACGTCACGCAATTGAGGTGCTGATACGTCAACGTTGCAACGCATTGGTGGTGCACGCGAAAACGCTTTCAGACGCTGAACTGACGCAGTTTATGGATCAGGTTCCGGGTATGGTCTTGATTAACCGTACAATTCCCGGTTATGAACACCGCTGCGTCTGCCTGGATAATGTCACCGGTGCTCAGGTAGCGACGCGCATGTTGTTACAACAGGGACATCAACGCATTGGCTTCCTCAGCTCCAGTCATCCGATTGAGGATGTGACGCAACGACGCGAAGGCTGGCTGCAGGCCTTGTCAGAGCAGGGAATTCGCCCGCAGGAGTCATGGATTGCGCATGCTGAACCTGACATGCAAGGCGGCGAAGCAGCGATGGTGGAATTACTTGGCCGTAACTTACATTTAACAGCGGTGTTTTCCTACAATGACGGCATGGCAGCGGGTGCATTGACCGCTTTAAAGGACAACGGCATCCAGGTTCCACAGCATTTCTCTGTCATTGGCTTTGATGACATTCCCATCTCACGTTACACCGATCCACAGTTAACTACGGTCCGTTATCCTATTGTTTCTATGGCAAAACTTGCCACTGAGCTGGCGCTGAAAGGTGCTGTTGGTGAGCTGGATATCAATGCATCACACTGCTTTATGCCCACGCTGGTACGTCGCCATTCTGTCGCCCAGCGGCAAATTGTGGAGTCGGTCACTAATTCAGGCGATAGCTCAGTGTAACCGTTTCCAATCTGTGATTGCATTCACAGTTAATTAACATGCCGCTCACTATGATGGCAGCGTCTTACCGGACTGAAACATCATGTAACGCTGAGAAATCCACTTCCCAGCCGGTTTCAGTAGCCGATTGAAATAGTTCACAACACTCTTCAGGAAGCGTTTACCTACAGGGAAGTCAGGATTGCGATGGTGGCCCGGCTTTGCGTTACGCGTCCGCCCATTATCAGGTTTACAACCGACGGCGCTGTTTGCCCGCAGGCACATAGCGCAATGAAATGCCCTACATAAAAACCGGAGATACCATGAATAAGAAGGTTTTCACGCTCACAGCACTGGTTGCCAGCATGATGTTTGGTGCAACTGCGCACGCCGCCGATACCCGCATTGGCGTGACGATTTACAAATACGACGACAACTTCATGTCGATGGTGCGTAAGGACATTGAGAAAGAAGCGAAATCATTGGGCGGCATTCAGCTGCTGATGAACGACTCACAGAACGACCAGTCCAAACAGAACGACCAGATTGACGTGCTGATGGCTAAAGGCGTGAAAGCGCTGGCTATCAACCTGGTGGATCCGGCTGCTGCGGCAGTGGTGATTGATAAAGCGCGCGGCAACGACGTGCCGGTGGTGTTCTTCAATAAAGAACCTAACGCCAAAGTGCTGGCCAGCTATCCGAAAGCCTACTACGTCGGTACCGATTCTAAAGAGTCAGGCATTATCCAGGGTCAGCTGATTGAGAAGCACTGGAAAGCTACGCCAGCGTGGGATCTGAACAAAGACGGTACGATTCAGTTTGTGCTGCTGAAAGGCGAGCCGGGCCATCCGGATGCTGAAGCGCGTACCAAATACGTGATCGATACCCTGAACAAAGACGGTCTGAAAACGCAGCAGCTGGCGATGGATACCGCGATGTGGGACACCGCACAGGCAAAAGACAAAGTTGACGCCTGGCTCTCTGGCCCGAACGCCGACAAGATTGAAGTGATTATCGCCAACAACGATGCGATGGCAATGGGTGCGGTTGAAGCGCTGAAAGCGCACAACAAAACCAGCATTCCAGTGTTCGGTGTCGATGCACTGCCAGAAGCGCTGGCGCTGGTGAAATCAGGCGCACTGGCCGGTACCGTGCTGAACGATGCGGAAAACCAGGCGAAAGCGACGCTGGATATTGCTAACAATCTGGCCAATGGCAAAGAGCCAACCGCTGGCACCAACTTCAAGATGGACAACAAAATCGTACGTGTTCCTTACGTACCAGTAGATAAAGAAAATCTGTCGCAGTTTGTGAAGTAATTCATCCTGGGCGCGGCATTTCGCCGCGCCTTATTGCATCTGACCAACGCTTTATTTAGCCAGGTAAATTATGGCCAGTGAGAATCCGACCACACAGCGTGAATATCTGCTGGAGATGACGAATGTCTCTAAATCATTTCCAGGGGTTAAAGCCTTAGATAATGTGAATTTAAAAGTGCGGCCGCACTCCGTTCATGCATTAATGGGAGAAAACGGCGCCGGGAAATCTACATTATTAAAATGTCTGTTTGGGATTTATAAAAAGGATACGGGGAGCATCCTGTTTCAGGGTGAAGAAATTGATTATAAGAGCTCCAAAGAGGCGCTGGAAAATGGCGTTTCCATGGTGCATCAGGAATTAAACCTGGTTCTGCAACGCAACGTCATGGATAACATGTGGCTTGGCCGTTATCCACGTAAAGGCGTATTTGTTGATCAGGATAAAATGTATCGCGATACCAAAGCGATCTTTGATGAATTAGATATTGATATCGATCCGCGCGATAAAGTCGCCACCTTATCTGTCTCGCAGATGCAGATGATCGAAATCGCCAAAGCTTTTTCCTATGACGCGAAGATTGTCATTATGGATGAGCCGACATCATCGCTGACCGAAAAAGAAGTGAATCACTTGTTCACGATTATTCGTAAGCTGAAAGATCGCGGCTGCGGCATTGTCTATATCTCGCATAAGATGGAAGAGATATTCCAGCTGTGCGATGAGATCACCATTTTGCGTGATGGGCAGTGGATCGCCACTCAGCCGCTGGAAGGGCTGGATATGGACAAGATCATCTCGATGATGGTTGGCCGTTCATTGAACCAGCGTTTCCCGGACAAAACCAACGTGCCGGGGGAAACCATTCTTGAGGTGCGTCATTTAACCTCACTGCGTCAGCCTTCAATTCGTGATATCTCGTTCGATCTGCGTAAAGGTGAAATTCTGGGTATTGCCGGTTTGGTGGGCGCCAAGCGTACCGACATCGTCGAAACTCTGTTTGGGATTCGCGAAAAGTCGGGCGGCACGATTAAATTGCACGGTAAGGCGATTAATAACCACAGTGCCAACGAAGCCATTAACCACGGTTTTGCGCTGGTGACGGAAGAGCGTCGTTCCACCGGTATTTATGCGTATCTGGATATTGGCTTTAACTCGCTTATCTCCAATATTAAAAAGTATAAATCCAGCATGGGGCTGCTCGATAATAAACGCATGAAAAGCGATACCCAATGGGTGATTGATTCGATGCGCGTGAAAACGCCAGGTCATCATACGCAAATTGGTTCGCTTTCCGGTGGTAACCAACAAAAAGTGATCATTGGTCGCTGGTTATTAACGCAGCCGGAAATATTGATGCTGGATGAACCAACGCGCGGGATTGATGTGGGCGCGAAATTCGAAATCTACCAACTTATTGCTGAGTTGGCGAAGAAAGAGAAGGGCATCATTATTATCTCTTCTGAAATGCCAGAACTGTTGGGTATTACCGATCGTATTTTAGTGATGAGTAATGGCCAAGTAGCAGGCATTGTTGATACCAAAACGACCTCGCAGAATGAAATCCTGCGTTTAGCGTCATTACACCTTTAATGAAGCAAGGGCTTTAACATGAAAGCGACTACTAAAAAGAATGCGCTAACCTGGTTAAAAGAGGGCGGCATTTACGTTGTCCTGTTTGTACTGCTGGCAATTATTATTTTCCAGGATCCAACGTTCTTAAGTTTAATGAACCTAAGTAATATTCTGACCCAATCCTCAGTGCGTATTATTATTGCATTGGGCGTGGCCGGTTTGATTGTCACTCAAGGTACGGACCTTTCAGCGGGTCGTCAGGTAGGTTTAGCGGCGGTGGTGGCAGCAACGCTGCTGCAGGCGATGGATAACGCGAACAAGGTGTTCCCGCATCTGGACACCGTGCCAATCCCGGTAGTTATCCTGACCGTGTGCATCATCGGCGGCGTGATTGGTCTGGTAAACGGTGTGATCATTGCTTACCTCAAGGTAACGCCATTTATCACCACCCTGGGCACCATGATCATCGTTTACGGCATCAACTCACTCTATTACGACTTTGTGGGGGCATCACCGATTGCCGGTTTCGATCCTGGCTTCTCCAAATTTGCTCAGGGCTTCCTGCGTTTCGGTGACTTCAAACTGTCGTTCATCACCTTCTACGCCGTGATTGCCATCGTATTTGTTTGGGTGCTGTGGAATAAAACCCGTTTCGGCCGCAACATCTTCGCTATCGGTGGTAACCCGGAAGCGGCGAAAGTGTCTGGCGTAAACGTACCGTTCAACCTGATTCTGGTGTATGCATTGTCAGGCGTGTTCTACGCGTTCGGCGGGATGCTGGAAGCGGGCCGTATCGGCAGCGCTACCAACAACCTCGGCTTTATGTATGAGCTGGATGCGATTGCGGCTTGTGTGGTCGGCGGAGTGTCGTTTGCCGGTGGCGTGGGTTCTGTAGCGGGCGTGGTGACCGGTGTCATCATTTTTACCGTCATCAACTACGGCTTGACCTACATCGGCGTCAACCCTTACTGGCAGTACATCATCAAGGGCGGCATCATCATCTTCGCTGTGGCGCTGGATTCACTGAAGTACGCACGTAAAAAATAAGACATCACACAACAAACAAAGGGCCGCGCAATGCGGCCCTTTTACATTGGTGGTCGCCATAAATGGCGACCCTACAAAATGCACCGCTACCACTTACTTCTGCAGTTTCTCTTCCAGCTCCAGCAACTGCTCTGGCGTTACTGCCGGATAACTCTGCGCATCTTCCGGCACTTCATGCACCGCAGGAATCGGCACTAGCGGGCCGAGGAAACGCGGCTCGCGCTTCATCAAATACAAATCCGCCAGCGCACCCAAACGTGCACCCACTTCGCGGAAACGTACCGACAACATGTTTTTCGGCGACGGCACCGCATAACACTGCGCCTGAATCCCCAGATGCTGTGCGATATACAGCGCGCGCTCACAGTGGAAGCGCTGGGTAATGATGATGAAATCGTTGGTATCGAACACTTTGCGCGTGCGCACAATCGAATCCAGCGTGCGGAAGCCGGCGTAATCCAGCACGATGTCCGACGGCGCGACGCCCGCTTTAATCAAATCGCGGCGCATGGTCATCGGTTCGTTATAGCTTTGCTGCGCATTATCACCGCTCAGCAGCAGGTAATTGACCTTGCCGCTGTTATAAGCGTTCAACGCGCCCTGAATGCGATAGAGGTAATACTGATTGATCACGCCCGTGCGGTAGTACTTCGCCGTGCCCAAGACCACGCCGACCTGACGATGTGGCAACGAGGTGACATCTTCATATATAAAGGGCGCGGTTTTCCAGCTGATCCAGCGATCCAGGCCGAGCGCGGTCGCCACCATCAGTAAGATGATGAAAAACAGACCAAAGAAAACGCGTTTAATCATGCGCGCGGGCACTCGGTTGGCAGAATTCAGAATGGATAAAGGCTACTTGAGGCGGGCGGGGGAAGCAAGTAAACGCCCGTTGGCTGACGTTTTTTTAAACGTTGCCGGATCTAAATGATCCGGCAACGGATTTATCAGATCGAAGTACGGCGATAATTACGATACTGCGGCAGCCAGAAGTTGTTGCTGACGGCTTTCGACAGCACATCTTCCGAGGTCACCACCGCCACACCAGCCAGCTGCGCGGCTTTGCCCACTTCAATGGCAATCAGCTTGGACACGCCTTGTATATCTTTGATCTCCGGCAGAACCGGACCTTCGCCATCGTTAACCAGCGGTGAGCAGTCGGCCAGTGCGCGGCTGGCGGTCATCAGCATCGAATCCGTCACGCGACTGGCGCCCGCAGCGATGACACCCAAACCGATGCCAGGGAAGATATAGGAGTTGTTGCACTGGGCGATTGGATAGGTTTTCCCTTTCCAGGTCACCGGTGAGAACGGGCTGCCGGTGGCAACCAGCGCGGCACCGTCGGTCCAGGCGATGATGTCGGCTGGCGTTGCTTCCACGCGTGACGTCGGGTTCGACAGCGGCATAACGATTGGACGCTTGGTGTGCTTGTGCATCTCGCGGATGATCTCTTCGGTGAACAGGCCAGGTTGACCTGACACGCCGATCAGAATATCCGGCTTGGCGTTGCGCACCACGTCGAGCAGAGAAATTGAATCGCTATCGGTATCCCAATCTTTCAGGCTCTCGCTCTTCTGCACCAGCTTGCTCTGGAAATTGAGCAGGTTCGGCAGTTTGTCGGTCAGCAGACCGAAGCGATCGACCATCATCACGCGGCCACGCGCTTCATCATCGCTCAAACCTTCCGACTTCATCTGCGCGATGATTTGCTCGGCGATACCACAACCGGCAGAACCGGCACCGAGGAACACCACTTTCTGCTCGCACAGGCGGCTGCCCGCAGCGCGGCTGGCGGCGATCAGCGTGCCGACGGTCACTGCGGCGGTGCCCTGAATATCGTCGTTGAAGCAGCAGATCTCATCGCGATAGCGCTCCAGCAGCGGCATGGCGTTTTTCTGCGCGAAGTCTTCGAACTGCAACAGCACGTTCGGCCAGCGACGGTTGACTGCCTGGATGAACTCGTTAACAAACTCTTCGTACTCTTCGCCAGTGATACGCGGATGACGCCAGCCCATGTAGAGCGGATCGTTCAGCAACTGTTGGTTGTTGGTGCCAACATCCAGCACCACCGGCAAGGTGTAAGCCGGGCTGATGCCGCCACACGCGGTATACAGCGACAGCTTACCGATTGGGATGCCCATGCCGCCGATACCCAAATCGCCGAGACCAAGAATACGTTCGCCATCGGTCACCACGATCACTTTTACATTCTGCTTAGTGGCGTTCTGCAGCATGTCTTCAATGCGATCGCGGTTGTTATAAGAGATGAACACGCCGCGCGCGCGACGGTAGATTTCAGAGAAGTGTTCACAGGCCGCGCCGACCGTTGGGGTGTAGATAATCGGCATCATCTCTTCCAGATGATTGTCGAGCAGGCGGTAGAACAGGGTTTCGTTGGTGTCCTGGATGTTGCGCAGATAGACATGCTTGTCGTTGTTGTTTTTGAAATCCAGGAACTGGCGCCAGGCACGTTCTGCCTGCTCTTCGATGGTTTCTACCGCTTCCGGTAGCAGACCGTTGAGGTTAAATTCGTTACGTTCTTCGAGGGTGAAGGCGCTGCCTTTATTCAACAGCGGAAATTCCAGCAGGATCGGACCCGCATAAGGAATATACAGCGGGCGTTTACTTTCGTAGTCGAGTTCCATGCAGTGCTTGCTCCGGTTGCAGTGTTTTCTGACGTATCGCCGGGAAAAGGTCACGCCAGTCCATCTTGAAGTGAAGAGGTTCTGGCGCCCGATCCTATGAAAATTCCTGCAGATGTACAGCTTTTGTTAACAGAAGGTCACAAAAGCGGTAAAAGGATCACTAAACTGATGTTTTCGAAACTAAAGTAAGTGAGAAATCCTCACATCCCAACGCCTTAAGCGTCGCGCGAGTCGCATCCAACTGACTCAGCGTGCTCTCCTGACATTCTGCCAAAACGGCTTGCTGAATAGTCTCCAGCGCTTCGTTGCTCATGTTCATCAAAATCAGTGCGGCCTGCAGCGGCGGCAAGCTTGGGTTGAAGGCGGCGTTTTCCGCATAGCGACCGGTAAAGACCTTGCCGCTCAGGCTGCGCAGCGCCACGCCGCTGTAACTCTGGCTATAAGGGGCGTGACTGTGATTGGCGGCAGTAATGGCAGCCTGTTGCAACGCATCACCTTGAACGGCAAAACCATGATCGATCGGCGTCAGCAGACGTTCAGTGATGTTCAGATCGGCTGGACCAAACGCATCCGGCAAATAGTCGCCCAGCGTGCTAACCGCGCGTCCAGGCAGGCTGATGCGAATCGCCGTGCCGCTGTTCAGCTCGTTCATAAACTGACGACAATGTCCGCACGGCGTGTAGTTGACGGTAATCGCTGCCAGTTTCTCTTCACCGCGCAGCCAGGCATGCGTAATGGCACTTTGCTCGGCGTGCACCGTCTGCTGTAGCGGCGTGTGCAGGAACTCCATGTTGGCGCCGAAATACCAGTGGCCGCTGACGCCGCGCGAGATCGCGCCGACATTAAAATTTGATACGGTTGCCACCGCGCAGCTCGCCGCCAGCGGCAGCAGTTCCAGCGCCAGCGCATCATCATCCAGACCGGTAAGCTGTTTCAGTTGCGCGACATCCTGCGGACGCAATACGCCGTGAAAATCCGGCGCATCGAGCAGCGGCTGAATTGCAGCTTGCAGCGCAGTGGGCAGGGCAGAAAAAGCAGTAAGGAATCGTGAATGCATGATGTGATGGCCTCAGTTACGCGTTAGCGGCGATGCGCCGCCAGAGGTTTTATATGTGATCCAAGTCGCTCTGACAATGCAAGCTGATTGGGTTGTTTCAACTTTGCGAGATCTCTCGCAAGTTTCAGCCCCACCAATGCATTAATAGCGGAAAAAGGAAGGGTGCCAGTAACGAAGTGATGATGCCGCAAATCACCAAAGCCAGTGAGCTGAAGGCACCTTCCTGATAATCAATCTCGGCGGCGCGCGCGGTGCCTAATGCGTGCGAAGCGTTTCCAATCGCCAAGCCGCGCGAAGATTTGTTTTTCACCTTAAACAGATTAAGCAGCATATGACCAAACACCGCACCCAGCACACCGGCGATCAGCACGCAAATAGCGCTGATGGCGGGAATACCGTGCAGCGAGGCGGAGACCGCCATCGCAATCGGCGTGGTAACGGATTTCGGCATAATGGTGGCGGCGATTTCCGGCGTTGCGCCCATCCACAGCGCAATCGCGGTGCCTGACACCATCGCCGTGATGCTGCCGATGAAACAGACGCTGATGATGGTTTTCCAGCGCGCGCGAATCTGATGCATCTGCTCATACAGCGGCAACGCCAGCGCGACAACCGCCGGTTGCAGCAACTGATTGAGCAGGCTGCTGCCGGCAAAATAGCGCGTGTAAGGCAGATTGGTGAGCAGCAGAATCGGAATGACAATCGTCATCGCCACCAGCAATGGATTGACGATGGAGATATTGATTTTCGCCGCCAGTTTGCGCGCCAGAAAATAGGAGATTACGGTCAGCGGCAGCGACCACCATGCGTCAATCATTCGGCTTCTCCTGCGGGCGCTGCAAACGTTCTGCACTTAGACCGACAATCAGCAGCACCATAAAAGTACTGACAATGCACGACACCACAATCGGTCCAAACTGCGCGGTGAGGATATCGGTATAGCCCATCACGCCGACGCTAATCGGCACAAACAGCAGCGCCATATAGCGAATCAGTAAATGGCATCCGGGTTTCACCCACTCAACCGGCATGATTTGCAGCGCCAGCAACAGGAACAGCAGCAGCATGCCGATGATGCTGCCAGGAATGGTTATCGGGAGTAGGGCAGAAATCCCCATTCCGGCGTAAAGCGCCGCATAGATGATGGCGAAGGCGCGCACATAGCGCCAACAAGCAGAGAGTACGGCAGGCATGTCAGGCTCCTGTTTTCGTAGCGCTTTATCATACGCATTAAGCGATTAGCGTGCTAGCGATCACATTGGAATGCAGATTCCAGCTTTTTCATCGCGATCTTTTATTCCTTTAAACATGACGTAGGGTAAGCCGATAGCGTGAAAGTGAGGGCGATGATGAAAGCGATTACGCGTCAGCGACAACTGCGTCAGGCGATGCCAGAAGCGGAGCATCTATTATGGCGTTTTTTGCGTAACCGGAATTTATGCGGCGTGAAGTTTCGGCGTCAGCATCCGATTGGATGTTATATCGTGGATTTCGCCTGTATTGAAAGGCTGCTGATCGTTGAGCTGGATGGCGGACAACATAATGAAGATGAAGCGAAAATTTATGATCAACGAAGAACGGATTATTTACAGCGCGGTGGCTGGAGAGTGATTAGATTCTGGAATCATCAGGTTTTCGAAGAGTTTGATGCGGTGATGGAGGAGATATATCGGCAGTTGTTGCTGCCTGGGCCCTCACCCTAGCCCTCTCCCGCAAGCGGGCGAGGGAATGATTAGGTGGAGCAGGTTTGCAAAAAGTAGAATCAAGATTAAATGACCGCACTGAGCGGTTCCCTCTCCCGCAAGCGGGCGAGGGCTAGGGTGAGGGCAAAAATCCCTTACTTAACCGGCATACCCGGCACTGCACCGCTATCGACGGACAACACAAACAGGTCTTTGCCGCCTGGACCCGCTGACAGCACCATGCCTTCTGAAATACCGAAGCGCATTTTACGCGGCGCGAGGTTAGCCACGATGATGGTCATCTTGCCGACCAGCACGGACGGATCCGGATAGGCTGCGCGAATGCCAGAGAAAATCTGGCGCTTCTCGCCACCCAAATCCAGCTCCAGACGCAGCAGCTTGTCGGAACCGTCAACCAGCTCAGCTTTTTCGATCAGCGCCACACGCATATCGACCTTGGCGAAATCATCAATGGTGATGGTGTCGCCAATCGGCGCATCGGCCAGCGGACCGGTTGCTGCAGGTTTGTTCGCCGCCGCCGCGTCTTCTTTCGAAGCCTCAACCAGCGCGTCAACTTTGGTCATTTCGATACGGCCATACAGCGCTTTGAACGGTGCTACTTCATGATCCAGCAGCGGTTGGGCAATCGCATCCCAGCTCAGTTCGCTCTGCAGGAAGGCTTCGGTGCGTTCGGTCAGTGATGGCAGCACCGGCTTCAGCCAGGTCATCAATACGCGGAACAGGTTGATACCCATTGAGCAGATCGCTTGCAGGTCGGCATCGCGGCCTTCTTGCTTCGCCACCACCCAAGGTGCCTGCTCATCGACATAGCGGTTCGCCAGATCGGCCAGCGCCATGATTTCACGGATCGCGCGGTTATATTCGCGGCTGGCCCAGGCTTCGCCAATCTTCTCAGAGGCATCAACAAAGGTCTGATACAGTGCCGGATCGGCCAGTTCGCTCGCCAGCTTGCCGCCAAAGCGTTTGGTCAGGAAGCCCGCATTACGCGACGCCAGGTTCACCACTTTGTTCACCACGTCCGCATTCACGCGCTGAACGAAATCTTCCAGATTCAGGTCGATATCGTCGATGCGCGAAGAGAGCTTGGCCGCGTAGTAATAACGCAGGCTGTCGGCATCCAGATGCTGCAACCAGGTGCTGGCTTTAATAAAGGTACCGCGCGATTTGGACATCTTCGCGCCGTTCACCGTCACATAACCGTGTACGAACAGGTTGGTTGGCTTGCGGAAGTTGCTGCCTTCCAGCATCGCCGGCCAGAACAGGCTGTGGAAATAGACGATGTCTTTACCGATGAAGTGATACAACTCGGTGGTGGAATCTTTCTTCCAGAACTCGTCGAAATCGAGATCGCCGCGCTTGTCGCACAGATTTTTGAACGAACCCATGTAACCGATTGGCGCATCCAGCCAGACGTAAAAGTATTTGCCCGGCGCGCCAGGAATTTCGAAGCCAAAGTAAGGCGCATCGCGGGAGATATCCCACTGCTGCAAGCCCGACTCAAACCACTCCTGCATCTTGTTCGCCACCTGCTCTTGCAGCGCGCCTGAACGCGTCCACGCCTGCAGCATCGCGCTGAAAGAAGGGAGATCAAAGAAGAAGTGCTCGGAATCACGCAGCACCGGCGTCGCGCCTGAAACCACCGATTTCGGGTCGATCAGCTCGGTCGGGCTATAGGTCGCGCTGCACACTTCGCAGTTATCGCCATACTGATCCGGTGACTTACATTTCGGGCAGGTGCCTTTCACGAAACGGTCCGGCAGGAACATGCCTTTTTCAGGATCGTACAGCTGCGAGATGGTGCGGTTCTTGATGAAGCCGTTCTCTTTCAGACGACCATAAATCAACTCAGACAGCTGGCGGTTTTCGTCGCCGTGCGTCGAGTGATAGTTGTCATAGCTGATGTTGAAGCCAGCGAAATCGGTCTCGTGCTCCTGCTTCATCTCCGCGATCATCTGCTCCGGCGCGATGCCCAGCTGCTGCGCTTTCAGCATAATTGGCGTGCCGTGGGCGTCGTCTGCACAGATGAAGTGAACCTGGTTGCCACGCATTCGCTGGTAACGGACCCAAATGTCAGCCTGAATGTGTTCAAGCATGTGACCGAGATGGATTGAACCGTTTGCGTACGGCAGCGCGCACGTTACCAGAATTTTTTTAGCGACTATAGTCATGATTGCGTAGCGTTCCATTGATGAAAAAGCGGGTTTCCCCGTCATACTTCGCGTTGCAGGCGCGTTGTCTTCTCTCGCTCACCCAAATCACTTACTTGAGTAAGCTCATTGGGATTCTCTCGTTTGCCGCCTTCCTGCAACACGAATTATTTAGGGGAATGATGGTAACCGAAGCACCCTCTGGCGTAAACACAGCAGCACATCCCCATCACTTTTAGCGCCTATCTGATACTATTGAACAGACACCGCCGCAATCTGGCGTGAAGAATAAACAAGGAGAGGGGATGACTTCACAATCCCAGCAACATCATTCACCTGAAGCGCTGCGAGCCTTAGTTATCGGCGTGCTAAGTGACTTTGAACATCCGACGCTGCAACACAACCTGACTACGCTGAAAGCGCTGCGCCACGTCGCGCTGCTGGATGACAAGCTGCATATCGAACTGGTGATGCCGTTCGCGTGGGCCAGCGCCTTTGAAGAGCTGAAAGCGCAAACCAGCGCCGAGCTGCTGCGCCTGACCGATGCCAGCGCCATTGACTGGCGGCTGCGTCATGACATCGCCACGCTGAAGCGGGTGAAAAATCATCCGGGCGCGACCGGTGTGAAGAACATCATCGCCGTCAGTTCAGGCAAAGGTGGCGTGGGTAAATCCAGCACCGCCGTGAATATGGCGCTGGCGCTGATCGCCGAAGGAGCGCGCGTGGGGATTCTCGATGCGGATATTTACGGCCCGTCGATTCCGAACATGCTCGGTACCGAAAATCAGCGTCCAACCTCGCCAGATGGCACGCATATGGCGCCGATCATGGCGCACGGTCTGGCAACCAATTCGATTGGTTATCTGGTCACCGACGACAACGCCATGGTGTGGCGTGGTCCGATGGCGAGCAAAGCCCTGATGCAACTGCTTAATGAAACCATGTGGCCGGATCTGGATTATCTGATCCTCGATATGCCGCCGGGCACCGGCGATATTCAGCTGACGCTGGCGCAAAACGTGCCGGTGACCGGCGCGTTAGTGGTCACCACGCCACAAGACATCGCCTTGATTGATGCGCGTAAAGGGATGGTAATGTTCGAGAAAGTCAACGTGCCGGTGTTGGGCGTGGTCGAGAACATGAGCATGCACATCTGCAGCCAATGCGGACATCACGAGCCGATATTCGGCACCGGCGGTGCGCAGAAGCTGGTGGAAGATTACAACACGCGTTTGCTGGCACAACTGCCGCTGCACATTACGCTGCGTGAAGATCTGGATGATGGCGAACCCACCGTGGTGCGCCGTCCGGATAGTGATTTCACCGCGCTCTACCGCCAGCTGGCGGGGCGTGTGGCGGCTCAGCTCTATTGGCAGGGAGACATCATCCCTGGCGATATCGCCTTCCGCGCCGTTTAACGGCCTCCATTTCCGCTGGCGCGTTTCGCCAGCGGAAAATGCATCAGCACATATTTTCCCTGCTCGCTCTCGCCAACCGCTTCACGCCGCCAGCCGTGTTTGAGATAGAAATCCATTGCCGCCTGATTCTGTTGCAGGCATTTCAATGCGCCAGTCGAGCTAAATCGCGACTGCACTTTTTCTAACAACGCGCTGCCCACACCTTTTCCCTGTGCGTTTGGATCGACGTACAGACTATGCAGGAAGTTGTCATTATCCAGCACCGCCGCAAACCCCACGCGATGTCCGTCCAGCTCAGCGACCAGCACGGTTTCGCCCAAAATCACAGCATCGAAATCTTCTAACTGCCAATCTTCGCCATCCAGCCACGTCCAGTTATGGCGTCGCGCGGCAAGATAGAGCGTGCGCAGAAAAGGCCGATCGGTTTCCTCAAATAAACGTATATCCACTTAAGCACTCCATTCGCACGATTATTTGACGCTTTTGCCAGGTCACCATAAATGGTGACCCTACGAAAATGACTCTGCTCTCCGTAGGGGCGCCATTTGTGGTGACCTGTTCGTATTCCTAAAAATAGCAGCAGCGAGACGAAAAGATAAAGCCTGTTTAATCAGAGCTTTTTCTGTGTAGAATGCCCGCGCGAGCCGCATGAAATCAGGTGTCGGCGCTTTGATAGCTTTTGGTTATCTAATTGATAACGTCTGCATATTAGAAGTTGGCCCGAAAATTCTGTAGCCTGCATCACATCTTTTAACGGAGGTCACCATGTCCATCATTAATACCAAGATCAAACCATTTAAAAACGCAGCGTTCAAAAACGGCGAATTCATCGAAGTCACCGAGAAAGACGTTGAAGGTAAATGGAGTGTTTTCTTCTTCTACCCGGCTGACTTCACCTTCGTATGCCCAACCGAACTGGGTGACGTTGCAGACCATCACGAAGAGTTCCAGAAACTGGGTGTAGATATCTACTCTGTTTCTACTGACACGCACTTTACCCACAAAGCCTGGCACGGTTCTTCAGACACCATCGCGAAAATCAAATACGCGATGATCGGTGACCCAACTGGCGCGCTGACCCGCAACTTCGAAATCATGCGCGAAGACGAAGGTCTGGCAGATCGCGGTACCTTCATCGTTGACCCGGAAGGCATCATCCAGGCGATCGAAATCACTGCCGAAGGCATTGGCCGTGATGCATCTGACCTGATCCGCAAAGTGAAAGCAGCACAGTACGTTGCTTCTCACCCAGGTGAAGTATGCCCGGCAAAATGGAAAGAAGGCGAAGCCACTCTGGCTCCATCACTGGACCTGGTTGGCAAAATCTAAGTTAGCTGCCATTCGATCTTTCTCAATCGGGTGCTACGGCACCCGATTTTCATGACAGGAACTCACTATGCTCGACACCAATTTAAAAACCCAACTCAAGGCTTACCTTGAGAAACTAACGAAACCGGTTGAGTTGATTGCCACATTGGATGATGGCGCCAAATCCGCAGAGATTCGCTCTCTGTTGGCTGATATCGCGGGCTTGTCAGACAAAGTCAGCTTCCGTGAAGAGAACGATCGTCCGGTTCGTAAACCCTCTTTCCTGATCACAAACCCAGGCAGTCAAAGCGGTCCGCGCTTTGCCGGTTCGCCCATGGGCCATGAATTCACTTCACTGGTTTTAGCCTTGCTGCAAACCGGTGGACACCCTTCGAAAGAAGCGCAGAGCCTGCTTGATCAGGTTGTGGCTTTGGAAGGCGACTTCCACTTCGAAACTTATTATTCACTGTCGTGCCACAACTGTCCTGACGTGGTACAGGCGCTGAACCTGATGGCGGTACTG